>NZ_BAAAKW010000017.1:0-346078 GCF_039527955.1 Rhodoglobus aureus | reverse complement strand
AGGAGGGTGTTCAAATCTGTCTTCACACGCAGGGTTTAACACCCTCCGCCTCTGATTAACAGCACCCACGCGGCATCCACCTAATAGGACTCACTCATCTAGGCGTGCGGCGAAGCTGGCAACATTCGCTCCGCTGCCCCCGCGGGTGTGGAAGATTTCCACCTCCGTGTCTGTCCCGTGCCTGAGAGGCTCAGACAGCCACACGACAACGTCCTCGACAAGATCTCCGATTATCCCCAGCACGATGACGACTCGCCGTCAGCGGGTCAGCGCCGTGGCGACGAGGCCGCCGAGAGCGACGTTGCCTCGATAGACCTCAACGTTGACGTCCAAGCTGACGCCCTTGGTATCACGTTGGATGAAGTCGAGCAGGAAGGGAGTCGAAGCGTTTCCGCTGATGCCCTGCTTCTCGGCTTCAGCCCAAGCGCGGGTGAGGATGTCGTCAAGCTGTTCGGGCGGGAGCTGCTTGTCGGCAGCAACCGGGTTGGCCAGCAGCACGGACTGCGGGAGCCCGAGGTCATCACGGGCATTGACGATGGCGGCGACCTCGTCGGGAGTATCGACGGAGTAGCCGATCGTGAAGCCAGAGTCAGTGACGTAGAAGCCTGGGTAATGCGTGGTGCCATAACCGATGACCGGAATGTTCAGGGTCTCGAAACGTTCGAGAGTTGCGGGGATGTCAAGAATTGACTTGACGCCGGCGCTGATCACAAGAATCGGGATCTGGGCCAACGTGGTCATGTCAGCGGACTCGTCGAAGGTTTCGGACGCGCCGTGGTGAACGCCGCCGAGTCCGCCGGTGGAGAAGACCTTCACGCCCGCGTGGTGAGCGAGGAAGGCGGTCGCAGCGACGGTCGTGCCGCCATGCTTGCCGAGCGCACGCACAACCGGCAGATCGCGGAGGCTGACCTTGGCAACGTCATCCGAGTTTGACAGCGTGGTGATCTGCTCGGTGCTGAGGCCCACAGTCGGCACACCGTTGAAAACACCGATGGTGGCGGGCGTGACGCCCTGCGCACGAAGACCGGCCTCGGCTTCAAGCGCGACCTCGAGGTTTCGCGGTCGGGGAAGGCCGTGGGTAAAGATGGTGGACTCAAGAGCGACAACAGGGCGGTTCTCGCGAACTGCGTCTTGGACTTCTTGGGAGACGTGGATGACGGGTTCAGACATAGTCAATCTCTTTCTTCGCTGCTGCTCTTCACTGATGCTCGGCCGGAGGCGTACCGCTCTCCCCACCGTAACGAGTCGTTGACAAAGAATGCAGAAAGAGTCGAGCTGCTTTAGATAGGCTAAGCCTATGCAAATTACGCTGCGACAGGTGGAGATTTTCGTCACTGTGGCTGAGATCGGGCACTTCGGGCGTGCGGCCGAGGCCCTGCACATTTCCCAACCGACAGTGAGCCAAGAGGTCAGCCGGCTGGAGCGTGCGTTGGGCATCCCCTTACTCGACCGCTCGCGGCGCTCGGCGACGGTGACTCAGGCCGGCGAGGCCATGGCTGTTGAAGGCCGGAGCTTGCTGAATCACGCAAACCAGGTGGTCAGAGACGTTCAGCTTTACGAGCCAACACGCATTCGCACCGCGCGCGTCGTTGCTTCGCCGAGTGTGGTGAACCGGCTGCTCCCCTCGACGATCAGCAAAGCAGAACAGATGCTCTCCTCGGTGCGCGTTGAAGACATCCTCGTCGATACCGGAGGCGTGACATCGACGCTGATCACGGAGCACGCCGACATCGGCCTTGGCCGGTTTCTGGATGAGGCTGCCGGGTACCAGATCGAGGTGCTTGCCCACGAGCAGGTTTTCGTGGCGCTCAGCCACCAGCACCCGTTGGCAGACGCCGACCGTGTTGCACTGGAAGCACTAGAAGATCTGCCGCTTCTGTTGTGGCCGCGGGAACAGAACCCCGCGTACTACGACTACTTGCTCGAGATCTGCACCTCACGAGGGCTGAGCCCGATGCTGCTCGTCAGCCCACCGCGGATCGTCGGCTCGCGGCTCTACCTGCTCTCCGAGTCGCGCGCGTTTTCCCTTGTACCATCATCGATGATCGGGCACCTCTCTGAAGATCTCACTGCCGTGCCCCTCGCGCGCGCAGCGACGCTGCCCCTCGAGATGCAGTGGAGGGCGAGCGATTCCCGGCCGCAGCTGGCCGCCCTTCGCGACCTCATCCGCGAGGTCGCTTCCAGCCTCTAGCGGCTCCGTCGCAGCGAAACGCAACGACACCGACATTGATACGGCTACAAGCGCTTCATTGCCTGAATCTTGCTGAGGGTTGCGATGACCTGCCTGGCGATCATCCGCCCCGCCCGGTTTGCACCGATAGTGGATGCTTGGGGGCCGTACCCGGCGAAGAACACGCGCGGGTCTTTCCAGGCGATTCCCTGCCCAACGGAGATTCCGCCCTCTTTCTCGCGAAGTTTAAGTGGAGCAAGGTGGCGAAGTTCTGGGCGGAATCCTGTCGACCAGATGATGGCGTCCGTCGACTGGAAGGCGCCGCCTTTCCAGCGCACTCCCTCTGGCTCGATGCTTGAGAACATGGGACGCGGGGTCAGCACGCCTCGTTCGATACCGGCCTGAATACGTCGGGTTCGCGGAACGCCGGTGCCGCTGACAATGCTGGGAAGCGCGCGGCCTGCCCGGGCAGCTTCGTCCTGAATCTGCACGGCCTCTTTGCGTGCTTCAAGGTTGAGACCGCCATCCTCAAGGAAGTCGATGGGGCGACGACTGACCCAGGTGAGGCTCTTGGCCACATTCTCGAGTTCGAGCAAGAACCCGATCGCCGAAGTTCCGCCTCCGACCACGACGACGCTTTGGTCGGTAAATTCGCGGGCGCTCTTGTATTCGCTCGTGTGCAGGTGTCGGCCCTCGAATGATTTGAGCCCCGGGTACCACGGGATAAAAGGTGCGCCCCAAGTGCCTGTCGCGTTCACGACTGTCGTTGCGGTCACTGATTTTGTTTCTTCACCATCGAGAGTGAAGGTGACCTTGAGGTGCTCACCCTCATTCTCGACAGAAATTACGTCAGCATTGCGAACCACCTGGAAGTCGTAGTGCTTCTCGTATTCGCGGTAGTAATCAGAGACCACTTTTTTGGCTGGCATGTGTTTATCAGCAGTGTCAAAGCTCAAACCCAGCTCTTCGAGGCCAGGAAGATCGTTGATGCGGTGGGCGGAGCCAATGCGCAACGCTTCCCACCGAAACTGCCACGCGCCACCCGTGTTTGGGCCACGATCGAGCAACACAAACTCGTTGCCTGGGTCGAGCCCAAGCCGGCGCAAGTAGTAGGCAACCGAGAGGCCCGCTTGTCCCGCACCAATAACGACAACAGAGGTGTCGGCGTCGGTAGTGGATGTCACGAGCTAACGTTACCCGCCAACAGCCGAGCTGTGCATAGCCCACGAAGAGTTAGGCAACGCTCGTGCTAAACTACGGGTTAGTTTTCATCCATCCCTGTTCGCTCGTTCGCTGACCACCGTTAGTGCACCGGGACAGAAGCATGAGGGGGTCTCGCATGGGACGCGGCCGTCAGAAGGCAAAGCACACAAAAGTCGCACGGGATTTGAAGTACTTCAGCCCAGACACGAACTACGGTGCGCTTGCTCGAGAATTGAGCGGGTCAGAGAGCACCGCTCCTGTCTCCGAAGATAGCGAAAAGTGGCCAGAGTACTCCGCCGGAGATTCCTCCAGCGACGAGTACGAAACCGAAGACGACGAGGAATCTCGTAGCGCCTAACGGCGGCCTTCACCACAGACGCAGTATTTCGTAAGAAAGACGAGCACCCAGACCTTTGAGGTCAGGCGCTCGTCTTTCTGCGTTGCACTGTTGCTAGCGCTCCCTGCTCCACGCAATGATCGCCGGCACGGCGTCTTCAGCGAAGCGCTCGTAATCTTCCGCCGTGTTGTAGGCGTGGGCGGCGAGGCGCAGGTAGCCGCTGTCGCGCCAGTGGGTGATCTGGGTTTCGAAACCAAGTTCATCGCTGATCCGCTGGCGGAGCTCGTTTGCTTCCGGGCCGGTCGCGCCCAGCGTTCCCGGCAGACACAGTAGGCGCATTCCGGGGGCAGGCATGCCGACATCCACTCGTGATTCCTCGCCAGACGCAGCGTCGAGTGCACCTGCGACAACGTCAGTGGAGTAGTCAAGCAGCGATTCGATGTATGCACGGATTGCGTCCCAGCCGATGCGGTTTTCAAGACCAGTGATGGCATCCACTGTGGCCAAATAGGGCGTGTAGTCGAGGGTGCCCTGGTGGTCGAAGCGGCCAGGGAACGGCTCATCCATCCCCCAAGAATCAATCACTGGGTACAGGTTCTTCGCGAAATTCTTCTCCGCCACCAGCACAGCGGTGCCACGGAAACCACACGCGAACTTGTGAAGATTGCCGACCCACGCGGATGCCGCAACGCCTTCTGCGGGTCGGTGCAGCACGCCGGGGGCGTGGGCTGCATCCACGAGCAAGGGCACCCCGTGCTTCTGTGCCAGTTCGGCGAGCGCGGCTACCGGAAACTCGCGGGCTGTCGAGGAACTCGAGGCGTCGACAACAAGGCCGGCCGGTTTTTTCGCTAGGACTCTGCCGAGCTTTTTCAGAATGTCATCTGCACTGGCGTTTAGTTCGATCGGCACTGTGCGCACCTTGGCACCGCGCTGACGGGCTTCACGTCGGGCAGAGAAGGCGACGGCTCCGTAAGCGTGGTCGGTGACGAGGATCTCGTCACCCGCGCCCACGCCGAGAGCGCGAATGGATGCCGTCATTCCGGCACTGGCGTTGGGCACAAAACCGAACTGGTCGGCATCCACCCCAATGAAGTCGGCGAGATCGGAGCGAGCCTGCGCGACGCGTGCGGGGGCAGCCATAAACCAGCGCTGCGGGGCACTTTCTGCTTCTTGCAGATAGGCCATGCGGCGGAGTTGAGCAAAGACGGGCACTGCCCCGTAAGAGCCGTGGTTGATGTGGCGCCACCGTGAGTTGAGGCTCCAGAGAGCTGCGGCGGGCGAACCATCGCGGGCTTCGAGCGGCTCAGGGCGCGCGATTGTTGCGGCCTCGGCCTCGTCCTCGTCGGCCACAGGATCGGGCGCGTCGATCACCGAAGTATCGGGCTTCTTAGTTGCCATAGCGCCCATTCAAGCGTACAGCACCGCCGTTGACACCCTTTGCGCCCTGTTCGAATCCAGAAAGGTCATGCGCAGCCATCGAGACTCGGCCAACTTCCCACGAGGGGATGCCGTCGGCGGCGAGTGCTGCAATTGTTGCGTCGGCAGATTCGGCAGCAACGATCGCGATCATGCCGATTCCCAAGTTCCAGGTTCCTTCGGCACTCTCGAGGGTGGAACCGGCCAGATCGGAGAGCACCCGAAACACGCTCGGCGGCGACCAGGTCGAACGCTCAACTTCGACCCAGGAGCCAACGGGCAGCACGCGGGCGAGGTTGGCGGCGATTCCGCCACCGGTGACGTGACTGAGGGCGTGAACCGCACCGGGCTGCGCGTCGAGCAGGTTCAGCAACGGCATTGTGTAGAGGCGGGTGGGCTCGAGGAGCACTTCGCCCACGATTCCGCCAAGCTCATCGAGACGGTCGGTGTAGCCAATCTTGTTGTTCGCCAAAATGTGGCGCACGAGAGAGAAACCGTTGGAGTGGATGCCCGAGGACTCCATCGCGATCACGACGTCACCGTCGGTGACGCGCTGCGGCCCGAGCTGAGCATCCGCTTCAACAACACCGGTAGCAGCACCGGCAACGTCATAGTCGTCGGGGCCGAGAAGACCGGGGTGTTCTGCCGTTTCGCCGCCGACGAGCGCAGTGCCAGTGGCCGAGCATCCACGGGCAATTCCCGCAACGATGTCAGCGATGCGAGACGGCACAACCTTGCCGCATGCAATGTAGTCCGTCATGAAGAGGGGCTTCGCGCCCACGACAACGATGTCGTCAACAACCATGCCGACGAGGTCTTGACCGATGGTGTCGTGCTTGTCGAGCGCCTGAGCGATCGCGACCTTGGTGCCGACGCCATCCGTCGACGTCGCCATCAGCGGGTGCTTATACGACTTGAGGAACGACACGTCGTAGAGCCCAGCAAACCCGCCGACCCCACTGAGCACATTGGGCCCGTGAGTGGCACTCACCGCCGACTTCATTAGTTCGACGGCAAGATCGCCGGCTGCGGTATCGACGCCGGCTGCGGCATAGCTAGAGGAAGAGTTCTCGGTCACGGCTCAAGCGTACCGGTCAGCGCCTTTCCGCACGCCGCAGCGCCTCTCCACCCGCAGCAGCAGCGGGGCTGGATGTGAGAAGCTAGACCGTACTCACACCGGGTACGCGCTCTTCGACCTCAGGGAGCCACGCGAAAGCATGTGCGGCATTGTCGGTATCGTCTCTTCTCAACCCGTCAACCAGCAGGTCTACGACGCACTGCTGCTCTTGCAGCACCGCGGTCAAGACTCCACAGGAATCGCGACTGCCGACGGCAGCACCCTGCATTTGCAGAAGGCCAACGGCCAAGTTCGTGAGGCATATCGCACTCGCGACATGCGCAACCTCGTCGGCACCTCGGGACTCGGCCATGTGCGCTACGCCACCAAGGGCAACGCTTTCAATGAGAACGAAGCCCAGCCGTTCTATGTGAACGCGCCCTACGGCATCATCCTCGTTCACAACGGCAATCTCACGAACACGCAGCAGCTCACCGACGAACTGTTCCGCATCGACCGCCGTCACCTGAACACCACGAGCGATACTGAACTGCTCGTCAACGTGTTGGCCAACGAACTTCAAGAGCAAGTGTCGGGCCTCGACCTCGACCCCGAGCAGGTCTTCACGGCCATCTCGCGGGTACACGACCGCGTTGAGGGCTCCTATGCCGCGATCGCACTGATCGCCGGCCACGGCTTGCTCGCCTTCCGCGACCCCTACGGCATCCGTCCCCTCGTCTTGGGCCGCCGCCAGACCGGTCTCGTCGGCAACGAGTGGATCGTGGCATCCGAATCGCTCGTGCTCGAAAGTGCTGGTTACGAACTCGTTCGGGATGTCGCGCCCGGCGAAGCGATCTTCATTACGCCCGACGGAGAGATGTTCTCCAAGCAGTGCGCCAAGGCCCCAGTTCTGATTCCGTGTTCGTTTGAATACGTTTACCTTGCTCGCCCCGACTCGATCATGAACGGCATCTCCGTTTATGAAGCTCGCCTGCGTTTGGGCAACAAGTTGGCCGACACTATCGCCAAGTACACCCCCATGGGCGATATCGACGTCGTCATGCCGATTCCTGACTCCGCGCGGCCCGCAGCGATGCAGGTCGCCCAGAAGCTCGGCGTCGAATACCGCGAAGGTTTCTACAAGAACCGCTATGTTGGTCGCACCTTCATCATGCCCGGCCAGGCCGAGCGCAAAAAGAGTGTCAAGCAGAAGCTCAACGCGATGGGCACCGAGTTCAAGGGCAAGAACATCCTGATTGTGGATGACTCCATCGTGCGCGGCACCACCTCAAAAGAGATTGTGCAGATGGCTCGCGAAGCCGGCGCCAACAAGGTCACGTTTACCTCGGCAGCACCGCCCGTGCGCTTCCCGCACGTCTACGGAATCAACATGCCGACGCGTGCCGAACTCGTCGGTCACGGTCGCAAGATTCCCGAAATTGCCATGGAGTTGGGCGCCGACGCACTCATCTACCAAGAGGTCGCAGATATGCAGGCCGCGATAATTGAAGGCTCCAGCGTTAAGTCACTCGAAATGAGTTGCTTCACGGGTGACTACATTTCGGGCAACATCACGCCCGAGTACCTCGACTGGCTTGAGAAAAGCCAACTGAGCTAGAACGGTTGGGGTCGAGCCCTATTCGAGTGTGCCTTCGTACGATTCTGGTTCGACAGTTTCGTGTTCGACGGTCGCTGCGCGTGCACGACGAATCGACACCTGGTCGAAAGTGAGTGCAATGAGCGCGCCAACGGCAACGCCAGCGGGAATCCCGAACAGGCTGAAATAGCCGAAGAGTGCGCCGAAGCCTACAACGGGGTCGACGGGGAATGACATCGTGAGGATAAACGTCACGATGGCGCCGATGCCTCCCCCGATAATCAGGAACGGGCCAAACTTGGGCGCACGGCGGATTCGTGCGTCGCCGGACTCCACCGAACTAGTGAGCGTGGGCTCACGAATCTCAGCCGCCTCAACGTGTTGCTCAGGCTGCTGCGGTTCGGATGCCGCTGGCTCGTGTTCTGGCGTAGTGCTCACGGAACTATTCTCTCCCACACCAGTGGCAAGTATTCGCTGAGGTCGGCGCGCGAACCCGACGCACTGACATCACCGGAGTCGAGAGCCTCGGCCCACTGGCGTGTTCCGGTTGCTAGCGCGATCCAAGTTTCGGCATCCATCTCAACAACATTGGGTGGTGTGCCACGAGTGTGATTGGGGCCTTCGATTGCTTGCACGGCGCCGTGCGGCGGAACCCGCACTTCTACCGAATTGCCTTCGGCGTCTCGCCCAAGAACCTGCAACAAATAGCGCACTGCGGTGGCGGTCGAATCGCGATCGGCTCTGCCGTCCTTCACCATTCGGATGCTCGCTTCGCCAGCAATTGCGGCAATCTTCAGCTGTGCCATGACTTAACGCTAGCAACGAACTCTGAACGCTTGGCTAGGCTGGGGTCGTGCGAATTCTTGTTCTTGGTTCCGGTGCCCGCGAGCACGCAATTGTGACGTCCCTTCTCAGCGAGGAAGAGGCCCACGAAATTACGGCAGCGCCCGGCAATGCCGGTATTGCGTCAGTCGTTGAGACGGTGGCTCTCGACCCCACGCGGGGAAGCGTTGTCACCGAATACGCGCTCGACAATGACATTGAGCTGGTCATCATCGGCCCAGAGGCTCCCCTTGTTGCGGGAGTTGCTGACGATCTGCGCCGCCGTGGCATCGCCGTGTTTGGTCCCGGCAAGGCAGCCGCGGCCCTTGAGGGCAGCAAGACGTTCGCGAAACGCATCATGGATGCCGCCAACGTGCCCACCGGTCGTGCCTCCCGCGTCGGATCGCTCGACGAAGCCCTTGAGGCTCTCGATGAGTTCGGTGCCCCTTACGTGGTGAAGGCTGATGGTCTCGCCGCCGGCAAGGGTGTTCTTGTTACCGGCGATCGCAACGCAGCCGTTGATCACGCGACCTATTGGCTCGGCCAGGGCAGCGTGCTCATCGAGGAATACCTCGCGGGCGAAGAGGTCTCCCTCTTCTTGCTCAGCGACGGCCACAATGTCGTTCCGCTTTCACCTGCTCAGGACTACAAGCTGGCGTACGACGGCGACAACGGCCCAAACACCGGCGGCATGGGCGCCTATTCACCTCTCCCGTGGCTCCCTGAGAACTTTGTTGACGAAGTGATCGACACCATCGCGATCCCCACGATCCGTCAGCTCGCTGAGGAGCAAACACCCTTCATCGGACTGCTCTACTGCGGGCTCATTGTCACGAAGGAAGGCATCCGCGTCATCGAGTTCAATGCCCGCTTCGGTGACCCCGAAACCCAGGTCGTTTTGCCGCGCCTCGTAACTCCGCTCAGCTCACTTCTCTATGCGGCAGCCACCGGCGGTCTCCCCGACCACGCCACTCCCGTCTTCTCTGACGAGGTCGCTGTCACTGTCGTGCTTGCCAGCGAAGGCTACCCCGAGAACCCCAAAATCGGTCGCCCGATTACTGGTTTGGATGCCGCCCTCGCCGTTCCCGGAATCACCATCGCCCATGCGGCCACCGCCAAAAAGGGTGACGAGTTTGTGGCCACCGGTGGACGCGTGCTGAGCGTTGTTGCGACGGGCAAGACTTTTGCGGTCGCCCGCGAGCGCGCCTACGAAGCACTCGGGCACATCACGCTTGAGGGCAGCCACTTCCGCACCGATATCGCGCTTCGCGTCGCCGAGTGAGCGACGCTGTGAACGGTTGGCAGAAAACCTATTCCGGCAAAGTCCGCGATCTGTATGTGCGCGACGACGAGCCAGAGCTTGTGCTCATGGTCGCCAGTGATCGGGTTAGTGCGTTTGACCACGTGCTGGAGCCGGGCATCCCGAGCAAGGGTGCGCTGCTGACGCAGTTGAGCAAGTGGTGGTTCGCGCAGTTGCCTGATGTTCCGAATCATTTGGCGGATGCTGGCTCAGGTTCGATTTCCAGCGTCGAGGCACCGGCAGAGCTCGCCGACCGGTCGATGGTGGTGAAGCGCCTCAGCATGTATCACGTGGAGTGCGTCGTACGCGGCTACCTCTCGGGCAGCGGCTGGCTGGAGTACCAGGAGTCACAGAGTGTTTGCGGCGTTGCGCTTCCTGCTGGCCTGACCGACGGCGATCGTCTGCCGGAACCGATTTACACTCCCGCGTGGAAAGCGCCAATGGGCGAGCATGACGAAAACATCAGCTTTGAGCGCACCGTCGAGCTCGTCGGCACCAAGGCCGCTGTTGCACTGCGGGATGCTTCGCTCGACATTTTTGCGCGGGCGTCAGCCATCGCGGAGACCCGTGGCGTGATTCTCGCAGACACCAAGTTCGAGTTCGGCGCTGACCCGGAGACCGGTGCTCTTGTTCTCGCTGACGAAGTTCTTACGAGCGATTCGAGCCGCTACTGGGATGCCGAACTCTATGCCGCTGGTGGCCCCGGCCGCCTGGCAAGCTTCGATAAGCAGATCGTGCGCAACTGGCTCGTTGCTAACTGGACCATGCAAGGAACGCCGCCCGCACTTCCCCCCGAGATCGTCGAGCAGACTGCTGCCCGCTATCGCGAACTCATTGAGCGCCTGACCGCGTAGTGCGGAAGACAAAGGTCATCCCTTTGGCACGCGATCAGAGAGCCCATCGGTCGAACCCCGTGTCTCGCAACTAACGATGAACACCGCCGTTCGGGCATTCGCTTGCGACACAGAGCGGTCGTAGAATGCCGCGCCCGAGTACCGAAGACCACAGAGCAGCCCGGTGTGCAAAGTGACCCGCTCTCGGACCGGTGCTCTGGAGCAAGCTTTGCTTGAACCATGGCGCGGGTGTGCGTGCACCAACTAGCCCAAGCCCAAAGCCGCTGCGAGACCTGCGTCGACTAGACGCATCGTTGCCGGAGAAAAGGCCCCCAACAACGACCGCACGTCGTCTTCCCATATGTCTTCGATGTCATCGCACAAGACGCGACCGCTGACAGGCTCGCCGAATGGCACTCGCACAATCGACGCAAGCTCCGGTTTGTCGCTGGTCGTAATACGAGCCACCAAAGCGGTTCCGAGGCTCCGATTGCGACCGTTGTTCGACACGACGACGTAGTACTTTTCTGCGGTCATTCCAGGAAGCGTCGCGGCATAGATCTGACCACGCAGAAAGTTCGTAGTCACTCGGCTCGACGCCGAGACGCTGCCGCTCTGCGCTGCGTCCGATAGTTCGTGTATTCCTCGTCGTTAGCAAGTTCACGGTAAGCAGCTAGTTCAATTGCCTCTCGGACCCGCGCCAGCCCCGCTTCAAAGACTGCGTGGACGAGTTCTGCTTCCGAAGCTTGTTCACTCACTCGTCCAGGGAGAGCACTCAGGTGCTGGGCAGACCCGCGAATCAGTTCAAGGGCTCTGATGTCTTGCGCAGACAGGGGCAGCGAAAGCCGCTTGGGGGCGGGCAACAGTACTTCAGCGGTCATGCATCAATTATGCATCACTTTTGATGCAGTTTCCACTGCTTTCGGAATGAATCAGGAAACAGCTTGCTGATGCCCGTTCTTACTGACGAGGATGGTGCGGGAGGCGCTAATTGAGGCATCCCCCGCCGACATTGCGGTGGGAGGTACCGCCGATCCCGCGTGGCTCCCCGAAGAGATCGTGGCAACAGCAGCGAACGTGATTTCCGTTCCACACGCGAACCATTCCTTGACGATTTCCGGAGATTGGCGAGCGTCGCATGATGCTCAGCGCTCAGTGTTCGAGCGCATCGCTACGCACCTTGATGTACCACAGGCATGATACGTTGAATGTACTCCACGACTAGTACATTTGAATCTCAGGGGGAAGCATCAATGCCTTATCTCGTCATACTCATCTGGTTCGGTTTTCGCACCGTACTTATTGGGTTAGCAATTGGGCTGATCTGGTGGCTTGTTCGGGGGCGCAAAGACAGACTGCCGGTAGGCGCGGTCGCCTTCATCACTCTGACGGCAGTGGGTCTGGCGTTGGCGTGCATAGTCTTTCTGAGCGCCGCTATCGGGTTTCCGGTGCTGCAGCCACCGCTGTCTGATCAGATTCCACAGTGGGTACTGGAGGCGCGCATCACCTGGTCGCTCGCCATAGGAATCGGTGCCGCAGCCATTCTCGATTTCCCTCTCCACGCTCACACCCCACGCGGGCAAGCAACCCTGACCCAACGAACACCCTTCAGTTTCGGCCACCGTTGGTGGTTCGCCGGCGCCACAACCATCATTGGCACCACCGTCACCGTTACCGTACTGGCAGGATTGGCTTCCGAGCCCGACGAAGAAGGACTATGGCGATCCTTCACCATCGATGCCGGCACCGAGATATCCTTCGGCACCGGCATCTACGGCTGGTACTACTCTCTGCCTTCTTTGGCTCTACTAGCCGTCCTCATCGCGGTCACGATGGTCGCGCTCTGGCTGATCGCCCGGCCCGCCATCAGCACTGACCAAGTCAACGATGTTCGGATGCGCCAGCTCAGAACCCGCAACATTCTTGCCGTCACATCCGGGGCGCTCCTGATACACCTCGGCGCAATATTTACCTCGCTGGCTGCGACAGCATCCCTGCATGGCGGGGCCGCCATTGGCGAAAGCGGATGGGGCACGTGGAACACCCCCTTTGCTGCGATACAATCAGCGCTCACCATCGGCGGCTTAGCCATCACTGCTCTGGGATATGCGCTCTGGTTCGGCGCGCTACTCTCCGCGCTGCCCTCCCGCCGCGCTGCCTCCGCCACGGTCCGGTCATGATGATCACCCTGGCGGGATCAGTACCCGCCGCAGACCAAATTCGTGATCAGATCCGTGGACTCATCGCCGCAGGAAATCTGGCGGCGGGCGAGCGAATACCATCGGTGCGGCAACTCGCGAAAGACCTTGGTGTTGCCCCCGGAACTGTGGCAAAAGCATACAAAACTTTGGAATCCGAGGGGCACCTGCGCACCCACACCGGAGGCGGAACCCGCGTGAGCGCAACAGCATCCGCCACACCGCAAGCCGTGGCAGAAGCATCTCGCATCCTTGCAGACACCAGCATCCGCGCCGAGATTGACCTCGAAGAAACGATCCGTGTGCTGCGCGCAATTTGGGCATCCCAACAAGAAGACACATGATCTCCGTTTATTGCGCAGCCTCGCCGAACACGCCACCACGGGTGGCGACCTCCGGCGCAGTGGCCTCCCACAGCCCGGTTGATGCGCCCTCGGCTGCGGTCTTGAACAAGCGGGTTCAGGTTGCCGTCTTCATCAATCCACTTGGGCGTGAGCAGGACTTCCTTGGGCATGTTGCGCTGCAAGTCTGTCATTATCCCACCGCGGTGCACCGAGAACGCGTGGATGCCGCGGGCAGCAACCCGAGCATCCAGAGCAACAGCGAACAGGGCATCCGCTGTCTTCGACTGCCCATAAGCAAGCCACAGGTCGTACGCCGTGGACTCGAAGTTGATGTCGTCGAATCGCACCAGGGAGAGCCGGTGGCCGGTCGACGAGTACGACACGATGCGCGCGCCCTCGCGCTGCAGCGATTCGAGGCTGGCGACGAGAGCAAAGTGCCCCAGGTGGTTGGTGCCGAAATGGATCTCCCCGCCCTGAGGCGTGTGCTGCTCGGGGGCGGCCATCACGCCAGCGGCGTTGATCATGATGTCGACGCGAGTGCCTGCCTCGCGCAGGCTGGCCGTGAACGCGGCAACGGAGGTTGCGGTTGCACTGCGGGATGCTTCTCTCGACGTTTTTGCGCGCGCCTCGGCGATCGCGGAGACTCGTGGCGTGATCTTGGCGGATACGAAGTTTGAGTTTGGCGGGGATCCCGAGACGGGCGAGCTCGTTCTCGCCGATGAGGTGCTCACGAGCGATTCGAGCCGCCACTGGGATGCTGAGTTGTACGCCGCGGGCGGCCCGCCACTTGGCAAGCTTCGATAAACAGATCGTTCGCAATTGGCTCTCCGCCCACTGGGACAAGCAGGGCATCCCGCCGGAGCTTCCTGCCGAAATCATCGAGCAGACCGCTGCGCGCTATCGCGAGCTGATTGAGCGCCTGACCACGTAGACATCAGCAGTCGGCGTGCACGCCAAGCGTTTTCGTAACCGAATCGGAGCAGAAAGCACCGCTACTGGTTTCGTCGCCGAAGCCAGTAGCGGCACAGAGTTCATCGTTGCTGCCGTTGCGGTCAGCGAAGCTGGGCTTGGGCGACCGCAACTCGCCTCTGAAGGGCGATGCGCAGTTCCGCAGCGAACTGCGCATCGATGGCGAGGACATCCGACGCGGTGCACAGGTTATCGATCTCGTCGGGCGCGCGGGCCGCGAGGGCGCGGACAGCCTCCACGAACTCCGCTCCGTCGAGGCCGACAGCAAAGGCCTGCGCATGCCACGCATTTACGTCGATATCCACAAGGCGGTAGCTCCCGTTGACCGCCTGCGCGCTGCGAGCGGTGTCCGGTGTGAAGCGGTCGTATGGGGTGATCGTCGCAATGTCATAGAGCGGCGCAAGCACGGCGGTCGACCCTCTCAAGAGCAGGGAATAGTTCTTTGCGTGCGCGTCGGGAGCCCCGATAATCCAATTGAAAGCAACGGCCAGCAGGAAGCGGCGGGCTGTGGCATCGGCGCGATCTTTAGGTTGCTCACGCCGGAACACACTGACGATCTCGCTGATTCCCGGCCCGCCGTCGTCCTGATATTTCTGTGACGGTGAAACGCTGAGGGCTTGGCACAGGTCTTCCTGATGCAGGCGCTCGATGCCCGCCGGGGTCACTCGTCGGTCGTAGCGCTCAACGACGATCGCGTGGCTGCCGTCGAAGGATCGAATGTGAGTACCCGCTGCTGGCAGCCCTAGCTGACGGGCGAGTTCCATACAGACGTGCTCGTTAAGAGCTTGCTCTCGGAACTTCGGGATTCCCGGCTTGAAGATGTGGGTCGTCGGAGTACTTCCGAGTGCACGACCCCACCCACAATCGGCCTCTACTAGGGCGAATTTTGCTTGTGCACCAGCCAGGCTGAACCGGCCGTCGGTGTCAGTGAAAGTCCAGGCGTTCGGGTCGGCGTTCAGCGCTCGCAGTTGCGCGCCGATAGCGGCATCATCGACACGCTGGGTTTCTTGGAATGTGTCCGGTTGTTCTCCCTCGGGAAGGAACTGCACAGCACCGGCGCAGTCTCGGCCATAGTGCTGCAGAAGCGAGAACGGATTGTGTTCATCCGCCTGCGGACTCGCCAGAACAGCCCACCTCTGTAAGGTTTCCGGGTTGTCGGGAAGGAGCCCCCAGAGGAACGGATCCACCACATTCGGGGCAAATACCCCTGACCTCAACGGTAAGGAGAGTGACAGTGGCGTTGCGCCCTGGGTCGACAGGTAGGCGCGGTCGTATTCGAAGCTGGAGGCGCGCACGTTGCACTCGAGGGTACCGGCGCGCTGTGCTCCCATGAACACCGCAAGCGTCCTAGCCATCAGCCGACGTCCTTTGTGTTGGATGCACCGTTGTCACCGGCGAAGGACTGCACATAGTTTTCGAGTTCGTCGGCGGGCGCTGCGTGATCAACGCGCAGCTCTAGGTCGAGCTGGAATAGGGTGCGAAGCAGGAGCTCAATTTCTGCTCGAACCTTCCCCTTCTCCACCTTGACGATCCACTGTCGGGCGACGCCAACTCGTTCGGCCAACTCCTGTTGGGTGTAGCCAAGTTCTCGGCGCCGGTCGCGAATCGTTCGTCCGAGGTCTTCTGAGGTTGTCAGGATCGTCATGGCTCACTGCCTTCCGCTCGATGCAATGTACGCGAAACACAACATTAGCACCGGTGTACGCGAAATACGCCATTTGTACGAATGTACGCGGGATGTTCGTCAGGCGGCCGCCTCGGAGGACACTGGCAGGTTCGCCAGTCGCCATTCCAGCATCCCCTCGTGCAGCCGGGTTGCCCCGGTAGCCGTTCCGACGCAGCACGCCGATGGTCTCGTAGGCGAGCACGCAGTACGCGCCGCGGCAGTAGGCGACAATCTCGCGGTCGAGCGGCAACTCGCTGAGTTTACCGCTGAGTTCCTCGAGCGGGATGGAGAGGGCTCCGGGGATGTGCGCGGCCTGGTACTCCTGCCGCGGCCGGACATCCAGCACAGCGACGGTCCCCGCCGTGGCGCGGGCGAGAAGTTCCTCCCGCATGATCTCCTCCCGCGCGTCCTCGCCTGAGCTCGATTCATCGAGTCCGAGGTAGGCGATGCGCTTCGATTCAACATCTAACAGGTGGGTCTGGGCGACGGCGCGAACCAGGCTGTAGAGCCGGGCGACGTCATCCCCGGCGAGTTGGTAATGAATTCGCGTGCCCTCCCGGCGGGTGGTAACCAGACCGGCGTGTTTGAGGGTTTGGAGGTGGGCGGATGCGGTGGTCAGGCCCAGGCCTGCCGCGTTCGCCAGCGATTCCACCGTGCGTTCGCCTTGTGCGAGCAGGTCGATCAGCTCAAGGCGTTTGCCGCTGCCCAGCGCCTTGCCAACGCGTGCGAACTGCTCAAACACTGCAGACAAACGAAAGAGCACGGACCGGGCATCATCCTGGGCCTGCGGCAGAACTTTCCCCAGTTCATGCTGCTCGTCGCGATCAACGCCCTAGTCGGCGGCACCCTCGGCCAGGAACGCACGGTGTTGCCGCTGCTGGCGGACGAGGTCTTCCACCTTGACCGGTACACGGGCGCGTTAACCTTCATCCTCGCCTTCGGCCTCGCCAAGGCCGGCACCAATTACTTGACCGGCACTCTTTCCGACCGCTACGGCCGGAAACCCGTTCTGATCGCGGGCTGGCTGATCGCCATACCCGTTCCGCTTCTGCTGATCCTGGGCCCAACCTGGGGCTCGATCGTCGCCGCCAACATGATCCTCGGGATCAGCCAAGGGCTGACCTGGTCGACCACCGTGGTCATGAAAATGGACCTCGTCGGCCCGAGCCGGCGCGGCCTGGCCATGGGCTTCAACGAGGCGGCCGGCTACCTCGGCGTCGCCGCTACGGCTCTGGCCACCGGGTACATCGCTGCGGGATACGGGCTGCGTCCGGGCCCGTTCCCGCTCGGCGCCGCCTTCATCGCTCTGGGCCTCGGTCTTTCGGTGATTTTCGTGCGCGAAACGCACCATCACGCCAAAGTTGAGGCCGCCAACCACGTGTCCGCGCACGCCCACTGGCCCGGCCTAAGGGGCACAAAGAGCGAACGATGTATCCGCACTCACAAAACTCCGTGACTGTCGCGGCGGCGCACAACGATCACTAACGGACCGGCGTGCGCGCGGGTAGGTTGGAGCGAAAGCTCTGAGTGCTTCGCAGGGCTGCCATATCGTTTTCGGGAGTGCAAGTGTCGTTGGGCCGGTCGTTCACTGTGCTGTGGAGTACAAACGCCCTTTCGAACCTCTCCGATGGCCTCGCTTTCGTCACGATGCCATTGTTGGCCGCCACACTCACCGATGATCCCAGGTGGGTTGCGGGTCTGGCCACCGTGTATGCACTCGTGCGTCTCCTAGTTGCCCTGCCCATCGGGGTGTATGTCGATCGCCTTGACCGCCGTTCGCTGATCATTGCAGCGTGCGATGGCTTGCGGTCGAGGCGGGTGGTAGGCGAGTCGTTCCATTTTCTCCAGGGTTACCCTGGGGCAAGCAGACTGAAGCACCACCAACGCGCAGACGCTCGACTGCGCTTCGCGCAGCTCTGTGCCCGCAGTAACAGACAAGTCAACCTCAGCCATCGTTCATATTCTTGCTACACACAAGCGAGCGCTGCGGAAGAAGTGCATGCTCATCGGCTGGTGATGGCCGATTGACTTCACGCGGCATCCCACGCAGGGTTAACGCATTCCGACGATTGGAGAACCCTATGGCCGAGCGCATCTCTCCCCAGCAATTTCAGTCATCCGGTGGTGTGGAGGATTGGAGGGCGCACATCGACGGCGCTAAGGCTTACTTCGCGACCGGCTCATTCGCCAAGGGAATCGAGCTAATCGACGTCATCGGGCGCCTTGCCGACGCAGCGAACCATCATCCGGACGTCGACCTGCGCTATCCCAGTGTGATGGTGAGCCTTTTCACGCATGACATCGACGACATCAGCGACCTCGATGTGGCTCTGGCTAGGCAGATCTCGATCGCGGCTCGGGATCTCGGCATCGAGGCCGACCCTTCTCAGATCCCCACCTCGTAGCTCCTGATAATCGAGCGCAGTGGGGCATGAACTCCACCCGGAAGCCGCTACTTAGCGTCAGCGGAATACTGCCCGCAGCGGAGAGGTTGTACCGGCCATGACCGATCCGCTCGCCGCCGACACCGCCATGGGCGCGGTAACGCTCAGCGTTGCCAACCTTGACGCGCTCACTGCGTACTATCGGGATGCTGTTGCGCTGACAGTGCTGTCGGAGTCGTCAGACACGGTCGTCCTCGGTCGCGGCACGACGCCGGTCGTCATCCTCAAGCACTCGCCCGCCCTCAAGCACGCGAGCCCACGCGATGCCGGGCTCTTCCACACGGCCATCCTCTTCGATACCGAAGAAGCGCTCGCAGCATCCGTCTACTCCGTTGCCACGCGCTACCCGAAAGCGTTCACGGGCAGCGCTGATCACCTCGTCAGCAAAGCCTTCTACTTCACCGACCCCGAAGGAAACGGCGTAGAGCTGTACTGGGATCGTGACCGCACCGAGTGGAGCTGGACCCACGGCACTGTCGAAATGAGCACCCTCTACCTCGACCCCAACAAGTTCCTGCACGAGAACCTCACCGAGCGTGCCATCGATCAGCCCCTCATCGGTGGCGCCCGCGTTGGACACGTTCACCTTCAGGTCGGCGATGTTGCGACCGCCCGCGACTTCTACGTGAACCAGCTCGGCTTCGAAGCGACCACAGAAATTCCCGGCAGCGCCGTCTTCGTGAGTGCCGGCGGATACCACCACCACATGGCGATGAACACCTGGAACTCTAGCGGCGCAGGCCCACGGCTGCCAGCACTCGGCCTCGCCCAAGTCGATATTTCGGTACCGACAGCCGACGACCTGGGTGAACTTGGCGAACGGATGACGCACCACGGCATCCAGCTACGAAACGATGGCGACTCCCTCAGTTTCGGTGACCCGTGGGCCAACCAAATCCGGGTAACGACAGCCGCGAGTTAGCAGCTCTCTAACGGCCAGCGACCTTGTTGGCAAAGCGGGCGATCTTGCTCGTGTGCTCTAGGTTGAGCGCATTTTCGCGTCGGTCTGCTTCGCGGTAGAGGGTATACATGGCCTGCACGCCGAGCCACCGGAACGGTTCTGGCTCCCAGGGGCGAACGCGGCGTCCCACCCAGGGCAGTCGGGTGAGATCGGTGTCACGGCGCAGCACTAGATCTGCGAGCGTGCGTCCGGCGAGGTTGGTGGTTGTCAATCCGCTGCCGACGTAACCGCCGGCGGTTCCCAGGCCAGTTTCTTGATCAAGGTCGACCGTGGCACACCAATCGCGAGGGACGCCGAGAACGCCGCACCACGCTTGCGCGATGGGAACTCCAGTTGCAGCGGGAAACATGTCGCGCAGCAGGGTGGTGAGTGCGTTGATCGTCCAGTCCTGTGTTTCGCCGTTCTCATCTGTACGCGACCCAAAACGATAAGGGATACCGCGACCACCGAGCGCGATGCGGTTGTCGGCTGTGCGCTGCGCATACATGTAGGCGTGCGCAGCATCGCCAAGCACTTCCGCGCCAGACCAACCAATCTGCCCCATCACAGAGTCCGGCAGCGGCTCAGTAATAATCATCGAAGAATTCATCGGCAGCCATCCACGACGCTGCCCCTTGATGCCGGCGGTGAAGCCTTCAAGGCACCGCAACACAATGGGGGCCTTGACCACCCCGCGGTCTGTTCGCGCCAGTCTGGGCTCGATCGCTTCAACCGTGGTCTGTTCATAGATGACGACCCCCAACCGCTCCACCGCCGCGGCGAGCCCCTGCACGAGTTTCGCGGGTTGCACCCGAGCGCAATCGGGGCTGAATAGCCCCGCCTGCGCTCCCTCGACAACGATCCGGTTATTGAGCTCGGATGACGTCAGGGAAACTAAGCCCTCTTCCGTTGCGCCCCAATATTTCTCATACTCGATGGTTTCCTGAAGGCGCTCCACTTGAGCTCGGTTGCGCGCCACGTGGAGCAGTCCGTCCTTAACGATGTCGGCTTCGATACCTTCAGCCTCGGCGACCGCGATGACCTCGTCGACCGCCCCTCGCATCGCAGCCAACAGATCAACCACACCCTCATGACCATGCGACTTCGCGTAAAGCGCGCGGGATCCGGCAAGCTCCGCAGAAAGCCAGCCACCATTTCGACCGGATGCACCGAAACCGGCGAACTCGCGCTCAAGGATCACAATTCGAAGGTCAGGTTGCGCCCGTTTGAGGTAGAAGGCAGCCCACAGGCCGGTGAAACCCGCCCCGACAATGCACACGTCAGCGTCCCGGTCGCCGGGCAGGGGTGCCCGATATTTCGGCAGTTCAGTGCTGGTGTACCAATATGAGACGCCACCATTGGGCACACCGCTATTACCGTGTGCGGTGGGGGCCTTCATCGTGTTCGCCATGAACTGACCTCATTTCTCTAGCGTGCTTTAGCCGCCGAGGCGTTCGTCAAGTTCGCGGATGACCGGCCACGCGCATTCTTCAGAGTTGGAGAGCACCACAATGTCGAGACCACTTTCGAGGTAGTGACGTACGATTCCGGATGCTCCGGGCCCAACACCATCGGCGAAGTAGCTGCGCACGCTGCCGTCTTCGTTCATGTCGAACTCGAGCCCGAAGCCGTACCAGGTCTCTTCGTCGTACTGCACCTGCGGGGTGAGGAACTCTTCCGTGTACTCGGCGTTGAGTAGCTCACCGTTGCGAAGTGCTTGGATAAAGCGAACGAGTTCAGCGGCGGTGACGTGGGCTCCGCTGTCGGGCAGACCAATGGGCGGGGCGCTATAGATATTGGAAACCCAGCGACCGTCAATAAAGTCCCAGCCTTCAGCAACCCGCGGTGCGGCATCCCGACGGTCATAAAAACCAGAATCGATCATGCCTGCGGGTTCAAATACTTCGTCGAAAATGTATTGGCGGTACTTCTCTTCGGTGACTTTCTCGAGCGCGAGGCCCGCAAGAACATAACCAGCGTTGCTGTAGACGCACTCAACACCGGGCGCGGCGACCGATTCCTTGTTGATGAACGTCTGCAATTGATCGGCCGGTTGCATGATCGTGTAACTGGGGAACTCTGCCCACAATTCGGCGTAGCTTTCGCCCTCTTCCTCATCCACATCGTCGGCAATGCCACTCGTGTGGGTAAGAACGTGCAGCAACGTCACGGCCGGGTCGATCTCCGACTCCGCCAGATCGACATAGTGATGAATGGAGGTCTCGAGGTCGAGTTCGCCCTTCGACACCTGCTGCAGCACGGCAACGCTCGTGAATAACTTAGTAATGGAGCTCGAATCAAAGCGGGTATCTGCCGTGTTTGGCACATCCCAACGCTGACTTGCCTTGCCCATAACTGCCTCAAAGATCGTTGCGTTTCCGCGCTTGATCAAAACGGTGCCAGAGAAGTCGTTTTGCTCAAGAAATTCGTCGAGCTCGGAGGTGTCCATAGTGCGAGCCTACCGACTGTCACTGACCAATAGCAGAGCAGATACCTCGGCCTGTTTAGGCGATCACCCAAACACGCTCAGAGCGAACACCCCCGCATTTTGGAATAACCACCGGCTCCGGGCAGTTTTTAGCAAGCATGACTACTTCTCTTGACACCCACACCAACTTCATTGCCGGCACCTGGGACATCGATGCCATGCACTCGACCGTCTCATTCACGGTGAAGCACCTCATGATCAGCAAGGTCCGTGGCACGTTCGACGGCTTCAGCGGCACCATCGTCACCTCGGAGAACCCCGCCGAGAACAAGGTCAACGCCACAATCGACATGGCCACCATCAACACCAACCAGGCTGACCGCGACGGTCACCTGCGCAACAACGACTTCTTCAACGTGGAGGAATTCCCCACTGCGACCTTCACATCCACTGCCGTCGCCATCGATGGCGACAACCTGACGATCGACGGTGAGCTCACGCTCCGCGGCGTAACCAAGCCCGTCACCCTGAAGGGTGAATTTGGCGGCATCGCCACCGACGGCTACGGCCAGACCAAAGCTGCCGCGAGCGCTAGCACCATCATCAACCGCACCGACTTCGGCATCAACTACAACGCCGCGCTCGAGACCGGTGGCGTTCTCCTCGGTGAAAACATCAGCCTCACGTTCGACCTGCAGGCTGCACTCCAGAAGTAGCATCTAGCGGCTCTGGTGGTCTGGCGGGTTTGATCCGCCACACCATCAGTGCCGCGGCAGCAACGACGAGCACCAGGACGCCGGCACCCCAGGCGAGTCCGGCGTAGCCGACGACCAGCAGAATGGGCCCAGCGAAGCCTCCTCCGACCGCACCGGCGAGGCTCATGATCGTGTCGCTTCGACCCTGAATGCGCAGTCGCATGGCGCCAGTGGAGAGGTCGGCGACGAGTGCTGAGCCGGCAACCGTTGAGGCGCTCCAGCCCAGCCCAAGCAACACGAGCCCCACCGTGACGGCAGAGTTGCTCAGCTGACCAAGCGCCACCACCAGCACCGCTGCCGCAAAGAACACTTGGCCTAGCAGAATGGTCGGGATGCGGCCATAACGGTCACTCGCCCAACCGAAAACGGGTGACAACGAATACATTCCGGCGATGTGCAGGCTGATAGTGAAGCCAACGATCGTGAGACTGGCTCCCTGCTGGACCAGATGCACGGGCGTCATTGCCATGATCGAGACCATCACGGCATGGCTGATCGCGATTGCGGCAATCGCGAAAATCAGTGGGCCTCGACCACGGACTATTCCGGCATCCGCAGCAGCTGCAGGCTCGACAGGCTTGTTGCCAGCGAGCACGAGCGGATCGGGTCGCAGAGCAACAAGGTAAAGCACCATTGCGGCCAGCTGGGCCGCAATCGCAAAGACAAACGAGCCCGTGTTGGTGGGCAGTGATAGCCACTGCGCGACCGCCTCGCCCGGGCCAATGAGGTTGGGGCCAGCAACGGCACCGATGGTTGTCGACCAGACCACGAGCGACAGGTCACGCCCTCGATGTTCGGGAGCTGCAACATCCGTCGCCGCAAATCGCGCCTGAAGGCCGACCGCAGTGCCAACGCCGAGCATCGCAAAGCCAAGAATCAGCAGGGGGAAGAACGCGACCCCAATAGCCAGCACGGTGATGAGCGAGCCACCAGCCGCAACACCAGCGCCGAGCGCGAGTGCCGGGCGTCGCCCCCACCGCTGCGCAAGCCGAGCAAGAGGAATCGACACCATCGCTGCACCGAGCGTGCTGGATGTCGCTGCCGCACCCGAGAGCGCTTCACCGCCCAGATCGGCGGCAAGAATCGCTCCAACCGCAACCGTTGCTCCCAGCCCGAGCCCCGCAAGCACTTGCCCCGCAACAAGTGTTTTGACGATGCGGGATTGCACTGCGCGGTCGATGTCCATGGCTACAGTCTGGTGCACCCTCCGCTAGACTGTTGCCATCCACCCGCGCGAAATCATGGAGTGATTCGGTGCCAATAATCGTCGTCGAGGTAATGCCTAAGGCTGAAATCCTCGATCCTCAGGGCAAAGCTGTAGCCGGTGCCCTCGTCCGTCTCGGCAAGAGCGAGTTCACTTCGGTGCGCATCGGTAAGCGTTTTGAGCTCACCGTTGAGGGCCCCATCACTGATGAGCTGCTAGCTGAGGCGCGTGAGATCGCGAACGATCTTCTCGCCAACACGGTGATCGAAGATGTCATTTACGTCGGCGAGGCTCGCTCCGCCGACGATACTCAGGGCGCATAGTGCGCGTCGGAGTCATCACGTTTCCGGGTTCGCTCGATGATCGCGACGCTCAACGTGCAGTCAAGTTGGGTGGCGGTGAGCCGGTAGCTCTCTGGCACGGCGACCACGACCTCAAGAACGTTGACGCAATCGTGTTGCCCGGTGGCTTCAGCTACGGCGACTACCTGCGCGCCGGCGCAATAGCCGCCCACTCGCCCATCATGAGCGAGGTTATTGCTGCCGCCAACGGCGGTATGCCAGTTCTGGGAATTTGCAACGGCTTCCAAATTTTGGTCGAGTCACACCTTCTCCCCGGCGGTCTCGTGCGCAACGATCACGGTGACTTTGTGTGCCGCGATCAGAAGCTGCGCGTCGAGAACACGTCCACGGCGTGGAGCAATGGCTTCAAAGAAGACGAAGAGATCATCATCCCGTTGAAGAACGGTGAGGGCGGCTACATCGCCGACCAGGCGACACTCGATCGTCTTGAGGGCGAAGGCCAGGTTGTGTTCCGCTACCTCGAGGTCAACCCCAACGGTTCAGCGAATGACATTGCCGGCATCTCGAATGCGCGCGGCAACGTTGTTGGTTTGATGCCTCATCCCGAGCACGCCACCGAGGCTGGCTTTGGTCCTGACACTCGTGCAGCAATGCGTTCGGGCACCGACGGTCTCACGTTCTTCACGAGCGCGATCAGCTCGTTGATGGCCAACGCTTAGTGTTGATGGTTGACGCATGATGTTTGCGACTCCCAAGTCACTTTTCCGGGTTCTCGCTTTCGCTGAAGCGGTCACCTGGACTCTGCTGATCACTGGCCTCATCTTGCGCGCCACTGTGGGGTTGGATGTCGCGGTGTCGATCGGCGGGGCAATCCACGGTTTCGTCTTCCTCGCGTACGGTGCCACCGCCGTGTTGTTGACGGTGAACCAGCGTTGGAGCGTCGGCACCGCCATCCTCACCATCGGCAGCGCAGTCATTCCCTATGCGACGATCCCGGTTGAGTTGTGGCTTGCCCGCACTGGCCGTCTTGATGGCCCGTGGCGCACTGAAGCCAGCGACCACCCCCGCGATGCTGGCTGGGTCGACCGCACCATGCGGTGGTTCCTGAAACACCCGTACATTCTTGTGCTGCTGATTGCCGCGGCCGTTGTGCTGCTCTACGTTGTGCTCATCACCGCGGGCCCTCCCGGCGGTCGCGAGTAGCCAGCGCCGCACACGCCAGGCACCAGCGAACCGCTACAGCAGGAAGAACGGGATTACTCCCGGGTTTCGCGCGTGCACGATCACCAAGAACACCACCGCATCAAACAGTAGGTGCACGCTCAACACGTAGACGAGCGACTTGGTGGTGGAGTAGATCCAGCCCTGCAGCAGGGCGAACGGAATCGTGAGCAGTGGACCCCACGACTGGTAGCCGAGTTCCCACAGGAACGACACAAAGATCACCATCTGCAGCAGGTTCGCCTGCCACACCGGGAAGTGCCGCCGGAAGAGTACGAACACGGTGAGGATGAAGAACAGTTCATCCCAGGTGCCCACCGCGTTGACTCCAACGAAGAGTCGACCAATCTCGTCGGGGGCCGTCACCGCAGGCCAGTTGAGATACACCCCACTGGTGATGAAGTAGAACGGCAGGATGAGCCAGCCGAGGAAGAGCACGAGAAACAGGTAACCCCACTGAACACGGTTCCACGGCCATCCGCCCCGCCACGGAAATCGGATGAGGCGATCCTTGAACACAAAGCGTGACAGTGCGTAGGGCACGGCAACGGCCGCGGCCAGCACGAAACCGAGCAAGAAGAAGTTGCCCCAGCTGATGTCGGCGGCCACCGAAATGGTGGAGACGATGACCATGCCGGTGGCAATGAGGAACAGGTCTTTCGCGAGGCCATCGGTGAGCTTGCGACTGTCGGTGAACCAGGCTGCGGCGAGCGCCAGTGCCACCACGACATAGCCGAGCAGCGGCATCCGCAGGGAGAACAGGAGAACCGCTGACCCGCTCAATAGCGCTGCGGGAACAAGGCCCCAACTTCGTGAGCTGAGGGGAATTGCGGGTGCAGCGCTATCGAGTGCGGGCATCGTTGTGGTTCCTAGTCGGTGGAAGTGCGCTTGGCGGTAGAGGCCTGCGCCTCGTCGGCATCGGTTTCTTCTGGGCCAACCAGGTTCTCGGGAACGTTGTCCTGAAGGGGAATCGCCCCCGTGAATTCTTGGCGCCGCGCTTCTGCTTCAGCGCTGCCGCTGAACAGCCCGCGCTCCTGAGGATCAATGGAGGCACGACCGCGCGGCCGGGTTTCGTTCTCCACCATGAGCACGCGAGTGCGGGGCAGGGCTGCGGGGTTCTTCTGCTGCAACCAGCCGACCATCTCTTCGCGAACGAGGGTGCGGAGATCCCACTGCGCGCCAGAGTCTGCGGCGCTGATCAGTACGCGCACGCGTACGAAGCCACCGGTGGCATCTACGACTTGGATGTTGGCGGTGCGGCCGTCCCACAGGTCGGAGTCGGCAACGATCTTTTTGAGCTGCGCGCGCATCTGATCGATATTGACGTGCCAGTCGAGATCGAAGTTGATCTCGCCAAGAAGCTCGGTGGCGTTGCGGGTCCAGTTCTGGAATGGCGTGGTCGTGAAGTAGGTGGAAGGCAGCACGAGGCGGCGCTGATCCCAGATGCTCACAACAATGTAGGTGAGGGTGATTTCTTCAATGCGGCCCCACTCACCATCGGCGATCACCACGTCGTCGACTCGAATGGCATCGCTGAAGGCGAGTTGCATTCCGGCGAACACGTTGGCGAGGGCTGACTGTGCGGCGATACCGGCGACAACGCTGATGAGGCCGGCCGACGCAAGAACGCTTGCTCCGAGGACTTCGGCTCCGGGGAGCGTTAAGAGGATTGCGCCAATAGTGACGATCACGACGACGGCGGTGAGCACGCGGCGCAGCACTTGAACCTGGGTGCGCACTCGGCGCGCAACCCGGTTGTCTGGAACATCGAGAGGATAGCGAACGAGCACGCGGCCGAGAAGCAGGTTCATGACAGACACCAACAGCCAACCGCCGGCTGCGATGACAGCGACCTTGAACACGTTGTTGAGGATGTCGAGAATGTTCTGGTCGACAATCGGGATCGTTGCGGTGATCGCAATCCACACAGCGACAACCGCCATGAGCACTCTGAGTCGCTGGCGAACCGGCGCCAAGGTTTCAAACACTCCGGGCCTACGGCGTGCGATCCCCCGCACAATAAGCGAGACCGCCCCCACAACGATCACGACGGCAATAAGTGCAATCACGACGGCGACGATGAGCCCCAGCCACGATTTCCATTCGAACACTCGAGAGATTTCCTTTCATTCGCGTCACACCAGCCTACGGGCACTCACCATGGTGCCGCCCGTCGTGATTAACTAGGGCTATCCGAGAGGGGTGCAATGAGCGAGGCATCAACACAGAGTGCGCGACGCAGTTCCTTGCGCCGGTGGATCGCAACCCTTCGCGAATCGATCGCCACAGAGTTATGGCCGCTGCCGACTTTGTTCATCATCGTCGCAGTGGCTCTGGGGATAATTCTGCCTCTCGTTGATCGCGCCATCGACTCTTCGCTTGCTCCTGGCTTTAAGGATCTGCTGTTCGCTGGAGGGCCAGAGAGCGCCCGAGCGGTACTCTCCGCCGTCGCAGGATCTCTCATCACTGCGACCTCGCTGACGTTCTCGCTGACGATTGTTGCGCTGCAGTTGGCCAGCAGTCAGGCCTCACCACGGGTGTTGCGCACCTTCCTTAAAAATCGAACCGTGCAGTGGACGCTCGCCGTCTTCGTCAGCACTTTCGCCTACTCGCTGACGGTGCTGCGCACTGTTCAGGATGGCTCAGACAGCATTGACCCGATCGTGCCGCGACTCGCGGTAACTCTTGCTTCGTTGTTGACTCTCGCGAGCGTTGCAATGCTCGTCCTGTTCTTGGCACACCTCGCGAGGCAGCTCCGCATTGAGACCACAATGCGGCAGGTATATGTCGAAACCAGCAAGACCATCGATCTCGTGGCATCCACGATGGCAACAGGGCGCACGGAGGTTCCGGATTGGCCGCCCGCCGAACGCATTGAACTCAGTTTGGCAACAAGGTCGGGCTTCATTCGCTTGACCGATCGTTCGCGACTCTTGACGATCGCCATCAAAAACAACCTCGTTATCCGCGAAGAACATGCGGTTGGTCATCACGTCGTCGACGGCACTCCCTTGGCCCGCTGGTGGCCCCGGGGCGCCCTTCAGCATCTGAACGATGACGAGCGCGATGAAATCAATCACGCAATAGCGGGCGCGGTCGATCTTGCGTACGAGCGTACCGCCAGCCAAGACATTGGGTTTGGAATCCTACAGCTCGTCGACATCACCGCACGGGCGCTCTCACCGGGAGTCAACGACCCCACAACTGCCGTGCACACCCTCGGTCACGTCTCGGCAATTCTCTGTGCGCTCGCCGACCTGCCGATTCAATCGACGGGACTCACCGACGATGATGACCTCGTGCGGGTCATCATCAAAACCCACGATTTCGTGAGTCTGCTCGAAATTGCGATGACGCAACCGCGCCGGTACGGCTCGAGCGACCCCGGGGTGGTTGAGCGCCTGTTCCAAATTTTGCAAGAGGTTGGCTATCGCGCGCGACGACCCGAACAGACCGCCGCTGTGCTCCAACAGATCGAGCGGTTAGAGGCATCCGTCGCTGGCGAAAGCTACGACTATGTTGAGCGACAACGCTTCACGGAGCTTGCCGATGCAGCACGCGCAGCAACCTCAGACCACCGCTGGCTCTAACTGCGACGAATTTGGGCTCAGGAATTGAGGCTGAAAGTGGTCTTGTTCCGCGTGCGCGCAACTTAGCCGTCGCGAAGCGGTGCAAGCTGGATCTGCAACAGTGTGTCGTCGCCTTCGCGCGGGCTGCCGCGCCCGTCAGTGTTGTTGGTGAGCACCCATAGTGACCCGTCGGGGCCGGGAACTGCGTCACGGAGTCGGCCAAACTGTCGCGGGAACCAATCTTCGGCATTCACGGGCGGGCCGGTATAGATAGCCCACAGTCGTTGGCCTCGCAGCGATGCCATAAAGAATGTGTCGCGAACGTAGGCTAGGCCGCTGGGGCTAGCCTCTGACGTCGCCCACTGGTACACCGGGTCCACATAACCGGGTGTGTTGCCGATGCCTTCCACCGCCGGCCAGCCGTAATTCTTACCCGGCTCGATCCGGTTGAATTCGTCCCAGGTGTTCTGGCCGAACTCGGACGCCCATAGCACTCCGCTGTCATCCCAGGCCAACCCTTGCGGGTTGCGGTGGCCGAGTGAGTAGACGAGGGATCCAGCGAACGGGTTGTCTGGTGGTACCGTACCGTCCGGTTTCATGCGGAGGATCTTGCCGTTCAGGGAATCCGGGTCTTGCGCCCGTGACGGCGTGCCTGCGTCGCCGACCGTCGCGTAGAGCATTCCGTCGGGGCCGAAGGCGATCCGTCCGCCGTTGTGGTTACCGGCTTTGGCGATGCCGGTCAGGATCGGTCCTGCCAGCCCAAGGGTGTAGTTTCCCGGCGCGCCGATCAGCAGCATCCGCACAATGCGGTTGTCGGTTTCTGTGGTCAGGTACGCGAACAGGGCAGTCCCGGAGTCACCAGCGACAGCAAGGCCGAGCAAGCCTCCTTCGCCGCCGTGCGCAACGCCAGCGACACTGCCAACCTCGCGCACCGCGCCGGAGGCGGTGTACTCGAGCACTGTTCCGGAGTCGCGCTCGCTGATCAGGCTCGAACCGCTCGTCAGGCGTACGACGGACCAGGGCGAAGTGAGTCCGGTGACGAGCACCGTCGGGTCGCCGACCGGTGCGACAGGTCCGGCGTCGGGTTCCGCAGTTGCGCTGGGCAGGGGTGGCTGGCCGCTGGGCTTCGGCTGCGGCGTAGCACTGCATCCGGCAAGCACGACAGATGCGACCACAACCGCTGTTAAGAAAAGTCCCCGTCGCATACTTCCATCATTCAGCAGTTTGTGAGACTGGTGGGGATTTTAGGGGACAGGAGCACGTCTGCGGGAAGAGCAACTAGGCTTCTGACGTGGAAGACACTTACGAACTTGAATTGCGCAGCGTTCCCTTCGAGCACGCTGACTCGGTGATGTTGCGCTCAGCGCAACAGGCTGAGCTGACCGCGCGCTACAAATCCGAAGACAGTGAGCCTGGTGTTAGGCCCAACGCTGACTCGGTCGTGGTGTTCCTCATCGCGTACGTCGATGGGGTTCCTGCCGGTTGCGGTGGGCTCCGCGAGCTCGACAATGGTGGCTTCGAAATCAAGCGGATGTACGTCGCTCCCGCCCAGCGCGGATCTGGCATCGCCATCGCTGTACTCAAGGGACTCGAAGAGTGGGCACGAGCGCAGTCTGCGACCGAGCTTGTGCTTGAAACAGGAACCGCTCAGCCAGACGCGATGCGTTTCTATGAGCGTGAAGGCTACAGCCGCATGGAGAACTTCGGCGCCTACGCGGGAGAAGAGCTGAGCGTCTGCTACTCCAAGGCGCTCTAGCCCACAGGCACTACGCCACTGCCACAAGAAGACTCGTGGCGTCCGCTCGCCCGGCAGAGCTCTAGGCTAGGTCGGTGCTCGCTCTTGTCGCTCTCGCCGTCGTTGTAGGAGCACTGTCACAACGAATCACGGGCATGGGCTTCGCACTCGTAGCCTCGCCCCTCATCGTTATCCTGCTTGGCCCCTTCGACGGCGTGCTTGTCGTCAACTTGTGCGGCGTAATTTCGTCGCTGCTGATCATCCCGCGCGTTTGGCGACACATTGAGTGGCGCACGCTCGCGTGGCTCGCGATTCCCGCGCTCATAACCATCGTGCCGGGATCGCTGCTCGTGACCCGACTTCCCGGCGCTGTCATGCAGCTCGGCATCGGGGTGCTGGTGATTGTTGCTCTTACGGCAACGCTGCTCATCAGACGCGCCGAACACGTCGTTCCGGCCCGGCCTGCGGCGATCGTTGCGGGTGCCGCATCTGGCTTCATGAATACCGCAGCCGGAGTTGGCGGACCTGCACTCAGCATCTATGCGGTCATCATGCGCTGGCCTCAGGTGAACTTTGCTGCGACGCTGCAACCCTATTTTGTGCTGGTTGGCACCGCTTCGCTCGTGACTAAAACTATCTTCTCCGGCGGTCAACTTCCTGAGCTGCATGCTGCGAGCTGGATCATCATCATTGCTTCCTTGCTTGTCGGGCTCGCGCTGGGCGAGGTGCTCAACCGCCACGTCAGTCACCGCGTTGCGCGAATCGCGGTCGTCATTGTTGCCTATGCGGGAGGCACGGTCGCCGTGATCGACGGGGCGCTCGGTCTGTAACCTGCTCGGGCTCTAGCCATTCACGCAGACTCTTTAACGAACGGAGGCCCGACCCTGTCGTTCAGGGCCGGGCATCCGGTACTGCCGTTCTGGGGAGACTCCGCTTAGCTAGTTAGCGGGGCCAACACCGACGGGGTCGGCTTCTTCGTTGGCGGTGTCGCCGTTGCCGGGAACGGTCTTGCGCAGGGTGGCGCCGAGTTCGGCATCCACGCTGCCCCAGTACCAGTAGAAACGCTCAAGCACTTCGGGGATCGTAATGCTGCGTCCCTGTCCGGTGAGAGTTTCAATGAAGCGCTTCTTCGACTCAGCGGAGAAGACGTCACGGTAGAGCGTTCCGGCCTGGCCGAAGTCGTCGTCTTCTGAGTGCAGGGTTGCTGCGGCACGGAGCAGTTCGCCGTCGCTTGCCCATCCACCTTCGCCAGCAAGCTCGGGCTGAGCTGCGGGTCCGCCGTACGAGTTCGGTGCGTACGTGCGGGCTGCAGCGTCACCGATCTTGTAGTTCATGGCGCCCTCGTGCTGGTAGTTGCGCGATTCGGAGGCGTGCGGCTGGTTCACCGGCAGCTGGTTGTAGTTGGTTCCGATTCGGTTGCGCTGGGCATCCGGATAGGAGAACACACGGGCCATCAGCATCTTGTCTGGGCTGATGTCGGTGCCGGGAACCATGTTCGATGGCGAGAATGCGGCCTGTTCGATCTGCGCGAAGAAGCTTTCCGGGTTGCGGTTGAGCGTGAAGTGGCCAACCGGAATCAGGGGGTAATCATCGTGCGACCAGGTCTTGGTCAGGTCGAACGGGTTGAAGCGGTAGCTCTTGGCGTCTTCGTACGGCATGATCTGCACCGAAACATCCCAGGTCGGGAAGTCTCCGGCAGCGATGGAATCGAACAGGTCGCGACGGTAGTAGTCGGCATCTTCACCGGCGATGCGTTCGGCATCCGCGGCTTCCATCAGTTCAACGCCCTGGCGGGACTTGAAGTGGTACTGCACCCAGAAGCGCTCACCTTCGGCGTTGATCCACTGGTAGGTGTGTGAGCTGTAGCCGTTGACGTGGCGCCAGGACTTGGACAACCCGCGGTCACCCATGAGGTAGGTGACTTGGTGGGCGCTTTCGGGCGAGAGAGTCCAGAAGTCCCACTGCATGTCAGCGTTGCGCAGGCCTGAGTCGCCCAAGCGCTTCTGCGAGTGAATGAAGTCGGGGAACTTCATGCCGTCACGAATGAAGAAGACGGGGGTGTTGTTTCCGACGATATCGAGGTTTCCCTCAGTGGTGTAGAAACGCAGGGCGAAGCCGCGGACGTCGCGCCACGTGTCGGGCGAACCCTGCTCGCCGGCTACCGACGAGAAACGCAGAATCGTTTCGCTCGTTGCGCCCTTCTGGAAGACCGCAGCCTTGGTGTACTTCGAGACGTCTTCAGTGACGACGAACTCTCCCAATGCTCCACCACCCTTGGCGTGGGGGTTGCGCTCCGGCACACGCTCACGGTTGAAGGATGCAAGCTTCTCGACCAAGAAACGGTCGTGCAGCGCGATTACGCCATCGGGACCCGTGGTGAGCGAATGTTCGTCGCTCGCGATAGGTGCTCCGGCTTGGGTTGTCGTGGGTTCAGTCACGATGTCTCCTTTGTGTGGGTGTGGGAATTGTTGAGAGCGTTCTGGCAATCGGGGCAGACGCCCCAGAAGTTCACTTCGGCGGTGTGCACGGTGAAGCCGCCCGCTTCGGATGGTGTGAGGCACGGTGCCGCCCCGACAACGCAATCAACGTCGCGCACGGCACTGCATTCGGTGCACACGAGGTGGTGGTGGTTGTCGCCGGTACGCCGTTCATACAGGGCGGATGACCCTGCCGGTTCGATCTTGCGCAGCAAGCCGGCCGTCGTCAGCGCAGCAAGTACGCCGTACACAGCTTGGAGGGACGTGCCGGGCAACATCGGCAGCACTCGCGTGAAGACAGTATCGGCATCGGAATGCGGATTCTGGTCGAGCGCCGTAAGCACCGCGACGCGAGGCTCGGTGACTTTGAGACCGGCACCGCGCAGGGTGTCGACGAGCACCTCGTCCGTCGCCATTTGCATGCCTACGAGGCTAGCAGTTGTTTTGATTCGCTCAAGACAAATCTCGGTGAACATCCAACATCAAGGCGGCTCTAGTCAATTAGCGGGAGCAAAGCGCCATACGCCTCAGCGAGAACCTTAGCCACTGCACCAACGCTCTCATCATCAGGCAAGAAGTCATCGCTGTGGAGCGTGAGATCACTGCGATGAGCGCGCGTGCCCAGGAACATCATGAGCCCGGGATAGACATCACTGTAGAAGGAGAAGTCATCCGACCCGCACGAACGCATCGGCTCGACCACGTCGAACCCCTGCGCCTGAAGCGCCGGATCAACAAGCTCGACCAACTCGGGGTCGTTACTCAGCACCGGCTCACCATGCGTGATTTCGACTGTGCCGGTGCAGTAATTGGCCTCAGCCACCAGCCGCACCGTACGTTCGAGTTCGCGCGCAATCGTGAGACGGTCCTCTGGCGTCGAGCTCCGGATCGATCCAGACGCACTCGCAGTCGTGGGAATCACGTTGGCAGCCTGCCCAGCATGAACGCTCCCAAAACTCACCACAACCGGATGCATGGGATCGATCTTGCGGCTGACTATCGTTTGCGCCGTAGAAACAATCTGGGCCAGCGTAACAATGGGATCAGTGTTCTTGTGCGGATAAGCAGAGTGTCCGCCAGAGCCCTCGACAACAATTCTGAACTCATCTGATGCGGCGTTGACAACACCAGCCCCCGTGGTCACCGACCCGACGGCGACATCCGGATGCACGTGCACTCCGAGCACACAGCGCACGTCGTGCGCGTCAAGCACACCACTCTCCATAATGTCTCGTGCGCCAGAAGGATAAGACTCTTCGCGAGGCTGGAAAATGAATACCAACGCCACTGGGAGATCAACCGTCATCGCTGCCTTCGCGAGCGCTACTGCTCCCGCCATGTGAACGTCGTGACCGCAAGCGTGCATTCCTCCATTGATGGAGGCGAATGGCGATCCTGTTTTTTCGCGAACGGGAAGAGCGTCCAACTCCGCCCGAATCGCAATTGAGGGGCCAGTTTTGGGCCCGATGCGCACGATGCGCCCGGTGTCAGCAACCGTCTCGAACTCCGAAACATCGAGCGCCGCGATTATGCGGTCGGCGGTCGGCCCTTCCTCCCCCGAGAGAGAAGGGTTGCGGTGAAGCTCGTGGCGCAGTTCGATAGCGGCGGAGAGCTGCTCATCGACCTTGGCGAGCAGAAAAGACCGATCTTCTACTGACTTAACACTGTGCATGGTAAACCTTTGTTCAATTCACGGACGACACGATGGACGCCTAGTACGCGTAGGAGTAGGCCGCGTATTTTTCATCGTTGGACAGTCCGTTGACGTGCTCAATTTCTGCGCGCTTCACGAGAACAAACGTCTCGAGGAGTCGCTCGGGGAACCACCCGGTGACGACATCATCAGCTTCAAGAAGGTCAAGGGCGTTGCCCAGCGAGTGCGGAAGGCTGCCGACGCCATACTCATCGAGTTGCTCTTGAGTCAGCTCGGAAGTTTCGCCGGAGATGACCTTGGGCGCCGGAAAGTTGTTGCGGATTCCTTCAAGCCCTGCCCGGATCAGAGTGCCCAAAGCGATCCATGGGTTGCTCGTCACGTCAGCGCCTCGAAATTCCAAGTTGTACTGCCGGGCGGGATTCGCGTTGGGGCGTTCGAACAGCGGGCAAACGCGCAGTAGGGCTTCTCGGTTATTCTCCCCCAAGAACACGCCACCTACGCTCCAGTGACCAGGAGCGAGTCGCTCATAAGAGACGACACCGGAGGCGGCGAGGGCAGAGATCGCGGATGCGTGCTTCAGGATTCCCGCAGCAAACGATCCAGCCACGGCGGAGAGCCCGCCTTCTCGACTCGGGTCGTAGGCGACAGGTTCATTGTTGTCATCGAGCAGGCTGAGGTGAATGTGAACACCAGAGCCACTACCGCTGGCTTCGACAATCGGGCTGAAGCTGGCAGTGTGACCCAACTGAGTTGCGGTGTTGCGCACGATCTCGCGAAGAAGGATCGCCCGGTCCGCCGCTGCGAGTGCATCCGCGGGAGCGACAGTGACCTCCCACTGGCGAGGAGCGTACTCGGGCAGCCACATCTCGGGCTCGAGCCCCGCGTCCTCGAGTGCGGCCATGATGCTAGAACCCAGCGGCTCAAGCTCAAGAAGGTTTCTCAACGAGAACGCGATATTCGGAGCGTCTGGATCTTGATCGAGAAGCATGAACTCGTGCTCGAACGAGGAAAGCACAGACAGTCCGGTCTCCGCTTTGAGGTCCGCAATCGCGTCGCGCAAGAAGGTACGCGGGCAGCAGTCCCATGCGCTGCCGTCCTGATTCACGATGTCAGAAAGCACAACTTTCGTTGGCTCAGCATCGGGCAAGGGAAGTTGCGACATGCTCGCCACATCGGGCTGCAATCGGAGGTCGCCCACTGAACCGAAGGGGTTGGGCACAACGATTTCGCCGAACGGGTTGATCGCCAAGTTGGCGGGCACCCAGCCTGATCCGTTAACGAGGTACTTGTCGAGCTCGCTCTGGCGCACCGAACGCCCCCGGCACTGACCGGAGAGATCGGAGGTCAAAATTACTGCCAATGGTTCCCTGCGCAACGTGTGCTCCCTGCCTAGTGACATCATGTGGTCTCTGCGTCATCGCCGGGCCCGAAGCCCGGGATCTGTAATGTCTTTTCTTGCAGCGCATCGAATGCTTGGATGCGCTGAGTTGGGCTATCTCCCAGCTCTTCAACGACGCCCGCGATCACGGTTTCCACGAGCGCGAAGCCTGAGGTCAACGAGTCGAATGGTGACGGAGAGGTTACCGAGCTCGAGAGTAAGTAGTCCGCGTGTTTGGCGGCTGGAGACAACCAAGGATCGGTGAAGAGCACCGTCGTCGCTTTCTTGTGCTTGGCGTTCTTGAGGAAGCTGACGGTTCCTCCCTGATAGCGCCGATAGTCGAAGGCGATGAGTACATCTCGAGAGGTGAAGTCGAGAAGCGTGAAAGCTTTCTCTTGCTCGGTGGGGTCGACATGATTGACGTCTTTGCGCAGAAGTCGCAAGTGCAAGGTGAGGTACTGAGCCAGGAGATCACTGAATCGGCCTCCGACGGTCCAGATGCGGTTGCGCGGGTTTGCGATGAGTTTCGCAATCTCAATAATTTCGGTCTCAGGAATCGCGTTGAAAGTGGCATCCAACCCCTCCGCGAGTACACGTTTGGAGTCAGCCACAAACTTGATTCCACTTTGGGGCCCTAGCGTCGTGCTCGCCGATCGCTCTCCGTACATCTCTAGTGGCGACGACGTTCGAACAGAGATCTCTTGTCGAAGAAGCTTCTGCATTTGCGGGTACGAACCGATTCCCAATTTGGAAATGAGCCGAAGCACGGTTGGCGCACTGACGTTCGCTCGCTCGGCAAGCCGGTGCACTGGCTCGAGCCCCGCTACTGGGTAATCCGCGATGAGGACGCGAGAAACTCGGCGTTCAGCCGGGCTTAGGCTCTCGTGCTCTTTCTTGAGCTGCTCGGCAAGGGTGAGGGGACTAGTCATAACGCGCTACCTATCGATCGTTTACGAAAGAGGCGAAGCTCCCTTGTCCCCATTAGGCCGAGAGGCGCTTTCACCAGAACAAACAACAACACCGCTGCCAAGATCAGATCCGCAATACCGGCGGGCAGCGAATTGCCACCGGTGAATGCTCCGTCTTGAAATCTTCTCAGAATTTCTTGGAGAACCGACACCCCCAGGGCACCGATAACGGCACCACTAAGCGAAAGGTAGCCGCCCAAGACGATCATCACGATGAAGGAGAAGGTGAGGCTCAAGAAGAAAGTTCGAGAGTTGAAGGTGGTCAGATATCCGGCGTAAAGAGCTCCTGCGAATCCGGCGGGGATCGAACTCAGTACCCACGCGAAGACGCGGTGCCGGCCAACGGCGATTCCGGATGCTGTTGCCGCCAAATAGTCCTCTCGCGAGGCTTGCAACTGAAGCCCACTTCGCGACTTCTTATAGGCCCAAGCGATCACGATCACGAGTGCCGCGATGCCGGCAGCCCACCAGATCGTCGTGGCCTTCGGCAGGCCGATCATGCTGGATGATCCGCGGGTAACGTCTGTCCAGCTGTTCAGCACTGTAAAGACGATCACGAGTAGTGCGAGCGTTGCGATTCCCGCTTGCAGCCCTCCCAGTCGCGCCATTATCGGTGCCGTGACGAGCGCAAGCGCTGCTGCCGAGAGCCCGCCGACGAGAACCGCGATGGGGAACGGGGCATGGATCGTCGCGAGGAAGCCGAGCGACTCTGGCAAATCCGAAAACATCGACGACTTGAGGTTGACCGGGATCGTGAGGTAGGCCGTGGTATACGCCCCGATTGCCATGAAGCCAACGTGACCAAATGACATGACGCCGGAGTTGCCCGAGAAGAGCGAAAGACCAGTGACGAACACCACAGCGATGAGCGCCTGCACGGTGACCCTTGTAATTGTGGGATCACCAAACAAGGCAACGAGAGCTACTAGCCCCACGATGGCGACAAGAAGAACCGGAGTCTCGAACAGTCCACGAATGCGAGTTGAGTTAGTCATGATGTGCGCACCTTCGTTCCCGAGAGAAGCCCTTGTGGGCGGATAACCAAGACGACCATTACGGCCGAATAGAGGAAGGCGTCTCGGAACGCGATGAGGTCGGTCGGCAGCGTGGCCTCCAACAACACAGTGCCCATTCCCAAGAGAAGCCCTCCCAGAGCAGCGCCCTTGAGATTGCTCATTCCGCCAACGACTGCTCCCACAATGCCGATGAGCAGCGGGGTCAGCCCCATCTCGGCCGATACGGCACCCTGCCGAGCTACCAGGATGATTCCTGAGGCTGCGGCCATGACTCCGGCGATCGCAAAGGCGCTCATGATGACGAAGCTGCCTTTCACTCCAAGCGACTTGGCCACTTGAAAGTTTTCAGCGGATGCCCTGAGTTGCACGCCGAGGGGGGTTTTCTTCATCAGCAGCGCAAGACCGCCAAGAAGCACGCCGCACAACACCAACGTGACGATCTGGAGAACCGTGACTCGGATGCCGAAAACAATCATAGACTCGGTCAAGAACGGCTGAGGGGGAACTCCCTGCGTGCGCGGAAGGACGGTCATCCGCATCACGCTTTGCAGAGCCAGACTCACAGCGAACGACGCGATCATCAGCGTGACCGGGTCTGCATTTCTTAGAGGCCTGAACGCCAAGCGCTCGGTGAGCACCGAGATGACGACCGCAAAGACAACGGCGGCGACCGCCCCGACAAACCAGGGGTAGTCCTTGAAAAGGTACATAGCGAAGGCACCGATCATAATGATCTCGCCGTAGGCGAAGTTCATCAGGCCCAAGATGCCAAAGAGTAGAGCGATGCCGATTGTGAGCAACGCGTAGGTGGCACCGAGGCCGACCATGTCGACGATGATTTGCAAGATCATTCTGAGTCACCCTTCACTCCGGTAGGAGAAAACCCGAGGTAATCAACGACGGCGTCATTGGCTGCGAGCTCATTCGCATTTCCGCTGCCTAGAATCTTGCCCGGGGCTTGCATCACGTACGAGCGGTTAGATACTTCGATCGATCGCACGGCGTTTTGTTCGACGAGCAGAATCGTCACGCCTTCGTCGCGAAGTTGCTCGATCACATCGAAAATCAAGTCCACGATGATCGGGGCGAGCCCCAGTGTTGGCTCATCGAGTAGGAGAAGTTTCGGGCGCAATAGAAGCGCTCGGGCGATCGCAAGCTGTTGTTGTTCTCCTCCGGAGAGCAGGCTGGCTCCACGACCCCAGTACTCCTCAAGGATCGGAAACCGCGCGAGTTCCCGCTCGATGTCTCCATCAATGTTTCCTTTGTCTCGTCGGGAAACTGCACCTAGACGCAGGTTCTCGCCCACTGTCAGGCTCGAGAACACTCCTCGATCTTCGGGAACGTAGGCGATACGGTTTTTGATGACCGAGAATTTTTTGTCGGTGACCGCGGCGCCGTCATAGGTGATCGAACCCGAATACACCGGTGCGATCCCCACGATGGACTTGAGGAGCGTCGATTTACCGGCTCCGTTTTGCCCGATCAGGGAAACAAGTTCACCCTCGCCGACTTCGAGCGATGCCCCTTGAAGCGCCATGACGGACTTGCCGTACCGAACGAACAGGTCGTTGATCTCTAAAAGCATTTCAGTGCCGCTTTCCGAAGTAGATTTCGACCACTTGTGGATCGTGACGAATGTCCTGAGGTAGTCCAGCAGTGACGGTGCGGCCGCTATCGAGAACGTGGAGCCGATCGCACGTGCTCATCACGACCGACATGTCGTGCTCTACGAGCAAGACCCCGCACGCCCGTCGCCGCGAGATGTTGCGGATGGCCTCGATGAGCTCCACCGCTTCGGACTCGTTTTGGCCGGCGGCTGGTTCGTCGAGCAGGAGAAATTTGGGGCGAGTTGCTAGGGCGCGCGCAATACCGATCGTTCGGATGAGCCCAGCAGGCGAAGATTCTGCGGCCGTGTTCGCGACAGACTCGAGATTCAAATCCGCGAGCAGTTCCTCAGTAAGCTCACGAGCTTCGTGGCGGCGCAAGCCGCAGCCAAGCGCGGCAACCTCGATGTTCTCAGCGACGGTGAGTCGTCCGAAAACGCGAACGCTCTGAAAAGTACGAACGATTCCGATGCGCGCCCTCTTGCGCATAGACATCCGAGTCAATTCTTTATCTCCGAGCATCACCCGGCCGGTGGTCGGCTGCAGCATCCCGCTGACGAGGTTGAGCGTGGTGGTCTTGCCTGAGCCATTGGGTCCGATCAGGCCAACGACCTCTCCACTGTTCACCGAAATCGAGACGTCTTCGAGCGCCTGTACGCCATCGAAGTTCATCCCGCCGTCGACGAGTCGTAGCGTCTCCGCCTGCGGGGCTTCTGTTGTTGTCGTCATCGTCTTCGACCACATTTCGTTGTTGGGTCAATCCCTAATGCCTATAACGAGCGATGTTACCATCATTAGGATTGGCTGCTCAAATATCCGTATGTAACGTAAATTACGGCACGGCGGGCGGATCGCGCAACCCCCGGATACGCTGGTGCTTCACACAGGGACGAGTGATGGACATGACTGAGAATTCAAAGATTGCCGAGCACATCAGCGAGTTGCCGCTGATCGACCACCACGTTCATGGAACGTTGATTCCCGATCTCAGTCGGAGCGAGTTCGAGTCATTCCTCACGGAATCGTCCGAGCCCATACCGCCGTGGATGACTCAGTTCGACTCTCAAGTGGGCTTCGCCGTGCGCAAGTACTGTGCACCGCACTTCGACCTGCCCGAGCACGCTGACGCTGATACGTATTGGGCAGCGCGAGCGCGATGGGGATCCGACGAGATCGCTCGCCGCCTACTGCGCACTTCCGGCATTTCTGAGTCAATCGTCGATACTGGCGTCATCGAGACGGAACACTCAAAGCCGAGTCTCACCACCCTCGAAGAGTTCGGCACACTTTCCGCCCAGCGCGTGCACGAGGTAGTTCGACTAGAAACGCTGCTCGAGAGCCTGGCCGACGCCGGGGTGGAAGCGGACGCCCTGGAACACGCCTTCGATGCTGCGTTGGCAGCTGCTGCCACCACAGCTGTGGGATTCAAGAGCATCATTGCTTACCGCTACGGTTTCGATTTCGACCCGGCCCGTCCACACAGCGATGAGTTCACCGCAGCCGCTCAGGAGTGGCTCGCCAGCGCCAGCGCTGGGTCGTTCCGCGTTTCCCATCCCGTGCTTCTTCGAGCGTTGCTCTGGAAGGCCGTGAGCACCGGGCTGCCCGTTCAGCTCCACGCCGGCTTCGGTGACGCCGATATCGACCTGGAGCGCTGCAATCCTCTCCTACTCACCCCATGGCTGAGGTTGCTTCCCGCAGACTACTCAGACGTCATGCTCTTGCACTGCTACCCATACCACCGCGAAGCGGGCTATCTGGCCCAAGTATTCTCCCGCGTGTACTTCGACGTCGGGTTAGCCATCAACTACAGCGGAGCGGCCTCTGACCGTGTAATCGCAGAGAGCCTCGAGCTCGCACCTTTCAGTAAGGTGCTGTTCTCTACGGATGCGTGGGGATTGCCCGAACTGCACTCCATCGGCGCTGCTCTCTGGCGTCGAGGCATGACACGCGTGTTGTCTCACCTCGTCAACGACGGCGACTGGTCGCTCACTGATGCGAAACGGGTCGCGTCGATGACCGGTCGCGACAACGCACACCGCGTCTACCGACTACCAAACAGCTGACGATAAGTTCGTCGTCCCCTTGCGCGCTAGCGAACGGAGACGACGAACTAGTTCGCGACGTTTAGTCGCGCTCGGTCAACTCCAGCAAGATGGCACGCAGCTGCTCAATGCCGTAGAGCAGCTGCGTCTCGGAGATGACAAGTGGTGGGGAGAATCGCACGGTCGAGCCATGTGTGTCTTTGGCCAGCACTCCCTTGAGCATCAGGTGTTCGCACACCTCGCGCCCACTTGCGAGTGCTGGGTCGATATCGATACCAGCCCAGAGTCCACGCACGCGCACAGCGAGCACGCCTGAACCAATAAGTTTTCGCAGCTCACGCTCAAGAACGACGCCCAATGCGGCCGCACGCTCTTGATATTCGCCAGTATTCAGCAGATCAACGACGGTGCTGCCAACGGCGGCGCCGAGAGGATTACCACCGAACGTGCTGCCGTGTTCTCCTGGCTTCAGCACGCCCAACACATCCCGATTGCCGACAACAGCCGACACGGGCATTACTCCTCCGCCGAGGGCTTTGCCCAGAAGGTAGAGATCGGGCTCGACCCCGACATGCTGCATCGCGAGGGTCTTCCCGGTGCGGCCGAGACCCGATTGAATCTCATCCGCGATAAAAAGGACATTGTGTTCGCTCGTAATCTCACGAACGCGAACAAGATACTTCTCAGGCGGAATCACTACACCTGCTTCACCCTGGATGGGCTCAATGAGCACGGCGACCGTGTTCTCATCGATCGCTGCCTCCAGCGCGGCCGCGTCGCCAAAGGGCACAGATTTGAAGCCGGGAGTGAATGGCCCGAACCCCTCACGCGCCGCCTCGTCATCAGAAAATGAGACGACCGTCGTTGTGCGGCCGTGGAAATTTCCATCGGCAACAATAATGTTGGCCATTCCGGCTGGCACGCCTTTAACGACGTAACCCCACTTGCGCGCTACCTTGATCGCCGACTCCACGGCCTCAACACCGGTGTTCATCGGCAAGACCATGTCTTTGCCCACCAGCGTTGCCAACTTCTCCGCAAACGGAGCAAGTTGATCGTGGTGGTAAGCCCGAGATGTCAGCGCAACCTTGCGCAACTGCGTTTCCATTGCACTGACAATCTCAGGATGACCATGCCCGAAGTTTGACGCGGAGTAGCTGGCCAAAAAATCCAGATACTCCTTGCCATTGACGTCGGTGAGAACGGCACCCTCACCCGAAGCGATCACGACTTTCAAGGGATTGTAGTTGTGGGTAACCCACCGGTCTGAGAGCTCGAATAGTTCTGATTCACTGAGCTCTGGCTGTGGTGAGGTACTCATCTAAATTCCTTCTACTGTTGTGTCGAGCTGAGGTGCACTGCGATTACTAGACGGCGCAGGAGTTACCGTCGCCAAGGTCAGGGATGCCGTCGATGCTGTGCTGTTCGACGAACGTGACTGCCCCCCCGCTGACCTTCACCACGGACAAGGGCATGTCAGTAATCTTGTGGCAAGTCGCGGAGAAGTACGTAGCGGGTCCAATCGGCGTCTCAACGGCGCTGCTGTTCTCCATCGCGTCACGCAGAACCGGACCATCAAGCGAGTCAGCGCTCTCGAGTGCGGCGGCGAGCGCAATCACCATGTTGTAGCCGAGCAGTGCGTAGCTCGTCGACGGCGGTGCATCGAACTTTGCCGTGTAATTCGCGACGAACGCATCCAACTCATCGGAATCCTGGCCAGAGCAGTACTCGTAGCACGCGAATGGCGTGTAGTAGACGTCATCAACGTCTCCAACTATATCGAGCAGCAGCTGGCCGTCGAGAGCTGCTGGCCCGACAATCGGAGTGTCAATTCCCGCGTCGCGGATCTGGCGGATGGCGGTAGCCGCTCCGGGGTTCCAGCTCGCTACGTAAATGAAGTCAATGTTTCCGATGTCACTCTTCAACCGTGAAATCTGGCTGCTCACGTCAACATTGTCGCCACCGGGGAAGCTGTCGTTGCCGACAACTGTTCCGCCGAGTTCTTCGAGCTTCGCTTGGAAATATCGACCAGCCGACTTGGTGTATTCGATGCTCTCGTCTTGGAGCAGGTAGGCGGATGACCAGCCCTGCTCGAAGGCCCAAGAAGCGCCAGTAGAGCCCTCGACGTCACTACCGGCGTTGGCCGAAAAGACGAAGTCGCCGAGAGTAGTGGTATCAGCCATCTTGGGGTCACCAGCGCAGATCGAAACAGCAGGCACCTCAGCTGCTTGTGCGTTCAATGCACCCTGTGCACTGAGGTCGAAGTCGCAGGGAGTGACCAGCAGGTCAATGCCCTCAGAGATTAGCTCTGTCGCTACGGTACCGACGGTTGCTTGATCGGATCGCACATCCTTGACGATTGCGCGGACCTGCATGCCGTTAATCCCACCGGCCGCATTAATCTCGTCAATCTTCAGAAGTGCAGCATTGCCTGGTTCGACATCGAACGGTGCCATGTTTCCACTTTGCGAAAGCGCCATACCGATGACAATTTCATCGACCTCATTGTCGGAGTCGCCACCAGCGGCGCAGCTACTCAACGCGATGATTGCGATTGTGCCGATAGCAAGCAGAGAACGTGCTTTACTCGCACGCCGTTTTTTCAGGGTATTCATGTCATACCTATCTCTTAGTGTTGTGAAAGGAACGTGCTGTGTCCTGTTAGAGCATTGCTGCCCGCAGGGCGACGCGGTTGGCGTCAATTGTGCGATCGATGTCGTCGTGCGTCGTCGATGCATTGAGCCGCCGGTCACCAGTTGCGAAGGCGGGCTCCAAAATTCCCTGCGACAGCAGAGAACTATGGTATTTGGCGTACTGCTCGGTGTTGGATTCCATTGCCTGCCGGAAGTTCGTCGGCAGTTCTTTACGGAAGTAGACAGTCCACTCGGAACCGATTCCCGAAACGCACGCGTCGACCCCGGCATCAGCGATCGCATCCGTGATGCCAGCGCGAAGTCGAGCACCGAGGTCGTAGAGATGCGTGATCACATCATCCGACTCCATGATTTCGAGAGTCTTGTTTGCCGCCGCGACCGAATACGGATTCCCGTTATAGGTGCCGTCGATAGTCGCTTCATTCTTTGAGTACGCGCCCAAGTGGCCCATCAGGTCGTCGGAACCCGCAAGCGCCGCGATCGAATACCCGTTTGCCATTGCCTTAGCGAAAGCGGTCAGGTCTGGCAAGACACCGGCGATGGACTGGTAACCCCCCAGTGCCGCACGGAAGCCAGTTTTGACTTCATCGAAGACCAGCGCGGCCCCGTGTTTGGTGCACAACTCACGAAGCAATTCGAGAAAGCCGGGCGCGGCCGGAACACAACCGAAGCTGTGCACGTAACCCTCCGAGAAAGCTGCGGCGAGTTCACTACCGTGCTGATCAAAAGCAGCGCGGAGGCCCTCGAAGTCATTCCACTCAACAACAACCACATCAGCGACAGCACCGGGGTGCAGTCCAGCGCTATTCGCTGTCGCAAGCGGGGAGGTTTCGGTGAGGTCTGCCCGCGAACTTCCCACGGCAAGAACATCACTCCAGCCGTGATACGAGCCGTGGAACTTGAGGATCTTGACGCGGCCAGTCGCAGCGCGGGCGATGTGAACAGCGTGCATTGTGGCGTCAGTACCCGAGGTGCAAAACGCAACCTTGTCGGCCGAGGGCACGAGGGAAGTGATTCTCTCTGCCAGTTCATACTCGCCAGACTGCGGGCCCACACCGGTCAGGTCACACGTGCTGGCTGCGGCGAAGACTGCTTCGTTGACCCGCGCATCGCAGTGACCGAGAATGATCGGCCCCCAGGAGTTGATGTAGTCGATGTACTTGTTGCCCTGCTCATCCCACACGTAGGCACCAGCAGCCTTCACGAAGACTTGGTCCCAGCCCACGCGGTGCCCTGAGGACACTCCGCGCGGAACCACTTGGCGAGCACGCTCCCACGTGGCAAGGCTGTTTTCGGACTGTGTTGAAGCTGTCATCAGCCGGGGTCCTTTCTGAACTTTCACTGGGCACTTATTGGTCACACGTGTTGTGGTGCTGGAGTAGCCCGCATCGCTGCGCTGAGACGCTCAGCGATAAGGGCAGTGGGGAGATGGGTATTCGCGCTCGGAACGTCAGGCATGATCGACGCGTCGATTACTCGAATGTTGGCGAGCCCAAATATGCGACCCTGCTGGTCAACAACCGAATTCGGATCACCCGCCTCACCCATGCGCACAGTGCCGCACGCGTGGAAGTAGTCGCCAACGTAACTACGAACCCAGCTCTCGAAAAACTCGTCATCATGCAATGCGCTGAGTGGCGTTCCGTGCTCGTCAATGAAAACCCGCTCGACAATCCGCTGAAAACTCGGCGCCGCGATAACCTGCTCAAGATAGACGATCGCTTCTTTCATCGCTGCTCGGTCCTGCTCCGTTGACAGCATTCGCTCGCGAACTATCGGCGGAGCGAGGGGGTTTTCCGGGTTGAGTTCGAGCTCGCCGCTCGACGTCACCTTCATCAACGCCGCCATAATGAGGCCATGGTCAGCCTCTTTACCGTTAAGCAGAGTGCCGTGTAGAGGAAGAAGATGGATGTCGCCGGCCCCGAAACTTGACGACAAACGCATGACAGCACCAATGCACGGTCCGGTCGCATTGGCCTCCCGGAACTCTGGCTTGAGCGTGAAATAGACGCTAGCCGCCGGGTGATCCTGCAGGTTCTTTCCAATAGCCGGGTGTGTCAATTGAGAGCGCAACAGAATTGCGGGTGTTTCGAAGACCCCCGCGCACAGAACGACCTCGTCGGCGCGCACCTCTGTTCCATCTGCCAACACGACGCCAACCACAACGTCATTTTCGATCATTAGGCGATCAGTTTGGCTATCCCCTTGAACGACGAGGTTGTCGCGACTGCGAGCCTCATCCAGATAGCGTTCGAGGCTCGAAAAACGACCACTCGCGTTGGCGTTGCGCCAGAGCAGTCCGCTGCCGTCATCCGGACCGTAAGTATCTACTCCGGTCGGTAGGCCTAGTCGCTCGGCTGCATCGAGCAAAGCCCGATCCACCGGAGTGAACTCTTCCTCGGTCGACACAATGAGGTCTGTCTTGAGGTTTTCCAACCATGGCTGCACCTGCTCCCACGACCACTGGTCACAACCGAAGTCGCGAGCCCAGCGGTCGTAGTCTTCGGGCAAACCGGGAAGCGCCAGCATGGCGTTGACTGCCCCCGAGCCTCCAACACCAGTGCCGCGGTTGTAGAGCTTGGGCTCAGAGCCTTCGAGCTTGCTAGCGAAAAGGTCGGGGTAAAACGCAGAAGTCTCCCCCAAGGCATCGATCCAGTTCAACGAGCGCAAACCCGGGAGCTGAGCGCCGGGTTCGTGGTCGGGACCCGAGTCGAAGAGGAGCACAGAAGTACTCGCGTCTTCAGATAGGCGTGCGGCAACGATGCATCCGGCGGTTCCGGCTCCAACGACAATTACTCGACGCATTCGACATCCTTCCAACAATTCTGTGCGCAGTCCGCCACGGGGCCAGATTTGCGTTGATCCTTTGTTTAGTGGGTGATTAGGGCTGCCCTGACGGCCTTATCGGGCCGGCGTGACCAAGAAGTCTCGGTTGAGGATGATCAGATCGTCCATCGAGAGATCGTGAATTGAGTCGCGTCCGATTCCGAACATCGTTTCCTCAATACCGTCACGCATGATCTCGAGCACCTTGTGCACTCCGTCTTCGCCCGACACCGCAAGCCCGTAAAGATAGGCGCGTCCGATAAAGACTGCCTTCGCCCCCAAGGCCATTGCTTTTACAACATCAGATCCTCGGCGAATTCCGCCATCGACCATGACGTCGATGTCGCTGCCGACCGCGTCAACGATGGAAGGGAGGAACCGGATCGGCGATGGAGTGCCGTCAATGTTGTTGCCGCCGTGGTTCGATACCGAAATCGCGTCTGCTCCCATGTCGACCGCGAGCTTGGCGTCTTTGATAGTGGAGATCCCCTTGATCATGAACGGACCGCCCCACAGCTCGCGCAACCACTTCACGTCTTCCCAAGTCGGGGTTGGGGTGTTCACGAACTCTTCCCAGGCGGTGCCGAAGGACGGCACATCGCCGGGAGTGATGAACAGGTTCGGAACCTTTAGCTCGGGGATTCGACCTCTCTTCAGGTAGCGGGAGAACCACTGCGGACGCGAGAGGGCATGCGGAGCGAGCTCCATCATCGTCTTCAGATCCATCTTCATGGGGGGCGCCGGTGGTACACCCCAGTCACGACGAGGAGTAAATGACCAGTCGAGAGTGACGATGAGGGCCTTAGCCCCAGAGCGGCGGGCTTCTTCGACACGAGCCTCGATGCGATCGCGGGTACCCACCCAGTAGAGCTGGAAGAACGAGTTGTCGTTTGCTGCCGTTACGTCCTTGATGGAACTCGACGCGTACGAACTGAGACCAATTGCGGTTCCCATGCGCTTCGCTGCGCGAGCCGCGGCGACTTCAGCGTCAGGGTGAATTGCCTGAGCCCCTACCGGTGAAACGATAACGGGGAAGTCGATGTCGACGCCCAAAATCTTCGTCTTGGTGTCAATCTTGCCGCGAGAGGGGCGGTCGAATACTGTCGGGCTGAAACCTAGATCGCTATACGCCCGGATATTTTCATCCAGCGTCCAGCCTTGTTCATTGCCCGCTTTGAAGGCGAGCCACACTGCTTTTGGAAGGCGCTTTTTCGCAAGCTTTTCCGCTTCGGCCAAATTGCTGAACGGTACTTTCTTCCCCATGCGGTGCTGCCTAACTCTTCGGGAGACGTTGGTCACTTACTAGGTAGGTCGTTCGGCTTTCGCGCCGCCAACACCACTTTGTGCCTGAATCGAGTCTATTAACATTTGTTAGATTTAGGCTCGATCTTAACACTATGTTGCAGGTATTTCAACGATAAATATGGGATCGGCAGTTGCTCAAGCGAATCAATTGGCGGGCTTTGACTCCCAATGTTGTTTTCGGTACATCTGAATATGGCGGGCGTGACAGGAGAATGCCACTCCAGGTTCGCGAGCACAGACCCCTCGTGCATCAACATCCAAGCCGCCGCGAACACGGAGAGTACGCCGGTAGTATTGAGGGGACCGGCACTCCCTCGATCCAGGAGCATCTACCTCGTGACCTCGCCTGAGCAGACCATAGTTCCCGATACCGTTGCGAACGCCGCAGTAACCCCCGAGAAAGAGCAGCCCTATGGCGCCCTCGGGTTGAAAGATGACGAGTACGCGAAGATTCGCGAAATTCTGGGCCGCCGTCCCACGAGCGGCGAGCTCGCAATGTATTCCGTCATGTGGAGCGAGCACTGCTCCTATAAGTCCTCGAAGAACTACCTTCGCCAGTTTGGCAAGAAGGTCAGCGAGAACATGACCAAGAATCTCATGGTTGGCATGGGCGAAAATGCTGGCGTCATCGACGTTGGTGAAGGTTGGGCTGTGACCTTCAAGATCGAAAGCCACAACCACCCCAGCTACATCGAACCCTTCCAAGGTGCAGCAACCGGTGTCGGCGGAATCGTCCGCGACATCATCTCCATGGGCGCCCGCCCCGTTGCCGTCATGGATGCCCTCCGCTTCGGCGCCATCGACAACCCCGACACCGCTCGCGTCGCGAAGGGTGTCGTCTCCGGCATCAGCTTCTACGGTAACTGCCTCGGCCTGCCCAACATCGGTGGCGAAACCTACTTCGACTCCGTCTACCAGGCCAACCCCCTCGTCAACGCCCTAGCCGTTGGAGTGCTGCGCCACGAAGACCTCCACCTGGCTAACGCTCGCGGTGTGGGCAACAAAGTTGTGCTGTTCGGTGCCCGCACCGGTGGCGATGGCATCGGCGGAGCATCCATTCTCGCCTCCGATTCATTCTCAGAGGGCGGCCCCACCAAGCGCCCCGCCGTTCAAGTCGGCGACCCCTTTGCCGAGAAGGTGCTCATCGAGTGCTGCCTCGAACTCTTCCAAGGTGACCTCGTTGAGGGCATCCAAGACCTCGGCGCTGCCGGCATCAGCTGTGCCACAAGCGAGCTTGCCTCCAACGGTGACGGTGGAATGTTCATCGAACTCGAAAAGGTACTGCTGCGCGACCCCACCCTCACCGCAGAAGAAATTCTGATGTCCGAAAGCCAAGAACGCATGATGGCGATCGTGAAGCCCGAGAAGCTCGAAGGCTTCCTCAAGGTTGTTGAGAAGTGGGATGTCGAAACCAGCGTGCTCGGTGAAGTCACCGACACCGGCCGCCTCATCATCAACTGGCACGGCGAAGAAATCGTCAACGTCGAACCGCGCACCGTTGCCATCGACGGCCCCGTCTACGACCGCCCCGTCGAGTACCCGAAGTGGATCGACAAGCTTCAGGCGGACAGCGCCTCCGGCCTTGCCCGTCCCAAGGGTGGCCTAGAGCTTCGAGACCAAATGCTGACCCTGCTCGCGAGCCCCAACCTTGCCGACAAGAGTTGGATCACCAACCAGTACGACCGCTACGTGCTCGGCAACACCGCGTTGAGCTTCCCGGATGACGCCGGCATGGTGCGCATCGACGAAGAGAGTGGCCTCGGTTTCTCCGTCGCCACCGACGCCAATGGTCGCTTCTGCCAGCTCGACCCCTACGCCGGAGCCCAGATCGCTCTCGCCGAAGCGTTCCGCAACGTTGCCGCCACCGGCGCCAACCCGGTCGCTGTCAGCGACTGCCTCAACTTCGGTAGCCCCGAAAACCCCGAAGTGATGTGGCAGTTCAGCCGCGCCGTCGAAGGCCTCGCCGATGGCTGCCTCGAGATGGAAATCCCCGTCACCGGCGGAAACGTCTCCTTCTACAACCAGACCGGCGATGTACCTATCCACCCGACCCCCGTGGTCGCGGTGCTCGGCCTGATCCGTGACGTTGCTGAGCGCATCCCGAGCGGCTGGCAAGACGAAGGCAACAACATCTACCTGCTCGGCACCACCGCGCTTGAGCTTGATGGTTCGGCATGGGCTGGAACCATTCACGACCACCTCGGTGGACTGCCGCCCAAGGTTGACCTCGCCGCCGAGCGCCGCCTCGCTGACCTCATCAAGGCCGGCAACGAGCAAAACATCATCGCTAGCGCCCACGATCTCGCCGATGGCGGACTCGCACAAACACTCGCCGAATCCGTCATGCGCTTCGGCGTTGGCGCACGCGTGTGGCTCGGCGAACTGCTCGAACGCGACGGAATCGACGCCACAACCGCACTCTTCAGCGAATCAACCGGTCGCATGGTCGTCTCGATCCCGCGCGAAGACGACGTGAAATTCCGCGGACTCTGCGAAGGTCGCGACTACCCCGCGATCCGCATCGGGGTCACGGATGCTGCGGCACCTGCCCTCGAAATCCAAGACCAGTTCACCCTCACCCTCGAGGAGCTGCTCACAGCACACCGCGGAACGCTCGCGGAGGCATTCGGCGCCTAACATGCGATTCCTCAAGGCGGTCTATGGCGAAGCTACGGCGACGCTTGCCCTCTTGATGATCGCGTTGGTGATCGTTCGTACGATCGCCGAGTCGCAGCCGTGGTGGCTCGCCGCCGCCTTGCCGTGGGTTGCGTACGCGCTCTATTTGGCGCTCCTGATGACACGCCTCGTAGTCGTGCGACGCCGGCATCCATGGGTGCAACTCTCGGTTGCGCTCGTCGGTGTCGCCGCAGCAATCGTTGCTGGGCCATTCGCCGTTCTCGTTGCCGTGCTGGGGCTCGCCGTGATCCTGGGCTACAACTATTGGTACTCGGTGCAGCACGTCACAGCACGACCGGTGCGCGTTGACGAGCCGCTGCCCCTGTTCCCCCTCACCACTATGGATGGCGACGTTGTCGACAGCAGCGTGCTCACCCACCAACCGCACGTGATCATGTTCATTCGCGGCAACTGGTGCCCGTTCTGCATGGCCCAGGTCAGCCAGATCGCCGCGCAGTATCGCGAGCTCGATAAGCGTGGAGTCGCTGTGGCCATCATCAGCCCGCAAAAGCCCGAAGACACTGTGGAGCTTGCCAAGCGCTTCGACATTCCCATGACCTATTACATCGATGAGGATGGCGGGGCTGCTGCCGTGCTCGACATCGTGCAGTCCGGCGGTACCCCTGTCATGTTCAGCGCAGGCACCGACCTAGACACCGTTGTGCCGACCGTGATCATCACCGACCACACCGGAATGGTTCTTTGGGCGGAGCACACCGACAACCATCGCGTGCGCCCCGAACCGACCACGTTTCTCGACGTGCTCGATCAGCACGGCATCCGCTCGCGCTAACGCACTGAGCCCAAGCGTGCCGGAGGTCCGGTGTCAGATGCAATCGCGCGGGATCGTGATATTCCACGTCTTGGACATCAGCCGCTGACCGCCCTCGTAGGCGTCAAGTTCGGCGTAGAGGTTAAAGTCGGTGGGTGTCGAACTGAGCACGGTTCGCGTTGTCGTATACACGCTCCAATTTCCACGCTCGAACCCCATTGTCCAGTTGGTCTCGCCGCGAACTGACGAGAAATCTGCACCAACGAAGCTATACCGTTCGTCCACCCGGCGCGTGACGAGAAGGTCGATGTCGTTGAAGTGCACCACGCCGAGATCTTTGACCACGGTCAGGGCCGCCGAAAGGTCGACCAGGTTGCGGGAGACGTTCCAGACGTGCTCTCCAGGTTGCTCTTGGGTCACGACAATTGGAGCGGCCCCTTCCGCCGCCTCGAAGCGCAGCGCCGGTTCCCTGGCGTCGACGCCGACCGGACGCACGGGCAAGACTAGGGAGCTCTGGCCAGGGTCAACCGTCAGCAGCACCGGTTCCGGCGATGGCCAGACCATCGGCCAGTACGACGTCGAGAGAGCGATCCGCAGCCGATGCCCCGCAGGGAACGCCTGCGCCATTCCGTTGAGTTGCACTGTGACCCTGTGGCGTTCACCCGGTTTCAACCGTTGTGGGGCATCCGAACCCCCGTAGTGGTTCAGGTTGCATATGCCATAGCTGACCCTGGTCGCCTCGCCGTCTGGTGCGACGTCGGACAGCCGCACGGCCACCATGGCGACCGGGCGATCGGCGGAGAGCACGAGTTCCACGAGGGGCGCTCCGAGCACTTCCAAGCGTTCGGGCAGCGGGTCGCTGTCGAAGACCATCGAGCCGCCGTCCTCCTCACGCTGGTCGTACGGCATGTCCGGAGGGGCGTTGTAGGAACACCATTTTCCTGCGAACTGCCCCACTGACAGCGGTGACTGCACCGTCAGTTCCGGGCTGGGTTCGGGGGAGTCCCCCGGCCCGCCGATCCGGTTGAGTCCCAGCGGGTAGGACGTCTCAACGATGCGCGGGCTGGGCCAGCTCGGCTCGCCCACCCAGCGCCCCGGGCGGTGTTTGTAGCTGGTCGCGGGGCGTACGGTGTCCTGCATCCAGATGGTCAGCGCCGGGCCGTCCATCGCGCCGTTGTCCCGCTTGTCCTTCAGCCAGTGGTCCCACCAGGTGACGGCCTCTTGCAGGAACCCGATCGGTGGGCCGGGTTGACCCAAGTGCGGGTATTTGTGGCTCCACGGTCCGATCAGACCCCGCACCGGACCTCTGAGCCCCGACAGTAGTCGGAACACCGCATTGGAGTACCCATCCGCCCAGCCGCTCACCGCGAGCACCGGGCATTCGATCGCAGAGTAGTCCTCTTTGACAGAACCACGCTGCCAGTACGCGTCGCGGCGCTGGTGTCGCAACCACGGCTCGAGCCACAGCCCGCTGTGCTGGAGCCGATCCAACCAGATTTCGCGCCAGCCATCGCCGACGATTGCTGGATCGGGCGGGCAGGAGGTGTAGGCGAACATCGTCGAGGCCCAGGACAGGTTGTCGCTGAGCAGACAGCCGCCCATGTAATGCACATCATCGGCGTAACGGTCATCGGAGGAACAGACCGTGATGATGGCGCCCAGCCCCGGCGGTCGACGCGCGGCCAGCTGCAGTGCGTTGAACCCTCCCCAGGAGATCCCCATCATCCCGGTACGCCCCGTGCACCAGGGTTGCGCCGCCATCCATGCCAACACTTCCTCGGCGTCGCAGAGCTCCTGCTCAAGGTATTCGTCGGTGAGCACCCCTTCGGAGTCTCCGCTGCCGCGCAGGTCGACTCGGAGGCAGGCGTAGCCATAGCCGGCCATGTACGGATGGTTGATGGAATCCCGCTGCGCCGTGAGGTCCCGTTTGCGGTAGGGAATCATCTCCAGCACCCCGGGCACGGGGTCGCGCCGCGCGAGAACTGGTCGCCACAGCTTAGCGGCAAGCCGAATGCCGTCGGACATGAGAATCCACAGGTGTTCGATTTCCTCGACCTCGCAGGGAAACGCGGTGACGGTACGCATTCGGCTCCTCCTAGTTAATCGTCAATCGTGAAGTTGAGCGCTTCGACGCACCGGGTGTACTTTTCGAACAGTTCCTGCTCGTCGCTCCCCCCGGTGTAGATTTCCGCCAGGACGTAGCTGTAGCTGTCTTCGCCATCGACCTCCGAGAGCCTTGTCCCCTCCCTAGCGGTGACGCAAACCGTAGTTCCCACAATCCTGCGCTCGATCTCGGCTACCTCCTCGCGCGTCGGTACGCGGCGCACCAGACCGTCGGCGAAGCGCCGGAGAAACCATTTCGCCGCCGTGGGGAACGCCCCCTTCCCGGGCTCAACGTGGCGGGGGTCACGATCAAGGGCCAGGTCGAGCATGTAGGCATGATTGGGCGCACCGTCGACAAGTTCGAACAGCAGGGCGTGCGACTGGGAGTGCCGGGCGTTGATCTCAAGCAGCCTCAGCCGTGAGGTTGTCTCGTCCCAGAAGTACTCGATGTTGAAGGTGCTATTGCTCAGCCCGAGGGCGACGATCACGCGCCGGGAGACCTCGCCCATGTAATCCTTGACGCGCTCCGGGACCAGTCGGGAGGGGTACTGATAGCGCAGGAAGCTGGACTTGCCGCTGTAGTTGACTGAGTCAATCACCCCATAGATTTCGACTCGGCCGCCGCGACTGAAGCCCTCGACGGTAACCTGTTGGCCGCTGGCAACCTCCTCGACCAAGCAGGTCTGGACGCCGACCGCGGCGATCTCCGCGGGCAGGTCGACCATGGCAAGGACATCGGCGAAGGGGCCTCCAATCCGATCAACCACCCGGCGCTCCTCAACCAGGGATTGCCGGAGCTGCTCATCGTTCTCGACATAGAGGGCACCCTGGGATGCGGTCGACTTGATCGGCTTGATCCAAACGGGGTAGGAGAGAGGCGCCGGAAGGGTGGGGTTCTCGTTAGTCAGGTCGAGGAGGCCGAACCGCACATATTCGTCGATCACCTTCTGTTGTTCCAGCCGACTCCAGTATTTGTGCTCACATTTGAGGACGGCTTCGAGGCCTGCCGAACACAATCCGTACCGATCACACAACACAGGGACCAGCATGCTCACCGGGAAGTCCCAGTAGCCCACGATGGCGTCAATGGAACCATCGAAGGAATCCAGTTGGCGCTGGGCCTTGTCCAGCAGATCCGGAATAGAGACGGTTCCGACCTGGAGCTCTGGGCGCGTGAGCAGCTGATGAAACTCGTACTGGTCGGCATCCGCCAGCCCGCGCAGCGATGAGAGGTTGAGCTCGTCGAGCCCAAGGACGAAAATGTTCCTTCTCATTGGTGGCCTTCCAGATGGCGAGGTCTACCTCGCCAGCGAGCACTGGAGCACGAACCGGCTGGCCCGCGGGGTGATTATATCAGGGCCGGCTGCGGCGTACCCGTTGAGTTGGGCCCAATAACGGTGCTGCTCGCCATTTTCAAGGAGAATCTCAGGGGAGAAGTCGCCCTCGTCGAAAGCTACCGGTTCGCCATCATGACCGAGGTTGTTGAGCCGCTGGGCCTGGGCCCGGAGCTCATACATATACCGGGTGGGGCGAGCCGGGATCATCCTTCGCCTCGCTCACTCGCATCAGGACTCTCACCTAGTGAACCCGTCGGAGCAACGCCCCAACTGACAGATCAACTAGCCGCGACATGCAGCGAAATTGGTGGCGCTAAGACCGACGGGCCTAGCTCGCGTCGGTGCTCGACTCAGGCTCTGAGCCTGACGCGAGCTGCTCGTGGTGGTGAATCACTTCGGCGACCACAAAGTTGAACCACTTCTCGGCGAAGGCCGGGTCGAGGTGTGACTCTTCGGCCAATGATCGCAAGCGCGCAATCTGGGTGCGTTCGCGGTTGGGGTCTGACGCGGGCAGACCTTTGGTGGCTTTGAGCCGACCGACCTGCTGCGTGTACTTGAAGCGTTCGGCAAGCAGGTGGATGAGCGCGGCATCAATGTTGTCGATGCTGCGTCGTGCGCCAACGAGCTGTTCCCGCACCTCCGGGTCGATCTCGGTGTCGTCGTTGCTGTCGGCGCCGGTGTCGCTCGCGCCCTGATCTCCTGCTGCCATACAACGACTTTAGAGCGTGCGAGCCTTCCCTGGTGGCCACCTCAACCGAGGATGCCAGAATGGAGCGCATGAATGATCGCGCAGGCTCCCCCGCCCAGCCATCCGACCTCATCGACCTGACCGAATTGGTGCAGGCGTATTACGCGCTGGTTCCGGATGTCTCGATCTCTGAGCAGCGCGTGGTCTTCGGCACGAGCGGCTACCGCGGTTCGTCGTTCGACACCGCGTTCAATGAGGTTCACATCGCCGCCATCACCCAGGCGATCGTCGAGTATCGCGCATCACAGGGAATCGCCGAGCCGCTGTTTATCGGCCGCGATACTCACGGGTTGTCGCAACCGGCAGAGACGACCGCACTAGAGGTGCTCGCGGCCAACGATGTGCACGCACTGAAGGGCGAGTTCGACGACTTCGTGCCCACCCCGACCCTCAGCCACACGATCATCACATACAACGCGGCTGGTCATGGAGAATCTTGCCGACGGCATCATCATCACTCCGAGCCACAACCCACCGCGTGACGGCGGTTTCAAGTACAACCCACCGCACGGTGGGCCTGCCGGCAGCGCCGCGACCGGCTGGATCGCCGATCGGGCGAATGCGATCATCGCCGATGGTAGCCACGACGTGAAGTGGGCTGGGTCATCGTCAGCCGAGACCACGCCGGCTGGCACCTACGACTTCCGCGGCAACTATGTTGACGACCTCGAAAACATCATCGACATCGACGCGATCCGGGCGGCCGGAATCCACATCGGTGCCGATCCGCTTGGCGGCGCCAGCGTCAACTACTGGAAGCTGATCGCTGAGAAGTACAACCTCGACCTGACCGTCGTGAACCCCCTAGTCGACCCGACATGGTCGTTCATGACACTCGACTGGGACGGCAAGATCCGCATGGATCCGTCGTCAAATTCGGCGATGGCTTCAGTGGTTGCTCGCCGCGACGAGTACGACATCCTCACGGGCAACGACGCTGACGCAGACCGCCACGGAATAGTCACCCCCGACGGCGGCCTCATGAGCCCCAACCACTACCTGGCCGTCGCCATCCGCTACTTGTACACCCGTCGCGAGGGCTGGAACCCGGATGCCGCGATCGGCAAGACCCTCGTTTCCAGTTCCATGATCGACCGGGTGGCCGCCTCGCTAGGCCGCGACCTCTGGGAGGTGCCGGTCGGTTTCAAGTGGTTCGTTCCCGGCCTCGTCGACGGCTCCGTGGGGTTCGGTGGCGAGGAAAGCGCCGGGGCAAGCTTCCTGCGCAAAGACGGCACGACCTGGACGACGGACAAAGACGGCATCCTGCTCGCCCTCCTCGCGAGCGAGATTCTCGCGGTCACCGGCAAAACGCCATCCGTCCTCTACGCCGAACTTGTCGAAGAGTTCGGTGACCCCGCCTATGAGCGGGTGGATGCCGTGGCCTCCAAGGAGCAGAAAGCCAGACTCGGCAAGCTGAGCGGGGCCGCAATCACGGCCACCGAGCTCGCGGGTGACCCCATCACCGCCAAGCTCTCGGAGGCACCGGGAAACGGGGCATCCATAGGCGGCGTGAAAGTGACCACCGAGTTTGCGTGGTTCGCCGCCCGTCCGAGCGGCACCGAAGATGTCTACAAGATTTACGGCGAATCGTTCAAGGGCGCCGAACACCTGCGTCAGGTGCAGGCCGAAGCGAAGTCAATCGTGGATACGGCCCTCAACGGCTGAGTCGCGCCGCCGCGGTGGCGGAGCTTGCCGTTCCCAGACCGGCCAACAGGCAACGCGCGCAGCTCCTTAGGGAATGCTCCAGAAGTGTCCGGTGGCGCCGGGGTGATCGACCGTGATGGTCGTGTCGAGATCCCGATAATTGGTATCGAGGTTGTGACCAACCATCTCGACCGTAGTAACCCCATCCTCTGTCGTCACTGAAGAGACAACCTGAATGTGGTCGAGGTAGTCATTGTCGTTCCAGTCGAAGACGACGAGGTCGCCGACCTTAGCTTCCGAGCGCTCATCGAAGCTCAACTGGGTGGCGCCGAGTTCAGGATTCGCCGTCAGCCAGTTCTCGAAGCTCGGCACATAACCCCACGCACCGCTCCAGTCAGCTCCAGCGTCGTAGTTGAACCAGGCATCGGTCATCTCCCAACCGCGCTGCAAGAGGGACTGGCTCGCGAAGTTGGCGCAGTCGCCGCCGACCGGATTCAGGTCGCCGTACTCCGCGATGTTGTAGTCGTTCCAGTGCGCCATCAGGTACTGCATCTGTTGATCGACGGGGGTGGAGGCTTTGTAGGTGTACTCGAATGCGGTCGATGATGGCACCGCTGCCTCATCCGCCACAACTTCAACGGCTACCGTGGCCGGCTGGTAGTCAGTGCTAGCGGGCACGGTCACGGTGAGGCTTCCGTCGTCTGACTGCACGACATCCGTTGCTGGTACGCCTCCAAAAGTGACTTCGGAATCCGCACTCAGCGCGGTGCCCGCAATGACGATCGACTCTCCACCCACAAGGGATCCGGTGAGGGAACTGACCGAGTTGACCTCAGGCTCCGCCGGGATGACGACTGCGGCCTTCTTCTGCTCACTCGTCGATGGGGTTTGCGCATCAGGCGCCGCGATGATCACGAATGCGGTCACTGCCGCCACGAGACCGAGCACGGCAGCAGAAACACCCAACCGGCGAACAAGGTATCGAGAAGTCATTGCTCCAGCTTCCCAGATGGGCTTGGGTTATTTCACCGAAACAGACAATCGCGACCGATTCATCGGAACTCTTTACCTCAATGCCGCCCTAATGCCGCTCTAGTGCCGCCCTCGCTCGACCTTTGACCTTTGCCCTTTGCCCTTCGGCCACTTCAGTCGGCCCTGCGTGAGCAGCACGCCCAAGATCACCAGCACGGCCCCGACAGGTTCGTGCCAGGAGAGGGTCTCTTTGAGAACAACGATGCCGAGGATGACGCCGATCACGGGCGTGATGTAGGTGACTGTTGAGGTGCGGGTAGGGCCCCACTCGGCAAGAACTCGGTAGTTCCACACGTAGGCCATTCCGGTGCCGAGCACGCCGACGGCGAGAAGACTGGCGACGACCGGCAGGGTGAGGGTGACCGGACCTAACGCGACCACAGGGGTCAGCAGCAGGTAGATGACGGCCGCGATTCCAATGGTCATGGTTGCCGAGGTGACGCCGGCGATTCGGTAGGGGGCAACGAAGCGGCGCTGATAGCTCATTGCAGCGCCGTAACAGACCGCCGCGCCGAGGCAGGCGAGTTGTCCAAGCAGGCTGCCGCTAATGTCGCCGGCCTGCCACGGAGAGATGATCACGAGCACTCCGAAGATGCCGAGCGTCACGCCCGCAATCTGTGAACGCGTGAGCTTCTCAACTCGGAACACGAGAGTCGCGAAGATCGCCGTCATGATCGGGGTCGTCGCATTGTAGATGCTCGCGAGCCCTGAGCTCACGTACTGCTCAGCCCACGCAAAGAGCAAGTACGGGAACACGGCAAAGAGAAATGCCAACACCGTGAAGTGAGCCCACACGATCGGATTGCGTGGCAGCTTGCGGCGACTGACCGCGAAGACCACGACGAGCGCGAGAGCGCCAAGCACGGCCCGTGTCCAGGCGACCTGCCCAAAGCTCACACCATCCAGAGCGATTTTCATGAACAGGAAGCTTGAGCCCCACACGAGCCCCGCTGCAGCAAAGCGCAGCGTCGTTCCAAGAGTGGATGCGTGGTCGTGCTTTTCGGTTTCTGTCGGCGAGGCGACTGGGGCGCTCACGAGAGTGGCTCCGCCTCGAGTCGCGCACGCAAACCGGCCTGCACCGCGGGCCATTCGGTATCGACGATTGAATAGACGGCGGTGTCTCGCCAAGACCCGTCAGCGCGGATGCGGTGCTTGCGCTGGATTCCCTCAAATGTGGCACCCAGCCTGAGGATTGCCGCGCGCGAGCGGTCGTTGATCGCATCCGCCTGCACGGTAACGCGGTTGTAGCCGCTGTCGAACGCGAAGCCGAGCAGCAGGAGCTTGGTCTCGGGGTTCACAGCGGTGCCCCAGACGGTCGGGTCGTAAGCAGTCCACCCGAGTTGCACGTTGGCGTTGGCCTCATCGAGGTCACCGAGGGTGCTCGCGCCCACGAGTAGGCCGGCATCCGGGCCTGCAGTGAGGCGCACAGCGAAGGGAAAGCGGTCGGGGTAGCCAAGGTAGGAGCCGCGCATCCATTCGATGAAGGATGCCTCGTCGGCGGGCAAGCCGGCAGGTCCCCCGCCATAGCCTCCCGCAAACACTTCGGGCACAGCGAGGGCAGGCCACAGTGCGGCCAGATGCTGTACTGTCATCGGCTCAACGGAGACGTGGGTTCCCCGAAGGGTGCGGGGCTGTGGGCGCGTTACGGTCACTCACAAATCTTCGCACCCCGCGAGCAACATGCACGTGCGGAATTCGGACCTTCAGTCCAGCACTTGCCGATTGGCCTCTAGAGCTTCTTAATCGATGAGGTCGTGACGAACGATGATTTCGTCGCGACCCGGACCAACACCAATTGCCGACATGCGTGCGCCACTCATCTTTTCAATGGCGAGTACGTAGTCTTGCGCGTTTTTCGGCAGGTCGTCGAAGTTGCGGGCGCCGGTGATGTCTTCTTCCCAGCCGGGGAATTCTTCGTAGATCGGCACAGCGTGGTGAAAGTCTGACTGCGAGACGGGCATCTCATCGTGGCGGGTGCCGTCAACATCGTAGGCGACACAGACGGGAATCGTCTTGAGGCCGGTTAGTACGTCAAGCTTGGTGAGAACGAAGTCGGTGACTCCGTTGACGCGAGCCGAGTAGCGAGCGATAGGGGCGTCGTACCAACCACAGCGACGCGGTCGCCCCGTGGTGGTTCCGAACTCAAAGCCGTTCTCGCGCAAGAATTCGCCAGACTCATCCTCGAGCTCAGTCGGGAACGGTCCAGCACCAACACGAGTGGTGTATGCCTTCACGATTCCGATGACACGCTCGATGCGGTTGGGGGCAACGCCCGAACCGGTAGCCGCGCCACCAGAGGTGGAGTTGGATGACGTGACGAACGGGTAGGTACCGTGGTCGACATCCAGCATTGTGGCCTGGCCACCCTCAAAGAGCACAACGTCGCCCTTGTCGAGAGCCTGGTTGAGCAGCAACCCGGTGTCGGCGACCATGGGACGCAGACGGTCGGCATAGCTCAGCAGCTCGGCGACGATGTCGTCAACCTCGATCGCGCGACGGTTGTAGATCTTCACGAGCAGGTGGTTCTTCTGGTCGAGAGCGCCCTCAACCTTTTGACGCAAGATGTTCTCGTCAAAAATGTCTTGGATGCGGATGCCAACGCGGTTGATCTTGTCGGCATAGGCCGGACCAATTCCGCGACCGGTTGTGCCGATCTGACGCTTTCCGAGGAAGCGTTCAGTCACCTTGTCGAGGGTGCGGTGGTAGTTGGTGATGACGTGCGCGTTGGCGCTTACCAGCAACTTCGAGACGTCAACGCCACGGGCGATGAGTGCGTCAAGCTCTTCAAAGAGAACCTCGACATCAACGACGACGCCGTTGGAAATGATCGGGGTAACACCTTCGGTGAGGATGCCCGACGGCAGAAGGTGCAGCGCATACTTCTCGCTGCCGATGACAACGGTGTGTCCGGCGTTGTTGCCGCCATTGAACTTCACGACGTAGTCGATGCGGCTACCGAGGAGGTCGGTTGCTTTTCCCTTGCCCTCGTCGCCCCATTGGGCGCCGATGATCACGATTGCTGGCATAGTGGATCCCTTCGAAGAAGTGGGGGGATTGCACCTCAGCCTACCCGACGGAGGAATCCTCTCGGGCTAGGAGGCTAGAGTCCCTGCATGAGCAAGCGAGACGTATACCCTCACGGAGTGCCGCACTGGACTACATGCCTCGTACGGGACATAGATCAGGCGACTAAGTTTTACGGTCAGGTCTTCGGATGGAGTTTCAAGGTCAACCCAGATGGCGACTACGCCGAGGCAACACTTCGCGGGCGCACGGTTGCCGGAATCGGAACGCTAGCCAGCGCCGGAGCGAACGCCCAGCCCGGTGGACATGGCACCGGCATCCATTCTGACTGTCGTCGCTGATCCTTCGGGGGCCGTCCTGGGTGCGACACAGCCGCTAGGGGGGAAGGGTGCCCAACTGGTCAACGAGCCAAGCACTCTGACGATGAACACGCTCAGCACACCGGACCCCGCCGCTGTTGCCGACTTCTATCGCGAGGTTTTTGGGTGGCACCTCCAGCAGTCCGGGTCGAGAACTTTGTGGCAACTGCCGCAGTACGTCGGCGGCGAAGCCGTGTTCGCCGACCTCGACGGCAGCGAGTTCACTGTGAGCCAGCTTCGCGCCTAAGGGAAATCGCGCGTCACCCTCGCCAGCGTCGGTGGCGCGTGTCAGCATGAAGCATGTCTCGGATACCTCAGCGACACGTCTCGCCCGCTACACACCCTCGGTCGGTCTGCTCGATTGTGCCCCCGTTCTTGTTGGCCCGGATTGCGACGCTGGAAGATCCACGCTTCGAGCGGGCTGCGCACGCCGCGCGAAAGTCTCTGATCGGCTTGGCACACGATCACCTCGACCACGGTCGAAGCGAACGCGTGCTGCCGCCGAGATCGTTGCGCCACGACCAACCGGCCGTTCGCGGAACGGTCAGCCGCTCAATCTACGACGCCCAAAACACTGAGACCCTGCCCGGCATTCTCGTGCGAGCAGAGGGAGCCGCAGACACCGGCGATGTTTCGGTGTCAGAGGCCTACGACGGTTTGGGCAGTACCTTCGCGCTGTTCTGGGAGGTGTTCGGGCGTGATTCGATCAACGACCACTCCGCCTCGCTCAACGCCACCGTGCACTACGGCACGCTTTACGACAACGCCTTCTGGGATGGGCAGCGGATGGTATTTGGTGATGGAGACGGCGAAATCTTCGACGGATTCACCCGCTCACTCAGTGTGATCGGCCACGAACTCGCCCACGGCGTCACCGAGTACACCGCTGGACTGATCTACCAGGGTCAGAGCGGCGCCCTCAATGAACATGTCTCCGACGTATTCGGGGCACTCGTGGAGCAATACACTCTGGGGCAGCACGCTGCCGAGGCATCGTGGCTCATCGGCGAAGGTATCTTTACCGATGAAGTCGAAGGCAACGCGTTGCGTTCACTAAAGGAACCGGGAACCGCGTATGACGACGACGTCCTCGGAAAAGACCCCCAGCCCGATCACCTTGACGGCTACGTCGAGACGCTAGACGATAACGGCGGCGTGCACCTGAACTCGGGCATCCCCAACCGCGCGTTCTGGAGCGTCGCCGATACCCTCGGGGGGTTCGCTTGGGAACAAGCCGGGATGATCTGGTACGACACCCTCACCGGTGGTTTGTTGCCGCCCCGCAGCGACTTCTCCCGATTCGCCGCCGCAACTGTCGAGTCATCCATTACTCGATTCGGGGCTGACTCTCCCGAGCACCACGCAGTCCTTGCAGGCTGGGCCCTAGTGGGCATCAACGTCGCGAGATAGCATGCACCTGTGAAGGTACAGGTGTGGCGCAGTGGCGGGCTACTCGGTCGACGCGTCGAATGGGATGTCATCGTCGACGAACAACCCGACCCCGAACAGTGGTACATCCTCATCGCCGAACTACCGTGGGACGAACACCCAGCGACAATGACGATGCCCGATCGCTATATCTATGAGATCCACTGCGAACCACACGAAGCGGTCATCCCCGAGCAAGAACTTGTCGGACCGTGGCGTGAACTCGTCAACCGCGTGCGCGACGCCCAAAAGCAGCCCAACGCGACCGAGCGACCAGACGCCGCTGAGCCAAACGACACCACAGAAAAATCTGACCCCGCAGAGCCACCTCACACAGAGCCAGCCCCCAAAGAAACAACAAACGAGTCGGACTGCGCGCACTAGCCCTGCACAGTGAAGTTGCTACCGCAGCGGGTCGAAGGCGTCGAGCAGGGGGTGCTCGTCTCCACCGGTGATGGAGTCTGCGAGCATCCGCCCCGTCAATGGGCCGAGGGCGATTCCCCACATGCCATGACCGCCGGCAACGTGCACTCGCGGTGAGCGAGTGCGGCCAACCAGCGGAAGTCCATCGGCGGTGCAAGGGCGTGACCCGACCCACTCTTCTTCGCGTGCCTCCCAGTCGACGCCATCAAACATGGGGCTCGCGGCGTCGACGATGGTCTGGATGCGTCGGGAGTCGGAAGGTGCGTCGGCCCGACGGAACTCCATCATGCCTCCCACACGCAACCGATCGCCGAGGGGCGTGCAGGCGACGCGTTGGGCGGCCAAATAGATCGGGTGCGTGGGAATCACTGGCGGCTTCACACTGAAGCTGTAGCCGCGACCGGCCTGCACAACCTGTTTCACACCAAACTGGCGAGCGAGCCCAGAAAGCCACGTTCCGGTGGCAATCACGACCTGGTCACTGCGCACAGCATCCTGACCGTCAACATCAACAGCGATGCCATCGGCGCCGAGATCGCGCACACCGGTGACGTTTGCGCTGTCAATAATGCGGGCACCCCGTGCGCGAACGGATGCCGCAAGCACTTCCATGAACGCGGGAGGGTTGATGAAGCGTTGGCCTTCTACTCGCAGCCCGTGGGTCACCATGCCCGAGACGCTCGGCTCTAGCTCGCGCATTTCGTCGCCCGTGATTTTCTTGAAGCTCACGTGACCGCCACGCGCCGCAACCTCATCAAACTCGTGCACGATTGTTTGCTGGTCACGTTCGTTGACGAATGCCGCAAGGAACGGGTCGGCCTTAGTGAGAGCCGCTGCGACTCCGCCATCCTCCATGCGATCGAAGGAGTCGAGACCCCACTTGTTGATCTCGGCGAAGGTCGACATGTTCTTGCGCCACGCACCCGGAAGCGAATGGCGAGCGAAGCCGGCAAGGAAGCGCAACAGAGTCGCGTTGGCGGCAAGAGGAACATAGACCGGCGAGGAAGGGCTAACGACGGCTTTCAGCCCGAAGCGGAAGATCGACGGCTCCGGAAGCGGGAGCGTCAGTGCCGGAGCAATCCAGCCAGCATTACCCCACGACGATCCGGCAGCAACCCCCGTGCGGTCAAGAACGGTGACCTCAACGCCACGTTCCTGCAAAAACCAGGCCGTGCACAGCCCGACCATTCCGGCACCAATAATGGTCACGTGGGCAGGCGTAGTCACAGTAAAACTCCTCGATGAACGTAGCCTTCAGACTAACGCTCGGCGCGGTTTCGGCCGCACCGTGCGCGAATGCTGACGCGCTGCGGCTGCATGCCGCTACTAGCTACCAGCTACGAGTTGCGAGCTACTAGCTACTAGCTACTAGCTACTTCGAGAAACTGACGTGCTGGGTGATCCAGTTATGCATCGCAACGGCGGCCGCGGCTGACGCGTTGATTGACCGAGTCGAACCGAACTGGCTGATCTCCAAAACATCCGTCGCTGCTTCGATCGCTTCGGGCGACAGCCCTGGACCTTCTTGGCCAAACAGCAGCACGCAACGGTTCGGCAGGTCAAAGGTTTCGATGATGACACTGCCGGGTACGTTGTCGATCGCAATGATCGGCAGGTCGTTGGCTGCGGTCCACTCGACAAAGGCTGCGACATCCGGATGATGCAGCACGTGTTGGTAGCGGTCAGTGACCATGGCGCCGCGTTTGTTCCAGCGCCGACGCCCAATGATGTGCACCGTGTCGGCCCCAAACGCGTTGGCGCTGCGCACGATGGAACCGATGTTCATATCGTGCTGCCAGTTCTCGATAGCAACATGGAACGGATGCCGCGTCACGTCAAGATCGGCAACGATCGCTTCCATGTTCCAGTAGCGATACCGGTCGATCACATTGCGGCTATCGCCACGTTCGAGCAGCGCAGGGTCAAAGTGGGGATCGGTGGGCAATTCGCCCCGCCACGGCCCCACCCCGTTGGTGGACAGCTCGACGCTGGGGTTCGGTTCAGTCACCGTTCCACGATACTCGTGGTGGCTCCAGCCTTCGTACCGCGCGGCCCTATTTTCGTACCGACCTAGGTCTCGTACCACTCCACGTGCAGCACTCAGCACGCGGCTGAAGCAAACGACTGTTAATCTCAGATAATGCAACTGCACTGGCAGCCCACCGGCCCCGACCTTGTCGTACACGGCGACAACCTTCCCGCGATTAGCGCCCTGCCCGACGAGAGCTTCCGGTTGATCTACATCGATCCGCCGTTCAACACGGGCCGCAAACAATCGCGGCAAGCCATAGCGACGAAGCGGTCAACGGATGGCGCCAGGGTCGGCTTCGGAGGAAACACCTACGAGGCGGTCAAAGGTGCCCTCTACTCCTACGACGACACCTTCGCCGACTACTGGGAGTTTCTCGAACCACGGCTCCAGGAAGCATGGCGGCTACTCGACGACCGCGGCACCCTCTATCTCCACCTCGACTATCGAGAGGTGCACTACGCCAAAGTCGCCCTAGACGCATTATTTGGTCGGGATAGCTTTCTCAACGAAATCATTTGGGCCTACGACTACGGTGCCCGCGCCACCAAAAAATGGCCATCGAAGCACGACACGATCCTCGTGTACGTCAAAAACCCCAAGAACTACTACTTCAACAACGAAGAAGTAGACCGCGAGCCCTACATGGCACCGGGACTAGTGACCCCAGAGAAGGCGGCACGTGGCAAGCTTCCCACTGATGTCTGGTGGCACACCATCGTCTCCCCCACCGGTAAAGAGAAAACCGGCTATGCCACCCAGAAGCCGGAAGGCATCCTGCGTCGCATTATTCAGGCATCCAGCCAACCTGGCGATTGGGTGCTCGACTTCTTCGCCGGCAGTGGCACAACTGGTGCCGTCGCCCAAGCGCTAAAACGGCGCGTGGTGCTGGTCGAGCAAAATCCCGCTGCGGTCGAAATCATCACGCGTCGTCTTTCAGACGAGACCGTGTTCGCTAACATGAGCGCATGATCAATCGCAGCGAAATCGAATGCTGGCTCACCGACATGGATGGCGTTCTCGTTCATGAAAACCATCCCGTGCCTGGCGCAGCAGAGCTTCTGCAGCAGTGGCGAGACGAAGACAAGCCCTACCTGGTGCTCACCAATAACTCGATTTTCACGCCCCGCGACCTGAGCGCACGGCTCAAGGCCTCAGGACTCGACGTTCCGGAATCCGCAATCTGGACCTCCGCACTGGCAACAGCAGATTTCTTGAAAGAACAGATCCCAGGCGGCAGCGCCTTCGTAATCGGCGAGGCCGGCATCACGACCGCCCTGCACGAAGCTGGTTTCATCATGACCGAGACCGACCCTGACTACGTTGTGATCGGAGAGACCCGCAACTACTCGTTCGAGTCGATCACTAAGGCAATCCGCCTTATCGGCAATGGCAGCCGGTTTATCGCCACCAACCCGGATGCCACCGGCCCCAGCGCAGACGGCCCCCTGCCCGCAACCGGTGCAGTCGCCGCTCTCATCACCAAGGCCACCGGCCGGGAGCCCTACATCGTGGGCAAGCCCAACCCGATGATGTTCCGCTCAGCACTCAACAAAATCGGCGCACACAGCGAGACAACAGGAATGATCGGTGACCGCATGGACACCGACATCGTCGCCGGCATCGAAGCCGGGCTCCACACGGTGCTCGTGCTGACCGGCATTAGCGATCAGAAGGAAATTGACCGCTACCCGTTCCGCCCCCACGAGGTGCTCAACAGCGTGGCAGACCTGCTCAACAAGTAGAGCGTCGCTCCGGCGGCGCGAATGCGATTGCGTTGTCGGCAGTGCCGTCGCTACTCGCCGTCTGCGTCTGCGGCCACCTGCGGTTGTGCGACTGATTCGGTGAGCACTTCGTCGCCAGTTCGGGTAGCAAAGCAGTAGTAGTCGCGCTGACCGGCATCCCAATCGCTGGCGGTCGGCGCGAAGCTCGCCACCAGCTCAAGGTCGGCAAAAGATTTTGCAGCAGCGAAATTAATCACCTTGTCGGTCGAGCACGACGCGTTCGTTCGCGCCACGAGGTCGTCGACTTCTGGGTACGGGGCCGAGACCGCATCATCAAACTCTCCCCGGGTCAGGAGCTGCGCAGCGTGCGGCTGCGCACACTCGATAACCCTGTACTCGTCCTGCCACGCGGAATCGAACGGCTCGAGGCATTCGCCGCCCAGAAGTTCATTCCACGCGTAAGTTCCGACAGGAAGTGGCCCCACGGTCGGCGCGGCGCTCGCGGTGTCAGTCGGTATTAGCGTGGCGACCGCGGCCGGCGCAATCGAGTCGCCGATCCGAGTGCCAGCCAAGAACAGGGCAGCAAGCGCTAGCGCCGCAACAAGCCCGGCGGCAATAGAGATCGCGAATAGCTGCCCCCGTGGGATCGGCGGCCGAGGTGCACGGGGCCGGCTGATCGTTGCGGGGACTAATGCACCGCGCGACTGCTCCTCGTACTCAAAAAACTGCTCGTCGCCGAAAAGCGCGCCCACCGCATCGTGATCGACAGACTCGTCCTCTGGACCTGCCGCGGAAACTGGATGCGCAGCAAGAACCTCTGTTGCGCCCTCCAGCGCAGGGTCTACCGCTGCGGGCATCCGGAGTTGGCGTCGCGTCGGGAGATCCATCGCGGCCGTGGGCAGATCCGAAGAGTTGATCGCCGCTGTCGGCAGATCGGCTGCATTCAGTGCCTCGGTGGGAGGCGGCTCGGTCAGGGCCGGGGGCTCAGCGTCAGGCAGCACGAGCTCCGGCAGTTCAGGAGTCTCGGGCTCGGGCTCGGTCGGGGTCAGCCCCCAATTGAACGCTGGCTCGCGCGGCTGCTGATCATCATCATCAGAGCCCGAGGAATGGTTGCCAGGAGTCACGAAGTCAGCCCCAGATCACCAAGCCCGATCGCAGAAAAATATGGGTATCCCGCTGCTTCGATGCGTTCTTTTGCTCCCGTGTCACGATCGACGACCACGGCAACGCCGGCGATGATCGCACCGACCTTCTCCAACGCTTCAATGGCGGCCAGCGGCGAACCACCGGTCGTTGACGTGTCCTCGAGCACAATCACCCGCTTGCCTTCAAGTTCAGGGCCTTCGACCTGACGACCGCGACCGTGATCTTTGGGTTCTTTGCGCACAACGAAGGCGTCATAGCTTGCCCCACGTGCAGCACCCTGGTGCAAGATCGCGGCGGCAACAGGATCAGCACCCATCGTCATCCCACCGACGGCGGCGATGTTGGGGATGTCGGCAATGAGATCAAGCATCACCTGACCGATCAGCGGGGCGACGCGGTGGTCAAGACTGACCCGGCGCAGATCGACGTAATAGCTCGCCTGCTTGCCACTGGTCAGCGTGAAGTCGCCGTGGAAGACGGCATCGGCGGAAATGTAGTCAATAAGCTGCTGCTTGGCGTCGGTCACGAGTAAAGGATACCCATGTGAGGCGCAATGCTAGAAGCACAGTCTGGAGAGTAGTGAGCAGGATGCCCGCAATAGTCATGCCGGCGGCGCCCAATCCGGGGTATACCGATTAGCGTTGAGACATGCGTATTGCTACCTGGAACGTGAACTCAATCCGAACCCGAGTTGGTCGCGTTGTCGACTGGATGCTTCGTGAAGATATTGACGTTCTGGCAATGCAAGAAATCAAATGCAAGCCCGAGCAGTTCCCGATTGAGGCGTTCACAGAAGCGGGCTACGAGGTTGAGCTTCATGGCCTGAGCCAGTGGAACGGTGTCGCCTTCGCAAGCCGACTTCCCATGGAAGACGTAACCGTCGGTTTCGACACGCAACCCGGCTTTGGCAACCCTCTCGATGACGGCACCATCCCAATCGAAGCACGCGCTATCGGGGTCACCGTCGAGGGTGCGCGCCTGTGGAGCCTTTACGTTCCCAACGGCCGGGAGCTCGACAACCCGCACTACCCGTACAAGCTCGAGTGGCTCGCCAACTTGGCGACTCAGACCACGAAGTGGATGCACAACAACCCCGAGCAGCCCCTCGCCCTGATGGGTGACTTCAACATCGCGCCATTCGACATCGACGTGTGGGACATCGCCGCGTTCGAAGGCAAGACTCATGTGAGCGACGCCGAGCGCGCAGCATTTAGGGCATTCGAGACTGCTGGCCTCATTGATGCACTGCGCAGTCGCGGCATCGAGGGCTACACCTACTGGGACTACCAGCGCCTGCGTTTTCCCCGCAACGAAGGCCTGCGCATCGACTTCATTATGGGTTCGCCGCAGTTTGATGAACTCGTGACTGCGGCATCCATCGACCGCGAAGAGCGCAAGGGCGACGGACCAAGCGACCACGTTCCTGTCGTGGTCGACCTTGCGATCGACACCGAGAACGAGGACGATCGGCCAATGTTCCTCTAGCCGCTTACAGCAAGCCGCATCGCTGCGTCGCTGAAGCAGCTACTGACTGCGCTGCCCGGCCTAGCTGCCGTCAGGCTGCATACGGGTCACAACCAGCGCATTGCCATCAGAGGCGAGTGCCACGAGCACGGTGTCTCCATCGCGTATGTCACCGGCGAGCAAGGCCTTCGCGAGCCGGTCATCGATCTCACGCTGCATAAGTCTGCGCAGCGGACGCGCCCCATAGATCGGGTCATAGCCGCGTTCGGAAAGCCAGGTGCGAGCATCCGGGGTCACCGCCAACTGGAGGCGGCGGTCGGTCAGTCGCTTGCTCAGTCGGTCGATATCGAGCTCAACGATTTGGCTGAGGTCATCGGTCGAGAGCGGCTGGAACACCACAATGTCGTCGAGTCGGTTGATGAACTCTGGCTTGAACGACTTGCGCACCAGATCGTGCACCGCGTCTTTGCGAGCTTCCCACGGCAGTGCCTGCTCGGTAATGAACTGGCTGCCCAAGTTGCTGGTCAAGATCAGAATCACGTTGCGGAAATCTACGGTGCGACCCTGACCATCGGTGAGACGTCCGTCGTCGAGAACCTGCAACAGAACATCGAAGACCTCTGGATGCGCCTTCTCAACCTCATCGAGCAGAATCACCGAATACGGCCGGCGTCGCACGGCTTCGGTCAGCTGACCGCCCTGCTCAAAGCCGATGTAGCCGGGAGGGGCACCAACCAGTCGCGAGACCGAGAACTTCTCGCCGTACTCGCTCATGTCGATGCGGACGAGAGCTTTCTCGTCGTTGAAAAGGTATTGAGCGAGCGCCTTCGCGAGTTCAGTCTTGCCGACACCGGTGGGGCCGAGAAACAGGAACGATCCAGTGGGCCGGTCGGGGTCGGAGATTCCCGCCCGAGTTCGACGTACAGCTTCGGAGACAGCTTGCACCGCTTCTCGTTGACCGATTAGCCGTTTGCCCAGTTCAGCTTCAAGGTGCAGCAGTTTTTCGGTCTCACCTTCGGTGAGGCGGTCAACAGGGATGCCCGTCCAGGCGGCCACGACGGATGCGATGTCTTCTTCGGTCACTTGGTCGTTAACCATGCGTGGGCCCGTTGGCTCGTTGTTTTCTGCCGTGACAAGTGCCTCTTCGATTGAAGGAATCGTCTCGTAGTTGAGCTTCGATGCTCTTTGGTATTCGCCGTCTCGCATGGCGCGATCAAGTTCGATGCGAGCATCATTGAGCCGGGTTTTGAGTTCACCGACCCCCGTGAGGCTCGACTTCTCGATCTTCCACCGCGCTTCAAGTGCGCTCAGGTGCTTTCCCTGAACCGCGAGATCTTCGCGCAGTTTTGCCAGCCGTGCTTTAGACGCTTCGTCCTTCTCTTTCTTAAGCGCTAGCTCTTCGATGCGTAGCCGGTCGACGGCGCGTTTAAGCTGATCGATCTCCACTGGTGAGGAGTCGATTTCCATCTTGAGGCGGCTCGCGGCCTCATCGATCAGGTCGATGGCCTTGTCCGGAAGCTTTCGTCCTGAGATGTAGCGGTTGCTCAAGGTTGCGGCAGCAACGAGCGCTGAATCTGCGATCGCAACCTTGTGGTGTGCTTCGTAGCGCTCTTTCAGACCACGCAAGATCGCGACAGTGTCTTCAACGGATGGCTCACCCACGAATACTTGCTGAAAGCGTCGTTCGAGGGCGGCATCTTTCTCAATGTATTGGCGGTACTCGTCGAGAGTGGTTGCACCGATCAGACGCAACTCACCGCGCGCCAACATCGGCTTGAGCATGTTGGATGCTGCGACTGAGCCGTCGCCACCTCCGGCCCCCATGAGGGTGTGAAGTTCGTCGATGAAGGTGATGACCTCACCATCAGATTCTTTGATTTCTTTGAGCACTGCTTTGAGTCGTTCTTCGAATTCACCGCGGTACTTAGCACCCGCAACGAGCGCAGCAAGGTCGAGCGAAATGAGTTGCTTGCCTTTCAGCGAATCGGCGACGTCACCGGCGATGATGCGCTGGGCAAGACCTTCGACCACAGCCGTCTTTCCGACTCCGGGCTCGCCAATGAGAACAGGATTGTTCTTGGTGCGACGCGTGAGCACCTGGCTAACGCGTCGAATTTCTGCGTCACGCCCGATTACGGGGTCGAGTTTGCCGCTGCGTGCGATCTCAGTGAGATTGACGCCGTACTTTTCGAGAGCACTCTGTTGCTCTTCGTCGGTACTAGGGGCACCCTGCATGTTTGCCATTGCAAACCCTCCACAAAAGTTGAGTTAAGACGACTCAAGTTTATACCGGTGAGCGGGCTCGTGGCTAGGCGAAGGCAGAGTGCAGCCTCGATATCCCTGAGCCAGAAGCGGCGGCAGCGGCTGCGCGAACTCCTGTGGAGTACGCGCAGCCCTAACCAGCGTGTGCCGCGCCCCTAGAATGCCGGGACGGGACGCGCCTCCGCTTCTTCCTGAGTGGTGGCCTTGCCGTTTGCTTCAATATTGGCAATGAGCCACTTCATATATCCCCCATGGGGGTATCAATCGCAAGGTTTTCTGCAGCAGCAATGAGGGCTAGAGAGTGTCGAGAATTGCCTGCATCGTGACAATTTCTTCGGTCTGAGCTGAAACAATCGCGGTGGCCAGTTCGATCGCCGCCGGGAACTCACCCTCGTCGATCTGAGCCTGCGCCATCACAATCGCGCCCTCGTGGTGCTCAATCATCTGCTCAAGGAAAAGGCGCGACGCCTCGCTGCCCTCAGCCTGCTGAAGATCATCCATATCGGCATCAGACATCATGCCGTCGCCATGCCCCATGCCCGCCATACCGCTCGTTTCCGAGCTGTCATAGTCGATTCCCCAGCCCCTCAGCCAACCCTCCATGATCGAAATCTCAGGGTCCTGCGCGGCCTTGATTTGCTGCGCGAGCTCGCTAACACGCTCATCGATGTCAGCCTTCTCCAACACGAGATCAGCCATCTCGACCGCCTGCTGGTGGTGCGGGATCATCATGATGGCGAACATCTGATCTGCCGCATTAAACGAGCCCGATTCGGCGGAGGATGGCGCCGAATTTTCGCCAGTGTTGACGCCACCTGGAGCAGTCCCCGCCGAGCATCCAGCGAGCAAAAGTGTTGCCGTGAGAGCACTCGAAATGAGCGCGGTTGTGCGGATTTTCATTATGATCTTTCTTATTCAGTAGAGGAAATATTCCAGACGCCCCGCGGGGCGGTCATGCCGGTTCTGGTCACACCAGAGCGAGCAGAATCAAGTCCTACTGATCGAAAGCACATGAAGAGACGGTGGTTCAGGCACGGGCAGAGCTGCAAGCGCCACGGTGAACGAGACAGTCAGACGTCGAGCCAGACGCCAGACAGTAATTGCGCGGATTCGAGCAACGACGAGCACCGCACCGACGAGCGCGAGGATGCAGCCCATCACGATCATCGAATGCTCCGGGGCGCACGACCCACCGCATCCCTCCGAAACCATCGAGTCATCAGTGGCATAGGTCATCGCCCCATCGTGCTGTGAGACCGAACTGGTCATCGCGGTCGCGCTATGGTCAAGGCTGAGCGAGTGCATGGCGACGAGCGCAAGAACCACGCCGGCGACGACCAATGCGGTGAGCATGAGGCTATGCCGCAGAGAATGCTGCGGCCGCAGCGTTCGACCTAGCCCGGTCATGCTCATGTACACACCTCTCTCGCAGCGAGAGTAAATCAGCTACTTGAGTGAGCGCTGTAGATCGACGGCCTGAGCAGGGCTGATTTCAGTGCCTCTCGCGGTGCTGATTCGGCTGCCATCGAGCACGCAAAAAAGTGCTGCGCGACCTCCGACGGAGAGCGCGCAGCACTTGATGAGAAAGTTTCGACCACTACGGGCGCTTAACCAACTTGCGGTTCATGAACTCGTCAATGCCGTGAGAGCCAAGCTCGCGACCGGTGCCGGAATTCTTGACTCCACCAAATGGCAGCTCGGGAGCATCCGCCCCGACCTCGTTGATGTACACCATGCCGGCGTCGATGCCGTCAGCGATGCGGTCGGCCTGGTCTGCGTCCGTGGTGAACACGTACGATCCGAGCCCGAACGGTGTTGCGTTGGCCAGCTCGATTGCCTCAGCTTCGCTGCTCACGCGGTGAAGCTGAGCCACCGGTCCAAAGAATTCCGTCCTGTACGCGGGGTTCTCGGGGCTGATGTTCTCAAGCACAGCGGGCGCAAACTTGGTGCCGTCGCGCTTGCCCGTTCCAACACGAAGGGTTGCGCCAGCGGCGACCGCTTCAGCAACCTGTTCTTCCAGGTTCTTGGCGGCATCCACTGAGCACAGCGGGCCGAGCTCGGTGCCCTCTTCCATGGGATCGCCCACAGTGATCTCGCCCATTGCGGCGCTGAACTTCTCGGCGAATTCTTCATAGAGGGAGTCGAGCACGACGAAGCGCTTTGCCCCGTTGCAGGCCTGACCGTTGTTGTCGATGCGGGCAGCAACAGCGGCCTCGACGGTGGCATCCATGTCGTCGGTCGACATCAGGATGAACGGGTCTGAGCCGCCCAATTCGAGCACGCTCTTCTTGAGGTTCGCACCGGCGGCAGCGCCGACAATGCTTCCGGCACGCTCGGAGCCCGTGAGCGAGATTCCTTGGATGCGGGGGTCTTCAACCAACTTCGCAATTTGGTCGTTATCGGCGAGCACATTTTGGTAGCCACCGATCGGCAAACCGGCCTCGTGAATGAGAGCTTCAAGCATTGCGGATGACTCTGGGCACTGCTGTGCTGGCTTCACCAAAACGGGGTTGCCGAGCACGATGCTGGGGCCTGCGAAACGGGCGATCTGGTAGATCGGAAAGTTCCACGGCATGATGCCCAAGATAGGGCCGATCGGGCTCTTGCGGATCCACGCTGTGCCAGCGCCGGCGGGAATTTCCTCGTCGGCAAGGAACGCTTCAGCGTTGTCGGCGAAGTAGCGGAAAATGTCGGCGGAGAACTCAACTTCGCCCACTGCTTGAGCCAGCGGCTTGCCCATTTCTCGCACAATAATTTCGCCGAATTCAGCGGCACGTTCGGCCAAAAGATCGGCGATGCGGATGACGATTGCCGCACGCTCTTTTACCTGATCACGGTTCGTTCCGCCCGCATATTCGGAGTGCGCTGCGGCGACGATCTGCTCAATCACTTCGTCACTGGCAGCGGGGTGTGCCGTGCCCTCCTCGCCGGTGTACGGATTGATCAATTGAAAGGTCTTCATGACAAGCTCCTCTGCTGCTCGAAAATGACCGGCGACGCCGCCGAGAATTGTTCGTAGGCTACATGCGAAATCCTGTGAGGGGGAAGTCAGACTTTTTCGAGCGAGGCTTCAGCCCTAGCCGTTACGGCTTTTCGTTGAGGTCAATTGCGGCCAACATTGCCCACAATTCGGCTCGGCCCTGAAAGCTGTCGAGACCCAAATTTGTGAGCTCGGCGAGACGCTGCATCCGAGTCTTGAGACCGTGTCGATGGATGCCCAACTCACGTGCCGCCGGATCCCACTGACCATTGTGCCGAAGCCACACTTGCGCGAACCGCAGCAGCCCAAGTCCTTCATTCGAATCGATGACGCTCGCGAGTCGCGCGTGGGCGATATCGGCGACGGAACTCGACGCGAGTAGCCCGAAGAAGCTTTCTCCGACGAGGCTGTCGAATTCGGTGACGCTGCCTGGGGGTGCAGCTTCGAGTGATCGCACGGCCTGGGTGATGGCGACGGTCAATTCTGCCCAACCGACTTCGGCAGAGAGCCCAACCGTGAGGCCGTTGATTTCGAAGAACCGGCACTCGGCGGCGAGCTGACTCGCATCGATCAGCACAAGCAGGTGCCGACCATCCGAGACCGCAAAGAATCTGCTCTCGGGGCGGGCAGCGCGACGCTCGAGCACATCGCGAATGTTCGCGCTTGTGCCGCCGAGGTCGAGGGCTGCCACCACAAAATGGTCAGTCGGAAGAGTGATGCCAGCGGCTCGCACTGCGCGACGCACACTCTCGACGCGGCCGTCTTTCAGGAGTTGAAATAGTTGTTCGAGAATCGCGCGGTGGCCGACTCGCAGGTTCTCGGTCTGTTCGAGCGAGACTTCGGCGAGCGCCGCGAGAACCGTCATTACCGAGCGGTCGAGGTCGCCAAATTGACTGCTGCGTGACCACGCCACGGCGCCACAGAGCTGGCCGCTCGGACCCAAGGTCTGCACAATGCGGTGCTCATCTGGGGTGTCATCGGCGACGCGTGCGCGACGGGCCCGGCCGAGGAGGTCGCTCACCGAGGCGCGGATGTCGGCGGGGCACTCGGGTGCGTTTGCTTCGGCACGGTCGCTCACGATTTCGCCGTCGGCATCGAAGATCCACACTCGGCAGTCGAGGTGTTCGGCGGCACGGGCGGTTGCCGCGCTGAGGCGGCCTTTGCCGACTGCGGCGCGAGCGATGTCATTTTGGGCAGCAAGAGCGCGGTCGAATCCGGCGCGGGCCTGTTCAGCTTCGTTGTCGGCGACGAGTCGGCTGATGGCGATGAACGGGATTCGGTACGGCACTTCGAATAGTGGCAGGCCGACTGCGGCGCAGGCACTGATGAGCTCAACGGGCACACCGTGGGTGATTACCTCGGTTCCGAATCCGAGGGCCGCGATCCCGGCCGCGGTGAGGCGCGCGACGTAGGCGACAAAGTCGGGGTCGGGGTTGTCGACGAACTGGCGGCCGGTCGTGAGCAGCAGTTGGCCGTCGGCCAAAAACGGGGTCGGGTCGTCGAGGTCGGAGTTGTGCACCCAGTTCACCGAACGGTCGAAAGTCTCTTGTGGGGTTAGCGCGCGCAACGACAATTGCGGCGTCGTGACGATGTCCCAAACCGGTGTTGGCATTGTGAAACCTCCTCGTGCCATTCTGGCACTATGTGCGAACTAAGTTGCCATTGTGGGTCTATTGCCGGCGGCATCCAGAGACTACGTTGATCCAAACGAATTCTTCACAGATTGGATCGGTGGCCATGACTACTTCCGCACTCGCCCCCACGGCCCCGATCGGCGGCCCCACCCTCACGCAAAAACGCGAGCTGGTCACGGCAATTCCCGGGCCCCGTTCGCTTGAGCTTCTCGAGCGCAAGAAGCAGTCGGTTGCCGCAGCAATCGGAATCACCCTTCCCGTCTTCGTGGAAGCAGCAGGCGGCGGCGTCGTTCGCGATGTCGACGGAAACACCCTCATTGACTTTGGTTCGGGCATCGCCGTCACCGGTGTCGGCAACTCGGCGCCCGCAGTCGTTGAAGCCGTCACCCAGCAGGTCGCCCAGTTCACCCACACCTGCTTCATGGTCAATGGCTACGAAAGCTACATCGAGGTCGCCGAGAAGCTCAACGAGATCACCCCCGGTGACCACGAAAAGCGCACTGCACTCTTCAACTCCGGCGCTGAAGCCGTCGAGAATGCGATCAAGATCGCCCGCTACTTCACCGGCAAGCAGGCCGTCGTCGCCTTCGACCACGCCTACCACGGTCGCACCAACCTCACGATGGGCCTCACCGCCAAGTCGATGCCGTACAAGAGTGGCTTCGGACCGTTCGCGTCAGAGATCTACCGTGCACCAATGTCATACCCATTCCGCGATGGCGGAATCAGCGGCGACGAAGCTGCCGCCCGCGCCATCCTGCAGATCGAAAAGCAGGTCGGCGCCGCCAACCTCGCCGCCATCATCATTGAGCCCATCCAGGGTGAAGGCGGATTCATCGAGCCCGCCCCCGGATTCCTCCCAGCGCTCAGCGCGTGGGCAACCGCGAACAACGTGATCTTCATCGCCGACGAAGTGCAGACCGGATTCGCACGCACCGGAGACCTCTTCGCCTCCAACCACGAAGACCTCGTGCCCGACATCATGGTGACCGCCAAGGGCATCGCCGGCGGACTCCCCCTCTCAGCCGTCACCGGGCGCGCCGATGTCATGGATGCCGCCCACGTTGGTGGACTCGGCGGAACTTACGGTGGAAACCCCATCGCCTGTGCCGCAGCACTCGCCACCATCCGCACCTTCGAAGAGAGCGGCGCCATCAACCGTGCCCGCGAAATCGGAACCATCTTCCGCGGCCGACTCAACGGACTCCGCGCCGGCGACCCCCGCATCGGAGACGTACGAGGCCGTGGCGCAATGATCGCCATGGAAATCATCGACCCGGCCACGAAGGAACCAGACGCAGCGCTCACGTCGAAGGTTGCGGCTGCAGCGCACGCCGCCGGCGTCATCGTGCTGACCTGCGGAACCTTTGGAAATGTCATCCGCTTCCTTCCGCCGCTATCAATCTCCAATGAGCTCATCGCTGACGGTCTCGACGTCGTTCGCGACGCTCTGGCCAAGGCTTAGTTCACCGCCTTAGCTCACACAACACTGCCCCACACAGCACTGCCCCATGCAGCACCAAGCCGAAGTTCAGCTAGCGCTGTTTGACTGACTCGCAGATTTCCTCACCACGAAAGGTGCACACCCCATGACTAATGCCACCGAAACCCAGCTTCTCGAAGCCGTTCCGAACCAGCTCTTCATTGGCGGTCAGTGGGTCGCAGCATCAGGCGATAAAACACTCGACGTAACCGACCCCGCTACTGGCAAGGTCATCCGCAGCATTTCGGATGCCTCTGCCGACGACGGAATGCGGGCGCTCGACGCGGCCGTTGCTGCTCAGGATGCCTGGGCCGCGACCCCCGCTCGTGAGCGTGGCGAGATTCTGCGTCGCACCTTCGACCTCGTGCAGAAGCACCGCGATGACTTCGCCCTGCTCATGACGCTCGAGATGGGCAAGCCGCTCGCGGAGGCCAACGGTGAAGTGACGTATGGGGGCGAATTCTTGCGCTGGTTCAGCGAAGAGGCGGTACGCATTTCGGGTCGCTTCGGCGACACTCCTGAAGGCACCGGTCGCATGATCGTGTCACAGCGTCCGGTTGGGCCCTGCTTCCTGATTACGCCGTGGAACTTCCCGCTCGCGATGGCAACCCGCAAGATTGCCCCCGCGCTGGCCGCAGGCTGCACGGTTGTTGTGAAGCCTGCAGCACTCACGCCGCTCACCACCCTGTTCCTTGCGAAGCTGTTCGAAGAGGCTGGCCTTCCCACCGGTGTACTCAACGTTGTGACGACCTCCAGCTCGTCTGAAGTGTCGGAGCCGATCATCGCTGACTCACGTCTGCGCAAGCTCTCGTTCACAGGGTCAACCCCGGTGGGCAAGGCACTCATCAAGCAGGCTTCCGAAAACGTTCTGCGTACGTCGATGGAACTTGGCGGCAACGCCCCGTTCGTCATCTTCGGCGACGCCGATCTCGACAAGGCCGTTGACGGTGCGATGGCGGCGAAGTTCCGCAACATCGGCCAGGCCTGCACTGCAGCGAACCGTTTCATCGTGCACAGCTCGGTTGCTGCAGAATTCGCCGAGAAAGTTGCCGCACGTGTCGGTGAGCTGAAGATCGGCCGCGGCACCGAAGAGGGTGTCGGCATTGGCCCGCTTATCAACGACAAGGCTGTCGATAAGGCAGACGAGTTGGTTCAGGATGCCGTGAAGCGCGGTGCGACCCTCGTCTCCGGCGGCAAGCGCGTCGAGGGCGATGGAAGCTTCTATGAGCCCACGATTGTCAGCAGCGTTCCGGCCGACAGCGACATCCTGCGTGAAGAAATCTTCGGACCGGTCGTCTCGATCGTCGAATTCACCGACGAAGCCGACGCCGTGAAGATCGCCAACGACACCGAATATGGCCTGATCTCGTACGTGTTCACCGAAAGCTTGGCTCGGGGAAACCGGATGATTGACGCCCTCGACACCGGAATGATGGGCCTCAACGTGGGAGTCATCTCCAACGCAGCGGCCCCCTTCGGTGGCGTCAAGCAGTCCGGTATCGGTCGCGAGGGTGGCTCGGAGGGTATCCACGAGTACCTCTCCACCAAGTACACGCTCGTCCCCAATAGCTAATGTGCAATTGCATCCCGTCGGCGCATTTAGAGGAATGTCCTCTGTGCGTTGACGAGCCCCACATCACGCGGGGCTACAACTAGATTCCCGTGAGCGAGTGGCCCCACTAGTGCCGGGGCCGCTCGCTTTCTGGGTTAGCGGTGACGGCTACGCTGGGGGCACCGCCGCACGCGCTGTCTGCGGTGCCGCTCCACTGAAAGAGTCCCCATGTCTGAGCACCTGTTCGCCACTCTGCGACGTTGGCCCGACGTGGAAGCCCCCAACCTTTTTGCGGTGGATGCCAGCGACCGCCTCATTCTTGACGAGGCCGCTCCGCAGTTGGCCGACATCCAGCCGGGTGAACTCGTGGTGATGGGTGACAACTATGGGGCGCTCACGCTAGGGGCCGCTACCATGCACGACTGCCGCGGCATCCGCGTGTTTCAGGATTCTTTGGTGTCGGAGCTTGCTCTGGCCGAGAACGCGGGTGACCTCGCACCGCACTACAGCTCGCACACGCTGAATGCTGATCTCTTGTCGGGTGCCCGACTGGTGTTGATGCAGTTGCCGCGCAGCCTGGCCGAGCTGGATGAGTGGGCTCAGGCCATTGCCCGCTTCGCATCGCCTGACGTGACCGTGATTTCGGGTGGCCGCATTAAGCACATGACGTTGGCGATGAATGAGGTGTTGGGTCGCTCCTTCGATGATGTCAGCGCGGGGCGTGCCCGCCAAAAGTCGCGCACGCTCACCTCGCTGGGCGCACGACACGGGGCTGTCGAAGCTCGCTACCCAACGACGTCGGTGTTGCGGGAACCAGAACTTCCGGTTGATGAGTTGACGGTCAGCGCCCATGGTGGTGCTTTCGCCGGTGCGACCCTCGACATGGGCACCCGCTTCTTGTTGACGTTCTTGCCGGAGATGAAACCGGATGCCGCCACCGCTGTTGATCTTGGCAGCGGCACTGGGGTGCTCGCCGTCGCACTCGCTCTTGCCCGCCCCGACCTGCACGTGGTTGCCGTTGACCAGTCCACCGCCGCCGTGGCGTCGACCCGCGAAACGGCCGACGCGAACGGTGTCGGCGCGCGCGTCGAGGCCGCGCGCGAAGATGCCCTCGCCGAACGACCGACAGCCAGTGCTGACCTCATTGTGTGCAATCCGCCCTTCCACAGCGGTGCCACCGTTCATGCCGGCGTTGCTTTGCGGATGCTGGCTGACGCCCGCCGCGTGCTCAAACCTGGCGGAGAACTGTGGGTAGTTTTCAACACCCACCTCGGGTACCGCGACTACCTGAACCGCACCGTCGGCCCCACCCGCCAGGCCGGACGCAACAGCAAGTTCACCGTGACCGTTTCGGTGCGCGAGTAGGGTTTGGCTGCCGCGCACGACAAAGGCGCGTCGCGGGCGAAACGACTCGCATCCCTGAGTCCGTGAGACTGCAATCTCGGCATACGTAATGCACAACTGTCGGCACGATCAACCCTGGTCGAGAAGCTTCTCGGTTTGAAGGCTCAAGGCCCGCCAGCCGGCCGGCCGAGAAATGGTTCGGGAGTGAGTCCTCGCTGCGCCAGTTCGGCAAACGCGCGATGTGCACGAAGCCACATTCCTGCCAGCCCAAGTCACTCTTTCGGAACCGGGTCACGTTGTAGATGATGGGACGTTCAGGCATCGACACTGTTGCTGGTGCGTGGATCGGCTTCAGCCGCGCCATCCGACTATTTGTCGCGGTGTAGGCAAGCACGTCCCCCGCCACCAACTCAGTCTCTTCGTGACGCCATGGCGGGCGGAGTTTCTTCGGGGCCGGCTGCGGTCCGGTCAGCTGGTCACGCAGTTTCTGGAGGGCCGCGACACGCTTCGCGAGTGCGGGCGAACCTGCATCAGCCCACAACTCGAGGCCCGCGCCGTGATCAATCGCTGCCAGCGCAGCCGCCTTTACTTCCGAATCCAGGCGGCCGACCTGAGTCTGCGCAGCGGCCAAGGCTATCCAAAGCTCTCCCCTGTCATTGGGTTGAAGATGAGCGAATGACTCGATGACGAGTCGAGTCGCTTCCGCATCCGGTACCCGATCTTCGAGGTGTTCACGGTACTCACTGCGGATGTCCGCTGCAGTGTCGTTAGCGAAGATGCCTGTCCCCCATGCGCCCATCTGGGAAGTATGTCAGCAAGTGCCGCCCTTGCGATATAGATACCGCCGCTCGTTGAAGCGCGCTCGCAACAGTAGATCTCGATGCCAAGCGCGACTAGCACCTTGTCCCTCGAAATCCGCAGCTCAAGTGGCTCGAAATCCGCGACTTCAACGCCGTTTGCCACGGCTCAGTGCGCCTCACACGATTCCAGTCGCTGCCCACTTCTCCATCAGCTCGCGGAGGTGGAGAGGAGTGAGCATGAATTTGGGCTCGAGCTCCTCCCATCCAGGTTCCTTTGCGCGTCGGCTATACGCTGCGTGATCCGCTCCCATTGGGAGTTGCCCATCAAGGGCCGCCCCCTCCGCGCCCATGAGACTGAGGTGATAAATCCAGACTTGGCCATTGGCTTCTGTACTTTTGAACGTCGCCTCAAAGATCTGGCGCTCAGACGAGACCGCGGCTTCGTGCTCTTCGTAGCGATCGTTGAGCGCGTTCATCCATTCCTCAAAAACCGGCTCTTGCCCCGGCTTGAGCGGGGCACGACTTAGCTCGAGGCGCATCCCGGGCGGAACCGATGATGGCATTTCGAAGCCCCCAAAATCACGCGGGTGGGGCTTGAATTGGGAATTTGACGGCACCGTCTGATCAGAGTTGGTCATGGCAGCATTATGCCGTCGTTCGATCCTGTTGAGAACAAGCGCTAGGGCAGCAAATCCAACATCTGTGGCCGAGCTTTCATGGCATGGATGATTAGTTCGTTCCCGCTATCGAAAACCAGGACAACCGTCTCGAGGAGCCGACCTTGTGAATCGAATCCCAAGCGGAGTTGGCGCGCTGGCGAATCGTCATCGAGGTCTTCGATCCAGAGCGCCCAAGTTGCAGATTGGATTGCATCCTCCGGGAGAACGCCATGCTTGAGCGCCGAATCGTGAACCTTCACGCGACGTACGAAGTGAGCGCGTCGCGGATAGTCTCCGACCGAGACTTGTGTTCGCGTGCCGCTCGGGCATCGATCGCGGCAAGTTCATCTGGAGTGAGCCGCAGCGCGACGACCTGCGAGGGCTCGGCACCTCGCCCAGGGCGGCCACGACCACGCTCTTTCAACTTGGCAACGTCATACCCGGCTTCTGCCTCAGCAGCCCATGCAGCGACCTGCTCTTCTGTGACGGGTACTCCGTTTACTGACTCACCTGTACTCATATGTTTAATGTAATACGAAATTCGGTCGTCGACAAGAGGCGCGTGTCGTCCCCGACCCTGTGTTCGCCCCTTACTCCCTCGAGAATGCCGCAGCGCGCGCGATCTGGTCGGGCGTCGGCGTGACCCCGGTGTAGCGAACGAACTGCGCCGCGGCCTGGAGCGCGATTACTTCGGCGCCTGTGATGACGAGTTTTCCGGCATCCCGAGCGGCCCGAATGAGTGGGGTCTCCGCCGGGAATGCGACGACATCGAACACCGTTTGCGCCGCGCGAATCTGGTCGGGCCTGAACGCGAGTTCGTCGGCAGCGTCTCCCGCCATCCCGAGCGGGGTCACGTTGACGAGCACCGCGTGGGCAGGCTGCGGGTCAACGCTCACGGCACGGTAGCCATACTTCGCGGCAAGCGCTTCGCCAGCCTCAGCGTTGCGGGCGAGCACCGTCAGATCAGCGAAACCGGCACCGTGGAAGGCCGCGACGACCGCTTTGGCCATGCCACCCGATCCGCGAACTAGCACCGGCACACTCGGGTCGAGTTGGTGGCGGGCGATCAGATCAGCGACGGCCTCATAGTCAGTGTTGGATGCTGTGAGCACACCGTCATTGTTCACGATCGTGTTTACCGACTCGATCGCTGCGGCCGACTGCTCAACAACATCCACGAGTTCAAGCACTGCCTCTTTGAACGGCATAGATACGGAACAGCCCCGGATGCCCAATCCTCTGACCCCGGCGATGGCATCCTCAATGTTGCTGGTCGTGAAGGCTTTGTAGATGAAGTTCAGGCCGAGCTCTTCGTACAGGTAGTTGTGAAACCGCGTCCCGAGGTTGGAGGGCCGCGCGGCGAGCGAAATGCACACGGTCATGTCTTTATTGAGGATCGGCATTGACCCATTATCGCGGCGCGACAAGCTAGTCGCGCGGTGCGAACGACCCCGAGTTCGATCTGGGTGTGGTCTTACCGCGGGGCGAGTCACTCGCATCAACAGACGACGCGCTGGCGCCAGTTCTCGATCCCGTGCCTGTCTGCTGTGAGGAGTCGCGGAGCATCGCGATGCGCTCATCGAGCACTCCGGCCATCTTGTGTTGCTCGGCAAAGGAAATCTTGTGTTTGCTCGCCACTTCTCGCCACGATTCGGCGGCGGTCACAACACGAGCAATACGCTCACGGCTCTCTCCCGCGCTAATGCCGCACGCTGATGCGAGCTCAGCCAAACCTGCCGCTTCATCAGCGGCAGAGGTCGCTCCCGCGATAGAAGTGGCTCGCGCCTCGCCAATCTCAGGATTGGGGTTCACGTCAAAGACAGGGCTCAGCTCCCACCCTCCCACGGTGTCAAGGAGCCCGTGATTTCGCAGGTGGTCGTCAGTGTTGTGAAGCGCGACATTGAGCACTGCGCGGTCGAACAGGTCCCTTCGATCTTTGTCGAGCGATGCTGAATGATCGGCGAGCGTCTCTGCCAAATCGATGTAGTCGCTCGAGGCTCCATCCTGCGCTTCCATCATCGTCATCGCGCTCATGTAGCCAACACGGCGGGAACCTGCACGATCGAATCTTTGCAATAAGAGCACATGCCGCTCGCCAACCTTCACGAGTTCACGGTGAGGAACGGGGATGCCGGCGCGCTCCGCGAGGTCGAGGGAGAGCGCTTCCCAGGCCATCACATCCCACTCGTCCTGGGTGTGCGGAAACTTCGCAATCGCGAGTGCCCCATTCGCTAACCGCACTGACGCTTTCGGGCGCGCACCACCGAGTGACGCGGTACCGGCGGCAAGCAGTATTTTGTACGCCTCGATGCCGTCTTTGTCGGCGGCCACATCATCACTGGCGCGCAGTAGCGCCGGCAACTCAATAAGTCTCGGCACGTCTGCTCGGGGCGAGAGCATCTCAGAGCTTCCGACTTTCGAGAACTGCACAGCGCCCTGCCGGGTCTCATCATTCACGCCGATGAGGAAATCGACAGCGTCACATATCCGAGCAGTTCTTCCTTCTTCCGCTGCCAGCTGTCGCTCTCGACGCGTCAGCAGGTTGCGGCCCCACCGGTCGGGCGCACTGTCAGCGAATGCGCCCGGCACCCGCGCCACGTATTGATTGCCCGAGAACAATGGAAGACCCGGGTCGAGCGGCCGCCTCTTCCGGTCGGCGAGATAGCTGGATTCGTAGGTAAACGTGGTCGTGACGTTCTGGCGCTCGCGAGTGAAATGCGCCACGCCCGCAAGAATCGGCTGGCCATCGCGGTTCACATGAACGTCGACATCCGTCATCGTGCACGCTTTCGATTAAGGAGCTCGGCGCGCGCACGACCAAGATCGGTGCGCAGAGGATCCGCCGCATCAACAACGCTGTCGAGGATGCCGAGCGCACGCGCTACTTGAAACGCGCTTTCGAGACGAACTGTGCCATCACCGCGCTCCAACTTGCGCAAGGTCATGAGAGAGATATCAGCGCGTTCGCAGACCTGCTGAGCAGTGAGGCCCTGAACCATCCGCCACGAGCGCAGGAATTCACCGAACGTCGCCTGCTGCTTGTTGATGTTGTACGCCATGAGACGCCTCCTAATGCCATTATGCTACCATTTAATGTCGTTAAAGGGCGCCTACATGGCATTACTGTGGATCAGGTCCCGCGCGCCCAGCGTCAGCAAAACCGTAAGATTGAACTTAAATGTGAGCGGGACTGAATCACCGGGAAATTTTTCCGAGCTCTTGTCATTTGTCGCGACCCGTCGCACGATGAGAACATGCATTTCGCTGGAGTTCTCCCCGAAGACGCGCCTGACCCGCGTGCCCGGCATGCGGAGTTGCTGAAGCGTATGCCGATTCCTGTGGTCGAGTTCGTTGCACAGCCCTCCGTGCAAGTCACGGATATCAGCGTGAACTCTGCCACCGACCGCTACGGCTGTTCGGCGATGACCGCCAGCGTCTCAGCCACTCTGTGGCGAAACCCTGACAACAAGTCCGATCCGGTAAACCTTGCAGACCTTGATGACGACAGCCGTCACGCAATCGAAGAGGTTCCGCCGTGGCCGCGACCCGCCTGGTTGATCGAGCGAGTCGAAAGTATGAGATTTCCCTCGTTGTGGGAGGCGGTGCAGACGAATTGGCACCGCGAAGAATCGGAGCTGAATGCGCTTGACTCCCTCCTCATCCAACACACCAACTACATCCTGATGAACCAGTTCCGTGAGGAGCTCGGGCTCAGCGCTCGCGACTGGGACGCGCCTGCGCCCCTGTCAGAGCGCACGGCTACGCGGCCCATTGATGTTTCCATTGACAGAGAGGCCGTCTCTGGCATCGAGATCGATACTGATCCCTTTGTCTACGCCGTCGGGGCAAAACTCGCGAACGGCGGCACGCTCACCGCTGTGATTGCGCGCGAGCACCTTCCGTTCATCACTGTTCAGTTCGCTAGCCGCCGCTAGCGAACTGCCCACTAATCGGAAAGGGAATCATGGGATACCGGAACAAACTTGCACGAAGTGGGCTGGTCATCTTGGCCATGGCGGCAGCTTTGACGGCGTGCACCGGCTCTGGTGATTTCAGCATTAGCAACGAGAGCTCTAGCGACGTGACCGTTTCGACCGGGGGTGACGAGGTCGCCGTCGCAGCAGGCGGCGCGGCAAGCATCCTTGGCAGCGGCTGCACCCCGGGCGATGTCTCTGTGGAGTTCGCTTCAGGCGAGACTGTTGTGGTCGCCGGGCCCATCTGCCCGGAGGAGGAGCTCGTAGTTCGAGACGGCGGGGTCGAGCTGCGAACTGTCCCCTAGGCCCTCTCACTTAACTAAGTGAAATCATGAGTTCTGAAAAACGTAGGTTTTCTCTACTGCTTGTCGCCGTGTTGGCGCTGAGTGGTTGCGCTGCCGCGGCTGACGCTGACGCTGACGAACCGACGACGACGTCTGGAGGAACGCTCGAGTTGGCGGTGTCGGAGACGTGCGTTGAGGGTTCCGACCCTGAGTGCATTCTGGTCAACGACGGGTACATTCTGCGCCCCTCGGTGTTTGAACGAGCCACCGTTGAGACTGCTGAAGTTTCTGAATCCCAAAGCGGAGTAGACGTGACATTCACGGATGAGGGGGCAGCAGTACTCCATACGCTGACGGAGAACGCGGCTGAGGCCGGATCAGACGCACGATTGGTGATCGCAATAGGCGGCGAGATTCATTCCACGACGTTCGTGGCAGAACCACTCACGGGCAATCAGGTATTGATCGCTCTCCCGCCCGAAGAAGACGCGCAAGAGACCGCAGACTTGATCAACGGAAACTAGTCAGCTCGCGTTGTCTTCGTGATTCACTCCCGCGGTCCCTAAGCGGAGCCGGGAGAACAGAACTGGTGAGTCGAAGCGCGGCACCGATGCCGAGAAAAAATCGACTCGGTTCCGGCTGAATGCAGCGCTGCGGCTCGACCGCCGGACAGGCGATTGCAGGTCGAATCTGTCGATCAGGACCATGCTGTGGCCCCCTGGCAATTTCCCAGCAGGCTGCCGGGAAATTCAGCGCGAAGATCCCCCGCTAAACGTCGAACCACCCCGCTGAGCGCGACCCTGCGCGTTCCGAACTCGTACCTTCGAGCCTGTGAGTAAGTCGGCGTATCCATCGGGGAGCACAAGAGCGTTATCTGCCATGTCGGCCATTTTTTCCGATGCCGCTGTCGTTCTCCGAAGCCAGTGACACAGCCGCGACACGTTTTTTGCGGATGATGGCTGACGCTCGCCGCGTGCTCAAACCGGGCGGAGAACTGTGGGTAGTTTTCAACACACACACCTCGGGTACCGCGACTACCTGAACCGCACCGTCGGCCCCACCCGTCAGGCCGGACGCAACAGCAAGTTCACCGTCACCGTTTCGGTGCACGAGTAGGGAGTTGTGCGGCAACAGTCGTTCGAGGTGGAGATCATGGGCGCTGTGCGATGAGTTCGATTTCGAGGTTGGAAACCAACGGAAGTGATGCGACCCCGATCGTGGTGCGCGCCGGAAACGGTTCGCTGAACTGGGCCGCGTAGACCTCGTTCATCGCGGCGAAGTCATCCATGTCAGTGAGGAAAACGCTGACTTTCACCACATTGTCGGGGCCGAGCCCCGCTGCGGCGAGCACGCCGAAGAGGTTGTCGAAGCACTGCTGTGTCCGGTGCTCGATTCCGCCGTCGACGAGCTTGCCGGTTGCCGGCGGATAGGGGTCTGCCCCGAACAGAACACCAATCCGTTAGCGTCGATGCCGTGGCTATAGGGCCCGACCGCAGCGGCGGTTTGACTGGTGATGGGTTGCCGCATGGGGTGCTCCAATTCGTGGATGAAGTTAAGCGGGGACACTGCTATTTGCCCTGGGCCGGGTCCCGCCACATTGTCGTGACCGCTGGCCGTCCAGGGGCAACCGGAACGCTGCCGTGCACGCGGAATCCAGCCGACTCATAACGGTGGTCATTGGCGCCGTTGCTTGACTCCAAATAGGTTCCGATTCCTTGAGCATCGGCCTGTTCCACAACACTCGCCAGCAACGCCATCCCTATTCCGTGACCGCGCGCCTGAGCTCGAACGCCCAGCATAGAAACATAAAGGTGCGGAATTTCGAGAGGGCGAGCATGGTCGAATCGCTCGAAGAGCCCGTTAACCGTCTCGGCGTGATCCCCGAGAAGATCACCAAGAACAGTCGGGAATCGTTCCGCATCCGCATCGGACATCTCGTTGACGTCGGGGCCGAAAGCCGTGACCACAGCACCGTAGCCGGAGGTGAGCCATACGGCGTCATTAGCGATGGCGTGGGTCACGGTCATCCGGAAAATAGCGGCGTGCTGCGCTGCACGTGCCTCCGGGTCGGGAAAAGCCCAACTCCACACCGGATCCTGATCGAACGCTTCAACAAGGGTGCCAACGACACCCGGCAGGTCCGTCGGCGTCGCCAGCCGCGCCGACAACCCAGTATGAGCACCTACCGAGTCACCGCTACCACTCGTCGCCGTCATGGGTACAGCATACGATGGCGCTCACGGTCGATTGACGACGAAAAGTGCACGTCTTTCGTGAATTTAGGCCGGCTAGAGAAACTATTCGACGATGATCTCGAGCGCGAGCCCATTACACGGCGTGCGCGAAAGATCTGCCAGCGGCCCACCGCGCACAGCATCACCGGTAGCGTGACGCGGGTTAGTGGAGACCACTACGCGACCAACACTGTTGATGACGGTGACGTTGTCCCCCAGCTCGGAGAGCAACGGAAGCAGTTGGCGTTCGACCGAATCAATCAGCAGATCGAGGCCGGCAACGCCAACGAACCGGCCGTCAATGTGCACGGGAGCGGCGACGGTGATCGTGTATTCGTCGCTGCAGAGGTAGTCAACGTACGGCCCGGCAACGTGTCCGCGGCCAGTCTCCATCGGCACCCGGAACCACTCAAGTTCGCTGTAATCGATGAGTGCTTTGTTCACGGATTGTGCGGCCAGCAACAACTTGCGTGGGTCGTCACCCTGCCACCATGAGAGGTGATTTCGCTCGTCGGTCAGCAGCCCGATTGCGGCAATGAATCCTGCGCCGTAGATCTGTGCGTCGGGGAGTCCTAGGATGCGATGCGCATGCGGTTCAACTAGCGCGTCGAGGCGCTGCGACGAGAGTGCGCCGACGTGCGGTGACGAGGCAAGCTCTATCCCGAGCTGTGCAGCCGTCGCATCCAGAGCCTCGATCGGGCCCCTCAGGTATTCGGAGACAATCTCGGCTGCGCGCTCAGCAGTTGTTTGCGCTGCGATTCCGGACGCCTGCGCACTGGTTACTGTCACCATGGGGTGATGCTGTCGGTCGAAATCATGGGTGCCTCGCCTGCTGGTTGCGTGGTTCTATCTGTCGCATCCTACGCACGGGATGGCCTGCAGCGCTAGTTCACCGATTTTTGGACTGAAGCTCAATGAGGGCGTTGATCACGCTGTCGACCATGCGTTCCGTCGCGTCAACCGCAGCCTGGTCATCGCCCGCTTCGACAGCATCCACCACAGTCACGAGCAGTTGGTGCTGCGTTACGCGGGAGCCACTTTCGGCGTCGAGGAGCCGAAGGAGCGGAGAGAATTCTGCTTGCAGTCGCATCTGCTCGCGAGTAAGGCGCGCGGATTGGCTCAGAGAGACGAGTTCGACTTGGACATCGTCGAGGGTGCTGCGCCACTGGGCAAGGTCGGCGTCGTCCAACCGCACCAGACGTGATCGAATTTGTTGTACTTCTGACGGCGCTGCGCGGCGGGCCGCAAGGCGTACACAGGCCGCGGTAATGGCCGAATAGTGGGCGCCCAAATCGCGCAACGCGAGGCGAGATGTTTCCGCCAGGGCGGTGCGTGCGTGTGCCACAGGGTCGGCGGAGTCCGCAACGAAACTGCCTCCGTTGCGTCCGCGCTTAGTGACAACTAGTCCCTGGCTGCGCAGCGCGAGGAGCGATTCGCGCACGGTCGTCGGCGCTACCCCAAAGGTGCGAGCGAGGTCATTTTCTGAGGGAAGTCGCTCTCCTGCGCGGAGGTGTCCCCCGGTGATTGCCCCGGCAAGGCGACGCTCGACGAGCTCAGCACGGCCGGCATCACCGATGGATTGAAAGAGAGAACCATGGAGGCGGCCCGGTCGTGTGGCATCGCGGGATCGTGCGGCGTCGCTGTCAACCGCCGCACGGTGTTCCGGCGCGTCAATCGATTCGGACGGGTGCATTGCTCAATTCTCGCACTGTTCGACTGAGCCGTTGCTGTTTTGTGACTATTTGGACACACGCTTGAAATATGAACTCTGGTTCTATAGGTTTAGAGCCACTCAGTGATCAATGTCGTTCCAAGGAGTCCACCGTGCACGCGTCCGCCCAGCAAGCCTCGTCCGAATCAGACTCCCTGACAGCGCCCGGTGCCGTAAGCCTCACTGGGGTCTCAAAACAGTTCGGCGACTTCACTGCAGTCGAAGCGCTCAACCTCGACGTCAAGCCGGGGGAGTTCCTCTCAATGCTCGGGCCGTCCGGCTCGGGCAAGACGACCGTGCTGCGGATGATCGCAGGCTTCGAGAACGTCACCAGCGGCAGCATCCACCTCAGTGGCGTCGACGTGACCGAGGTTCCGCCGCACGCTCGCCAGGTGAACACCGTGTTTCAGGACTATGCACTTTTCCCTCACCTGACCATCGCCGAGAACGTTGGCTACGGTCTTCGCGTCGCCGGAGTCGACCGCACCAAGCGTCGCGCGCAGGTTGGTCTCGCCCTCGATCAGGTTCAGCTTTCTGCTGTGGCAGACCGTCTACCCCACCAGCTTTCCGGTGGTCAGCGGCAGCGCATCGCCTTGGCCCGCGCGCTCATCCTGCGCCCCCAAGTTCTACTCCTCGACGAGCCGCTCGGCGCCCTCGATAAGCAACTCCGCGAAGAAATGCAGATTGAGCTCAAACAAATCCAGCGCGACGTCGGCATCACTTTCATTTTTGTCACCCACGACCAAGAAGAAGCACTAACCCTCAGCGACCGCGTTGCCGTCTTCAACAAGGGGCGAATCGAGCAAGTCGGCACTGCTCGCGAGGTCTACGAGTTTCCTGCCACAGAGTTCGTCGCCCAATTCTTGGGACTTTCTAACCTCGTCCCCGCTGAACTCTCTAGCGATGGCGTTCAGTCGAGTGTGCGGCCCGAGCGCGTGCGCCTCCGAGCAGCCAGCTCTGCGGCGAGCGCCGGAGCGATCTCGTTACTCGGCACGGTCTCCGAAACGGTCTACACCGGACCAACCACCCGGTTCCTCGTCGACACCGAAGGGGGCGTTCGCATCATCGCCGAACGCGCCAACGACCACCATCCCTCGGCCGAATCGGCCTTCGCTCGCGGAGACCGGGTGCGCGTCGAGTGGACAAAAGACCACGCCTCTCGCATCGGCTAACAGACCACCCCGCATGACCGGCGCTACCGGCACAACCGGGCCAGCCGCATCCAGAGTCACCCACAGAATGCACCATCACAACAACCACAAAGGAGACACCCATGAGATCAAAGATAATGACAGGGGCAGCGATTCTTGCTGCTGCCGCCCTAGCGCTCACAGCCTGTACGACCGATTCTGGCGGCAACACGGCCGGCGGCCTCTCGATCGACGTTCCCGACGTTCCCATGCTCGAAGAGCTGGGCGAGATGGAAAGCGAAGTCAACATCGTCGCGTGGAGTGGCTTCGTCGAGCCAGCTTGGACCGACGAATTCACCGCCGAAACCGGATGCACGGTCAACCGTCGTGTTGCCGGCACCAGTGACGAAATGGTTCAGCTCATGCGCACCGGCGACTACGACGTCGTCTCCGCTTCGGGTGACGCCAGCCTTCGCCTCATCGCCGGTGGCGACGTTCAGCCCATCAACCTCGACCTCGTTCCCAACTTCGGTGACGACATCGTTGAGGGCATGAAGGGTCAGATCTACGACACCATCAACGGCAAGTCCTACGGTGTTCCCATCGGCCGCGGCGCCAACATCCTGCAGTACAACAGCGACGTTGTGACCGAAGCGCCCACGAGCTGGGATGTGGCGTGGGAAGCTGACAGCCCCTACGCCGGCAAGATCATCGCGTATGACGCACCGATCTACATCGCAGACGCCGCCGTGTACCTGATGGCTCACGAGCCTGACCTCGGCATCACCAACCCGTATGCACTCGACCAGACCCAGCTTGATGCTGCGATCGACCTGCTCAAGCAGCAGAACGACATCGTCTCCGAGTACTGGGCTGACCCTGCCGCACAGATCACCTCGTTTGCCGGTGGCACCTCCGTGCTCGGCACATCGTGGGAGATCCTGCGCAAGCTGACAGACGACGACAAGTTCAAGAGCGTTCTCCCTGAAGAGGGTTCAACCGGATGGTCGGACGCCTGGATGATCAGCGCACTGTCGGAGTCCCCGAACTGCGCCTACGCGTGGGTTGACTACACGAGCGAGGCTGAAGTGAACGGCGCGATCGCCACGAACTTCGGTATGGCTCCGGCCAACGGTGCCTTCTGTGAGACCAGCGACGAAGCCGCAGCACACTGCGACTACTTCAACGCGACCGACGAAGAGTACTTCAGCAACGTGTGGTTCTGGACGACACCCATCGAGCAGTGCATCGATGGCCGCACTGACGTCACCTGCACGAACTTCCAGCAGTGGACGGATGCCTGGCTCGCCGTCAAAGGCTAGCTAAATGGAGGGGCGGCTCTCACAGATCCGCCCCTCCCTCTCTTCTCCACACCCAACCGAACGGAACACCATGAATCGCCGCGCGCAACTCTCGGCACTGCTGGCGCTGCCCATGCTGTGGCTCATTGGCATTTACATCTTCTCGCTTGTCATGCTCCTCGTGACAGCGTTCTGGGTGACCGACCCGTTCACCTCCAAAGTGAAGCCCGGGTTCACGCTCCGCAACTTTGAACAGATCATCGCCAACCCTGCCTATGCCTCGACCTCGATTCGCACTCTCGGCATCGCCCTCGCAGTCACTGTCTTGAGCATCCTGATTTCTGTTCCGCTCGGCATCTTTATGGCGAAGGTCGCGTCACCCAAGCTGCGTGCCATCCTGGCCGTCGCCATCACCCTGCCACTGTGGGCCGGATACCTCGTCAAGATTTTGGCTATGCGCATCACCTTCACCGAAGAAGGTTTCTTCAACTCGATGCTCGGCCCCCTCGGAATCAGCGGCCCCGGATTCAGTATTGTCACCGTCATTCTGACCCTCACTTATCTGTGGCTGCCGTACATGGCCGTGCCCGTCTACACCGCGATTCGTCAGCTGCCGCCGAACCTGTTCGACGCGTCAGCTGACCTCGGCGCCGGTGCCGGGTTCACGATCCGCACGGTCGTGCTTCCGCTCATCAGGCCAGCCATCATCGCGGGGTCAATCTTCACTTTCTCACTGAGCCTCGGCGACTACATCGCCGCGAAATTCGTGGGTGGCTCCACTCAAATGATTGGAAGCATCATCGCTTCCAACATCAACCTGAACCCTCCGATTGCCGCCGCGTTCTCGCTCGTGCCGATCGCCTTCGTTGTTATTTACCTTGTCAGCGTGCAGCGCACCGGCGCTCTAGAACGGATGTGATGCGACCATGTTGAGACTCTCGCTCGGTGCCAAGTTCACCCTCGGAACCATCGTCGCGATCTCCCTCGCGTTCATGTACATTCCGCTCTTCTTGGTTGTCATCAACTCGTTTAGCGCTGCGCGCATCTCGAGCTGGCCGATCACCTCGTTCTCCACCATCTGGTGGGAGAAAGCGTTCGTCAGCGAGCCCATCCGCGCCGCTCTACTCAACTCGGTGATCGTCGGACTCGGGGCAACCACCATCGCGCTCGTCCTGGGCACCCTCGTCGCCTTCGCCCTGCAGCGTTACACCTTCTTCGGAAAACAGAGCGTCAACCTGCTCGTTGTTCTCCCGATCGCCCTCCCCGGCATCGTCACCGGTGTTGCCCTCAACAACACCTACAACCGCGTACTCGAACCGATCGGAATCGAAGTTGGATACTTCGGCATGATCATCGCCCACGGCACTTTCTGCATCGTCATGGTCTTCAACAACGTGCTCGCCCGACTGCGCCGCATCAACCCCAGCATCGAAGAGGCCTCGCGCGATCTCGGTGCTACCCCGATGCAGACCTTCCGACTAGTGACGTTCCCGCAGTTCCGCAGCGCGTTCGTCGCTGGTGCCATCCTCGCATTCGCACTGAGTTTCGATGAGGTCGTCGTCACCATCTTCACCGCCCCGCCCGGAGTCGACACTTTGCCGCTGTGGATCATGAACCAAATGGCCCGCCCCAACGAAGCCTCCCTCGTGAACGTTGTCGCGACTGTCGTAATCCTCGCGTCGTTCATCCCGGTATGGGTCTCGCAACGACTTGCCCGCGGAGCTGACGAACGCGAATAACCGACGGGCTCTGCGTCGGCGCGCGACGTGCGCGCGAGAACCAGGCGGCCAGTTTCCACTATCGAACCGCAAGTATCACGCCAGTTCGGCCGTGAGTACCTCGTCATAGATCGCCATCGCCTCGGCAACTTCGTCACCGGTGACAACGCACGGCGGCACGATGTGGATGCGGTTCTCCGACACGAACGGCAGCAACCCGCGAGTGACGAGTGCGGCTCTGATGCGCGCCATCGTCGCTGCGGGAACTGGCTCGCGCGTCTGCCGGTCGGTGACGAGCTCCATCGCCCAGAAGACACCGCGACCGCGCACGTCGCCGATCGCCGAATGGCGCTCTGCCAGAGCGCCGAGCCCGGGCCCGATGTGGTTCTCGCCAATGTCGCGTGCGTGCTCGAGGATCCCCTCGGCAGCGATCGTGTCGAGCGAGGCAACCACTGTCGCGGTGGCGAGGGGATGCCCCGAATAGGTGAGCCCTCCGGGGAACACCCGCTCGTTGAAGAAAGCAGCAATGGGGTCGTCAATGATGACGCCACCCACGGGCACGTAGCCCGAGTTGACGCCCTTCGCAAAGGTGATGAGGTCGGGCCGCACGTCAAACGCATCGAACGCGAACCACTCGCCGGCTCGCCCGAAACCGCTCATGACCTCATCAAGAATCAACAGGATGCCGTGCTGATCACACAGTTCGCGCACGCCCGCGAGGTAGCCAGCCGGCGGCACCAGAATGCCCGGTGTCCCCGGAATCGGTTCAAGCAACACTGCTGCGATCGTCGCCGCACCCTCCGCTTCGATCACGCGACGCAAATGCTGCAGCGCGCGCTCGCTCTCTTCCTCGGGAGTCTTCGCCCAAAACTCTGAGCGATACAGGTAGGGACCAAAGAAGTGCACGTGGCCGCGCGCAAACTCATTCGGGATGCGGCGCGGGTCACCGGTGGCCACAATGCTGCTGCCGGTATTGCCGTGATACGAGCGGTACGACGAGAGAATTTTGTCGCGCCCGGTGTAGAGCCGCGCCATCCGCATCGCATTCTCGTTAGCGTCAGAACCGCCATTCGTGAAGAACACGCGATTGAAACCCTCGGGGGCAATAGCCGCCAGGCGCTTCGCTGCTTCGCCGCGGGTAATGTTCGCCGTCGGTGGCGAAATTGTCGCCAATAACTCAGACTGCGTGCGGATCGCCGCCAACAGTGCCGGATGCTGATGCCCCAGATTCACGTTGACGTGCTGGCTCGAAAAGTCGAGGTACTGCGTTCCGGCATGATCCCAGACCCGAGAACCGAGGCCGCTCTCAATACTGACAGCGGAGGCGTGGGCTGAAGTCTGGGCAGACCACGAGTGAAAAATGTGGGCTTGATCGAGCTCGAGCGCGTAAGCATCGAGGTCGCAGGCATTCTGTTCAGTCATGGCGTGGGCCCTCACTTCGACGACGATGCTCGTCGTGCTGCTGATACTACGTGTTGCAGTGGTCGTGCAGATGATGATGATCGTGCAGGTGAACGAACGGATGCCGCCCTCGCGACGGCGAAAGCGGCATCCGGTTATCTGTTAGTCAGTTCGACTAGTTGCCGCCCTCAAGAAGGGAGACCTCGATCGGGCTGAAGTCTGCACCGGTGGTGTCGACTCCATCAGCCTCGAGTTCTTCGAGGGCCTTCATGATCCAGTCGTTTGACCAGGCACTTGCTGGTGGTGCTGCAGTGATGGGGCTCGCACCCGTTTCATTCACGGCGCTGATTGCACCATCAACGGTGCGCTGCCAAGATGCTTCATCGATTACGCCCATGCCGTTCGGTGCCGGCCAGATGAGGTTGTTGGTCTCGTTGACCATCCAGAGCTCGTGGCTTGGGCCCCATCCCGAACCTGCACCGATCGTGATGTCTGCAGCAGCTTCGGGGTTCTCAGCGGAGTAGATCCAACCCTTGACGACGGCCTTGAGGAACTTCACCGTAGTTTCTTGGTAGGCCTCATCGCTGTCGAGGCGTTCGCTGTCAGCCCAGATTGCGTCCTGCAGCATGCCGCCAACGGTGTCTTCGTAGCTGATGACGTTGAAGTCTTCGGGCTGGTAGAGCTCACCAGTCTCGGGGTCGATCGACTCGAGAAGCTGAGCGTACTCGTTATAGGTCATCGCCTGAGCTGCATCGATGTCACCCTGCAGGAACGCGTTCATGTTGAAGTCCTGCGTGATGATCTGCACTGTCGACGAGTCGAGGCCCTCTGCGGCCATCGCCGCGAAGATCTCCCACTCATTTCCGAAGCCCCACGAGCCGATCTTCTTACCTTCGAAGTCCGCAATGGTGTCGATGCCGGAGTCGGCCCATGACACCTGCAGCGTTCCTGACCTCTGGAAGATCTGGGCGATGTTGGTGAGGTTGGCACCCTGCTCGATCGAGCCAAGAACCTTAGGAACCCACGCGACGGCGTAGTCGACGTCGCCGTTGGCGAGCGCATCCTGCGGAACGATGTCGCCACCAGAGGGGATGATCTCAACGTCTAGACCTTCCTCCTCAAAGTAGCCCTGATCGGCAGCGGCAAAGTAGCCGGCGAACTGGCCTTGGGGCAGCCATTGGAGTTGGAGCTTCACTTCGGTGAGGCCGTCAGCGGATCCGCCGTCGCCCCCATCGGTTGGTGAGCAGGCTGTGAGGAGGAACGCTGCCGTGACGGCAAACGCTCCAGCCGCGAGTGCGCGGCGTTTAGTGAACTTCATTTCAGACCTTCCAGATTCACGGTGCAAATGGATACTGCTGGTGACGTTCGTGTTGCAGGTGTAGCTGTGTTGCCGATGTTGCTGGTCGTGCTGTGTACGCCTTCATCCTCCTCTTTCATGGGGGCGTGATCAACGGGAGCCCCCGGCCGGGACGCGACGCAGCGCAATTCTTTCGAGTGCGAGCGTCGCAAGGTAGAAGAGCAGGCCGAGAGCAATGGATGCGCCTACGTACGCCCATGCCCTGGCATACGCACTTGAGGCAGCAGAGGTGGCGATGAGACTTCCGAGGCCGCCTCGTGGGCCGCCGAAGTATTCGGCGACGAGTGCTGAGATGACGGCGAGTGACGATGCGATGCGGATGCCCGTGAGAATAAACGGGCGTGCCGTCGGGAGTGTGAGCGAACGCAACATTTGTGTGGAGTTCGCCGCATACGCCTTCATGAGGTCACGGTGCACCGGTCTTGTCTGCCGGAATCCACGCAACGTGTTGAGAAAAACGGGAACAAATGAGGCGATCGCTGCGATAGCTTGGCGGCCGAACTGGCTGTCGGCACCGAACATGGAGTTGAGCACTGGCGCGAGGGCGACAATCGGCACGACAGCGAGTGCGGCGATGATTGGCGCGCTCATCTGGTCAGCGATTCGCCACCGAGCGGCGATCGCGGAAAGCACGATACCGAGCAGCGCACCGACGAGAAGGCCGAGTAGGGCGTTTGTTCCGGTGAGCATTGTCGCCGAGACGACCGCTGGCCAGAACTCGACGAGTTCGCCAACGATCGAGGCCGGGCTCGGCAGCAGATAGTCGGAAACTCCTCCCACTGTCACAAGAAGCTGCCACAGGCCAAGCACAATCAGACCCAGGATGATCGGCGCCGCGATACGAAGCGTCGACTCAGTTCGCGGGCTCCATCCCTGCTTCCGGCTCGTGCCCGCACCACCTCGGGGGGACACGATCGCGTTCGCTGTTGTGCTGGTGCTCATCGATTCTCTGTTCATCGATTCTCTGTTCATCGAGAATCCACTCCTCGGGAGGATCGCGCTTCGAGTCCTGGCTGATCTGCCGCCCCGCCGTGCAGTGCTTCGCGCACCTCAGTCACCATCTCGAAGAAAGCTCCATCTTCACGCAAGTCATCGGTGCGATCCTCGCGACCGGCGGCGGCGCCAAGTCGCATCGGCACTATCTGACTGATGCGCCCCGGTCGCGGCGACATGACGACGACACGGTCGGAGAGGAACACTGCCTCGGGAATGGAATGCGTTACGAAGACCACTGCTGCCCCGGTATCGGCCGCGATGCGCACGAGGTCGGTTTGCATCTTCTCGCGGGTCATCTCGTCGAGTGCCCCGAACGGTTCATCCATCAGCAACAGCCGCGGCTCTTCGGCGAGTGACCGGGCGATCGCGACTCGCTGCTGCATGCCACCAGAAAGCTGATCGGGAAAACGATCGGCAAACTCATTGAGACCAACCATGTCGAGCAATTCGGCGACCCGCGACCGGCGAGCAGCGGATGCCACACCATGGAGTTCGAGCGGGAGTGCAACGTTCGCGGCTACCGTGCGCCACGGCAATAGACCGGCCTGCTGGAATGCGATGCCGTAATCCTGGTCGAGGCGGGCCTGCGTTGCAGTCTTGCCAAACACGGTGAGCTCGCCAGCGCTGGGCGTATCGAGGTCGGCGATGAGTCTCATGAGTGTCGACTTGCCACAGCCCGATGGGCCGATGAGCGAGACGAACTCGTCCGCGGCGACGGTGAGGTTGATCGCCTCGAGGGCGTTCACGATGCCGGATGCGGTTTCGAAGTGTTTGTCGACACCGCGAACCTCGACAGCTGCAGCGCCCGCGAGGGCTACGCCATCCGTCTGGTCGTTCTGAATTGCTGAGTTGGGGATTTGATCGCTCATGCGGTCTCCTCGGTTCGTCGGTAGTCCTTGAGAATCACACTGAGCAGCGCGACCGAACCGGCCGCCACTAGCCCGAGCACGATGGCGCCGAATATTGGGCCCCACGCTTTCGCTGGGTCGCCAGAAGCCTGCCCGGCGAATTGGATGAGAAGGCGACCGATGCCGCCTTGGAGCCCTGTCGAAACCTCCGCAACAACCGCACCGATGACCGCGTTTGCGGCCCCGAGCCGGAGCGCCGGCAAGAGGTACGGCACTGCTGCGGGAAAGCGCAGTCGCTTAAGCGTCGACCAATAGCCCGAAGCATAGGTCTCGAATAGTTCGACATGGATGCGGTCAGGAGACTGCAGCCCTTTGAGAGCGCCAACAGTGATGGGGAAGAACGCCAGATAGCTCGCAATGAGTGCGACAGACATCCAATCCTGCCACTCGAAACTGCCGATCTCCACGCGCGAGCCCCAGCTCTTTACGACGGGAGCAAACGCGATAAGGGGCACGGTCTGACTGATAACAATCCAGGGCAGCAGGCCAAACTCGGCTAGCCGCCACCGCTGCATCAGGAGCGCAAAACCGACACCCACGACGACACCGACCAGCCAGCCTGCCGCAGCAATGCCCAGCGTGGTTACGGCGGCGAGCCCAACGACCGCCCAGAGGGGCAACGCATCGTCAGCTCGAGTGACGGGCTCGCCGAGACGCACGATCATGTCCCAGAGATGGGGCATCGCAAGATCGGTTGTACGAGGAAGGACACGAAGTTCGCCGATGGAGAGGCCATCGGCAGGCCCGAAGAACTTGTACCCCTCCCACAGCAGAGCGATCAGCATCACACCGGCGAGACCCCAAATGAAACCGCCAACTAGGCGAGGTCGCGCCGTCATCGGCTCACGCCTTCGCCGTGACGTGCTCGGCGAAAGCAGGGATCACGGTCTCGCCGTAGACACGCAAAGTCTCTTCCTTGTTGTCATGCTGGAGGTAACCAGCGAACTGGTCGACACCAAGTGCTCGCAGCTTCTCCAACTTTTCGATGTGCTGCTCTGCAGTGCCCATAACGCAGAAGCGGTCGACGATCTCGTCAGGCACGAATGCGGCATGCGTGTTACCTGCCTGACCATGCTGGTTGTAGTCGTAGCCTTCGCGCTTTTTGATGTAGTCAGTGAGCGCCTTCGGCACGTCACCATCAGAGCCGTACTTCTTGACGATGTCGGCCACGTGATTGCCCACCATTCCGCCAAACCAGCGGCACTGGTCGCGCATGTGCTCCCAGTCGTCACCGATGTACATGGGTGCTGCAACGCAGAACTTCACCGACATGGGGTCGCGCCCAGCAGCCTCCGCCGCGTCACGCACCTTCTTAATCATCCACTCGGCGATGTCGAGATCGGCGAGCTGCAGAATAAAGCCGTCACCGACTTCACCGGCGAGTTTGAGCGCAAGTGGGCCATAGGCGGCAACCCATACCTCGAGTTCAGAACCCTTGCTCCACGGCAATTGCAGCTGTGCTCCGCCATATTCGACGGAACGCGAGTTCGCGAGTTCGCGGATGACGTGGATCGACTCGCGCAAATCCTTGAGCGTCGTCGGCTTGCCGTTTGTCACTCGCACTGCCGAGTCGCCACGGCCGATACCGCAGACGGTGCGGTTGCCGTACATCTCGTTCAGGGTCGCATAGGTAGCTGCCGTGACCGTCCAGTCGCGGGTCGCCGGGTTCGTGACCATCGGCCCAATCTTGATCTTGCGTGTCTCGGCCAAAATCTGGCTGTAGATGACGTAGGGCTCCTGCCACAGGATGTGCGAATCGAACGTCCACACGTGGCTGAAGCCGTGGGCTTCAGCCAGTTTGGCAAGTTGCACCGTACGTGATGCTGGCGGGTTGGTTTGTAGTACTGCTCCGAAGTCCATGGGGCTCCTCATTCGTAGTGGAAGATTGGGCGACGCGAGGCGACGCGATCGTTTAGGTCAGGTACTGAGTGAGGCCGCGCTTCATGAAGCGACCGTCGCCCTTTGAGCCGATGTACTGATCGCCATCGACGATGACCTTGCCGCGAGAGATGACAGTGTCGACGTGACCGTCAACCTCGAAACCTTCCCAGGCAGCGTGGTCCATGTTCATGTGGTGCTTCTTGCCGGTGGGATTACCGTTCTCATCGACCGGCATACCGATCGAGGTGTGACCACGGGGGTCGTAGACAACAATGTCGGCGTCAGCTCCGGGCTGGATGACGCCCTTGCGGCCGTAAATACCGAACATGCGCGCCGGCGTCGTGCTGGTGAGTTCAACCCAACGTTCGAGGGTGATTTCACCGGTGACGACACCCTGATACATGAGGTCCATACGGTGCTCAACGGTTCCCATTCCATTCGGAATCTTGCGGAAATCGGTGAGACCCAACTCTTTCTGGTCCTTCATGCAGAACGGGCAGTGGTCGGTAGAAACCATCTGCACATCGTTGGTGCGCAACGACTGCCACATGGCATCCTGATGGCCCTCTTCACGCGAACGGAGTGGCGTTGAGCACACCCATTTCGCGCCCTCGAAGTGCCCATACTGCTCACTCTGGGCGCCGAGTTGTTCCTCGAGGCTCAAGTAGAGGTACTGCGGGCACGTCTCAGCAAAGACGTTCTGGCCACGGTCGCGAGCGGTCGCGATTTGCTCGACCGCCTGCTTCGCACTCACGTGCACCACATAGAGCGGGGCGCCGGTGAGCTTCGCGAGCATGATCGCTCGGTGCGTCGCTTCCTCTTCCATCTCCCAGGCGCGAGCAACACCGTGATAATACGGGTCAGTCTTGCCCTGCTCGACGAGTTGCTCGGCGAGAACGTCAATAACCGGACCATTCTCGGCGTGCATCATCGTCATCAGACCGGTGTCGCGCGACACCTGCATTGCCTTCAGAATTTGTGCGTCATCCGAATAGAAAACGCCGGGGTACGCCATGAACATCTTGAAGCTCGTAATGCCCTCGTCGGGCAGCTTCGCCATCGCCTTGAGTGAATCGGGCGTGACGTCACCAACGATCTGGTGAAAGCCGTAGTCGATGGCACAATTTCCCGAAGCCTTGCCATGCCACGCGGCAAGAGAGTCTTCGATACGGGTGCCGAAGGTTTGCACCGCGAAGTCGATGATCGACGTTGTGCCGCCCCACGCCGCAGCGCGCGTGCCCGTCTCGAAGGTATCGATTGCCGCGGTGCCGCCAAAGGGCAGCTCCATGTGCGTGTGCGCGTCAATGCCGCCCGGAATAACGTACTTTCCGGTGGCATCAATGACGTGATCGACGGATGCCGCGATATCCGTTCCAAACAGGGTGCTGCCGGGTGACAGCACTGCCTTGATTACTTCGCCGTCGATGAGAACGTCAGCTGGGGCTCGGCCCGTTGAGCTGACTACCGTACCGCCGGAAATGAGAGTGGTGGCCATGATTCGCTCCTCTGCGATGTCTTGTGCCTACTGTTCCCCGGGCGCAAAGACAACCCGGGGGCTGACGTTATGGCTTGGGGATCGAGAGGTACGCGTCCGGACGACGGTCGCGGTAGAACTGCCAGTCGTCGCGCATCTCCTGGACGAGGTCCATGTCGAGATCGCGGATCATGATCTCTTCGTCGGTTCCCGATCCACGCTCGCCAACAAAGTTGCCGCGCGGATCAATAACCTGGCTGGTGCCGTAGAAGTCGACGGCCATGTCGCCGTATTCGTTGTCTTCGCGACCAACACGGTTGGGCTGAAGCACGAAGTAGCCGTTAGCCACTGCTGCTGCTGGGCCTTCAACCTCCCACAGACGGTTGGAGAGTCCAGGCTTCGTGGCGTTCGGGTTGAAGACGATCTCGGCACCGTTCAAACCAAGCTCGCGCCAGCCCTCAGGGAAGTGGCGGTCGTAACAAATGTGAACGCCGACTTTACCGACAGCGGTTTCGAACATCGGGTAGCCCAGGTTTCCGGGGCGGAAGTAGAACTTCTCCCAGAACCGGTCGAGGTGAGGAATGTGGTGCTTGCGGTACGAACCGAGGTTCGTGCCATCCGAGTCAACAACAACAGCAGTGTTGTAGTACACACCAGTCATCGCTTCTTCGTAGATCGGCAGAATCATGACCATGTCGAGTTCTTTGGCGAGCGCCTGAAAACGCTTAACGATCGGGCCATCAACAGGCTCGGCGTAGCGATAGTACTTCTTGTCTTGAGTAATGCCGAAGTAGGGGCCGTAGAACAGCTCCTGGAAGCAAATTATTTGGGCGTCCTGCTCTTTCGCGTCACGAGCGAACTGCTCGTGCTTCTGAATCATCGACTCCTTGTCGCCTGTCCAGGTTGTCTGTGTAATTGCTGCGCGGACCGTCGCCATGGTGCCTCCTGCGTTGTTCGGCATCGTTGCCTTCTGCTGTGGTTACCCATCATGTCCCTGTCAGAGCAAAGAGGCAATGCTCATTTGTGCTGATGAGACCGCATTGAGAGCGCTATACCACGTATTGAGGAGTCGAAAAACCAGAGCCGTTACGATGAGCGAGCAGGGACCCAGATAGTGCGCGCGCGGGGCTGACGAACGCGAATCGGCCGCTGTGGCGAAGCAAATTCTGTCGAGACCTGAGTCGCGTACATTACCGAATCTGGCGCACGATCGGCAAGACCCTCGAAACCAGCAGCGGCAAGCAAGCCATCGTCGAGGTACACAAGCTCTGCGGGCTGCAGCGGCCACGGTTCGTGGTGGTTGCGACAGTAGATGGTGGCTCCACGGTGGGTTTCGTGAAACGCCCAACGCGCAGTCAAGAACGTCGCAACAGGGTCAGCCGCGAGCGCAACGCTCGCCACCGGATCGTCGATCGGTCGCACAATGATGTGGGATGCGGCATCCGGTTGACCGTGCCGCTGAGTTTTATAGGCCACTTGGCCGTCTCGCTGCCCGATCTGCATCGATGCCCATCGGTACGGCAGGCTGAAGGCGGCCTGCGCTGTGAGTACCGGGATCAGGTGCGACGCCTCGAGCGAGAGAAACACCACTCCGCGGCGGCCCTGATCGTCGATTGAATAGAGCCGCACATTGACCTCGGGAAAGTCGCCGAGCCACGGGATGCGGGGCCCGCCAAAGAACGAGCTGCGAGACATCTGAAATGCGATGAGCCCCACCCAGGTACTGCCGCCAATCGTGTCTGGACGACACCCGGCCGGCATGAATGGTTCGACGAGACTGGGGTCGACCCGCCAGTGCAGAAACGTGACTTCGCTCCAGCGCTGCCGCAGAATCGCGGGGCTACCGAGCAGGGGCGCTTCGGACGACATCATCGCGACACATACATCATGAGGACAGGTGAATCATGGTGACAGCTGACTGTCGCGTCTCGTGAATGGGCGCCACAACACGACTTGATCGGTGCGCTCACCCCTGGTGCCCGCTTTGAGCGAGATCACCTCGCCAGCGGCACCGGCGGCAAACACTCGTCGCCCAGGTTTGGCGAGCAGTTCATCCGCTAGCGCTGCTTCGAGCTCATGCACGCGCAAATTCAGCTCGCTCACCCGATTTTCGAGATCGAGGATGCGCTTGACGCCTTCGAGGTTGAGACCTTCAGCGCTCAGGGCAGAAATTTCGCGCAATTGCATGACGTCGCGCATGCAATAACGCCGCGACCGACCGCTGGTTCTCGTGGGTGACACGAGACCCAGACGGTCGTACTGTCGCAGTGTCTGCGGATGCATGCCCGCCAGCTCTGCCGCGACGGCAATAGCAAAGGCGGGCGTGGACTCATCCATGGTTGTTAACTCCTGGCTTTGGCAATCAGGTCATCCCGCGGGTTTTCTACGGGCATTGCTTTCGCAAAGGCTTCGAGGTGTTCGAGTGCGGCTTCCGGGATGCGGTTAGGCACCGCCACTTGCACTTCGGCAAGCAGGTCCCCGGTTGCTTTTGTCGTGGCCACCCCTCGGCCCTTTACTCGCAATACTCGTCCGCTTGGCGTTCCCGCCGCAACCTTGAGTTTCACTGGGGCACCGCTCAAGGTGGGAACCTCGATGGTGGCGCCGAGCACAGCTTCCGCAAACGTCACCGGAACAACGACCCGCAGGTTGTTGCCCTCGCGTTCGAATACCGGATGCTTACGAACCGCCACGGTCAGCACCAGATCGCCTGGTTCCCCACCGTTCGGGCTCGGCTCACCCTTTGCCTTGAGGCGGATCTTCTGACCGTCGCTGACTCCCGCAGGAATCTTGACGTTCATGGGACGACCGCCCGCGGGCTGCAGTTTGATCGTTTCGCCGTTTATCGCTGTAACGAAATCGAGCGTGGTATTTGCCGCTAGATCGCGACCCTTCGCAGGACCACCACGGAACCCAGCAGGTCCGCCGCCGCCAGCGGGGCCACCGAACATGCCACCGAGGAGATCCTCGAAGCTTGCGCTCGACTGGCCGCCACCGTACCGCTGGCCGCCACCGCCACCAGCGCCGAACATGCCACCAAAGACATCCTCGAAGCCGCCGGATTGGCCGCCCGCTTGAAAGCGAGCGCCCGAGCCCATGGCGCGAACCTGATCGTATTCCTTGCGCTGTTCCGCATCAGAAAGCACGGAATGTGCTTCGCTGATTTCTTTGAAGCGGGACTCTGCTTTCGGATCTCCCGGATTGGAGTCCGGATGAAACTGACGCGCGAGTTTGCGATAGGTCTTCTTCAAATCGGCCTCCGAGACGTCCTTCGACACCCCGAGCACCTTATAGAAGTCCTTATCGAACCAATCTTGGCTAGCCACTACACGCCACCCCCGACCTACTCAGTAGGGCCGGAGACAGCAACCTTCGCGGCACGAACAACGCGCTCACCAAGAATGTAGCCAGGCTCGATCACATCAGCGATCGTGTTTTCGGTTGCCTCCGGGTCGCTCAAGTGAACAACAGCTTCGTGAAAGGCGGGATCGAACAGTTCGCCCTTCTCACCAATTCTGCGCAAACCGAAGCGCTCGAAGCTGGAGTTGATCTTCTGTGCGACCAATGCCAAGGGACTGCCATCGATGATGTCGCCATGCTTGTCTGCACGATCAAGATCGTCAAGAGCAGGCAACAGCGACCGAATAACGTCGGCGATAACAGCCTCACGATTGGCAACCCGATCGCGCTCAACGCGAGTGCGGAAGTTCACCAATTCGGCCTGAGCGCGCAACATTTGGTCACGCATGTCAGACACAAGATCGCGGCTAGCGTCGTCGAGCAGTCGCTGATCTTCGGCGCTCAGCTCGTTCTCACCAGTCTCGTCAGCACGTGCTTCGGGGTCGGCATTCGTCGCGGACTCGTCGGACTGCTCGTCGTCAATAGACGCCTCGACAGTCTCGTCAGCAGCATCCGCACTTTCAGCGGGCTGCCCCTCGGCTGCCGCAGATTCCTCCGCGGCAGCCGAGCTGGCCGCACGAACGTCGCCGGTTTCCGGATCAACGCGACGTTTGTCGCGAATCACCGGCTCCTTGGGATCGTCGTGGTCTTTGTTTTTGCCTGACATCTACTTGTTGTCCGTGTCCGCGGCTGGCTCGTCGTCGTCAACCACTTCAGCGTCAACGATGTCCTCGTCAGAGTTCTCGTCGGCGGAAGCCTCGGCGCCATCTGCAGCAGCCTCAGGGTTTTCTTCTTGGTGCTTGTAGATTGCTTCGCCGAGCTTCTGCTGGCTCTCGGTCAGCTTGTCGAATGCGGTCTTTACGGCCTCTTCGTCATCGCTAGCCAGTGCCGTGTTGAGCGCGTCAACGTCGGCCTGAACCTCAGTCTTGACCTCTTCTGGCAACTTCTCAGCGTTGTCGGTGATGAGCTTTCCGGTGGAGTAGGCAAGCTGCTCAGCATTGTTGCGAACCTCTGCGGCCTCGCGACGTGCCTTGTCTTCTGCAGCGTGCTCTTCACCTTCGCGCACCATGCGCTCGATGTCATCCTTCGACAGGCTTGAACCGCCCGTGATGACCATCGACTGCTCCTTGCCGGTGCCCTTGTCCTTTGCGGACACGTGCACGATGCCGTTGGCGTCGATGTCGAAGGTGACCTCAACCTGCGGAATTCCGCGAGGTGCCGGCGCGATGCCGGTGAGCTCGAAGGTTCCGAGGTTCTTGTTGTCGCGAGTGAACTCACGCTCACCCTGGAAGACCTGAATCGACACGGAAGGCTGGTTGTCATCCGCCGTGGTGAAGGTTTCGCTTCGCTTGGTCGGGATGGCGGTGTTGCGGTCGATGAGCTTGGTCATCATTCCGCCCTTGGTCTCGATACCGAGGCTCAACGGGGTGACGTCAATGAGCAGAACGTCCTTGCGCTCGCCCTTGAGTACACCAGCCTGGAGCGCTGCACCAACGGCAACAACCTCATCAGGGTTGACGCCCTTGTTTGGCTCCTTGCCACCAGTGAGCTTCTTGACGAGCTCAACAACAGCAGGCATACGGGTCGATCCACCAACGAGCACTACGTGCGCTACGTCGGCAAGCTTGACGCCTGCCTCTTTGATGACGTCGTTGAACGGCTTTGCTACGCGCTCAAGCAGGTCTGAGGTGAGCTCTTCGAACTTGGCGCGTGAAAGCGTCTCGTCGAGGTTGGCTGGGCCATTCTCGGTCAGCGAGAGGTACGGAAGCTGGATGCTTGTCGACATCTGCGAGGAGAGTTCTTTCTTGGCCTGCTCGGCAGCTTCCTTGAGGCGCTGCTTTGCGATCTTGTCGCCAGAAACGTCAACACCGGTCGAGTCCTTGAAGCGCTGGATCAGGTAGTCAACGACGCGGGCATCCCAGTCGTCACCACCGAGGCGGTTGTCACCCGAGGTGGACTTGACCTGAATGGTGGAGAAGTCGTCGTCTTTGCCCACTTCGAGCAGTGAGACGTCGAACGTTCCGCCACCGAGGTCGAACACGAGAATTAGTTCGTCTTCTTTACCCTTGTCGAGGCCGTAGGCGAGTGCGGCAGCGGTGGGCTCGTTGATGATGCGCAGAACGTTGAGGCCAGCGATCTCACCGGCTTCCTTCGTTGCCTGACGCTCAGCGTCGTTGAAATATGCGGGAACCGTGATTACTGCGTCGGTGACATCTTCACCCAGGTACTGCTCGGCGTCGCGCTTGAGCTTGGCAAGCGTGCGGGCCGAAATTTCCTGCGGTGTGTAGTTCTTGTCGTCGATCTCCACCTTCCAGTCAGTACCAATGTGGCGCTTGACGGATGCGATGGTGCGGTCAACGTTAGTGACGGCTTGGCGCTTTGCGGTTTCACCAACGAGGACTTCGCCATCCTTGGTGAATGCGACGACGGATGGCGTAGTGCGCATTCCTTCGGCGTTTGCGATAACGGTGGGTTCTCCACCTTCGAGTACGGCAACCACTGAGTTTGTGGTTCCGAGGTCAATACCTACTGCTCGAGCCATGTGCTCTTACTCCTTTAAGCGTTTGAGTGTGCGAACTTGAGTCGCTTAGTATCAAGTTTCCACCTCCGCGGAGCGAGAGTCAAGCTGCGTAGCTGAAAGTTGAGTGTGTATGACTCAAGTGTGGAGTTGGAGTCATTGCAACAAATGTTTGCCGCGCACCACTAACCTGTTCGCATGACGGACAAGACTCCCGACAACGACCGCCCCGGCCCACCCGCCGTGCCTCGCATCAGCCGCACCCGCGCGATTGGCACAGTAGGCCAGGGCCTCCTCGGCAATACCGATATCCCTAAGAGTCGCGTTCGCGCGTGGGCGCTGTGGGATTGGGGCTCGGCAGCATTCAACGCCGTCGTCACCACATTCGTCTTCAGCACCTACCTCGCCAGTGATCTATTCATTGACCCAGAGATTCTTGCGGCCGCGGGTGACGACACTAAGAACCCGGCACTGGTGCTTGCACAAGCAGGCAATACAACAGTGATCTCGAGTGCCCTCCTCATCGCAGGGGCCCTCGTGGCCGTGCTCGCACCAATCCTGGGTCAACGATCGGATGGGTCTGGTCGCCGCAAGCTGTGGCTCGCCATCAACACTGGCCTCGTTGTTGTCGCGATGGCCGCGATGTTCTTCATCCTCCCAGTGCCCTCCTACCTCTACCTCGGCGCCGCACTGCTAGCTGCCGGCAACATCTTCTTCGAATTTGCCAGCGTCAACTACAACGCGATGCTGGTTCAGGTCTCTACGCCCAAGACCGTTGGCCGCGTCTCAGGCTTCGGTTGGGGTATGGGCTATGTCGGCGGAATCGTTTTGCTGATCATCCTGCTGGTCTTGTTCATTCAGAACTTTGGAAGCGAAACCGGCAATGGTCTACTCAATGTGCCGTTCGGTAGCGACGGCGGCGCTCTCGATGTGCGCTACGCGATTCTTGCCTCGGCGGCCTGGTTCGCGATCTTCGCGATTCCCGTGCTAATCGCGGTACCAGAGATTTCTGCTGGTGCCCGCGAAAACCGGGTTAGTTTTTTCGGAAGCTATGCGAAATTGTTTGGCACGATCAAGGCTTTGGCCCAGAAGAGCCCGCAAGTGCTCATGTTCCTTCTGGCCAGTGCCGTCTTTCGGGACGGGCTCGCCGCCGTATTCACCTTCGGCGCCATCATTGCAGCGCAGGTGTTTGGCTTTAGCCCAAGCGAAGTCATCTACTTCGCCGTGGCCGCAAACCTCGTCGCAGGAATCGGCACATTTGTCGGCGGCTGGCTCGATGACAAGCTCGGTGCCAAGAATGTGATCATCGGATCACTCGTCGGTCTCGTGATTGCCGGACTCGCAGTACTCTTCGTGGGCGACCTTAAGACTGGGTTCTGGATTGCTGGCCTGTTCCTCACTCTCTTCGTCGGGCCAGTGCAGGCGGCGAGTCGGAGCTTTCTCGCCCGCATTACGCCTCCGGGGCGAGAGGGCGAGATCTTTGGGCTTTACGCCACCACCGGTCGAGCAGTCAGCTTCTTGGCCCCCGGCCTCTTTACCCTCTTTGTGTTCCTGACCGGGGACACCCGCTTTGGCATCATCGGCATCGTGATCGTGTTGCTGACCGGACTCGGCCTCATGATCCCCGTCAAAGCAAAGCAGTCAGTGATCGACTAGCCCCCAGTTGGTGGGGGTGAAGCGCGCCACTCGCGTTTCGCCACCACCCTGCGTTTGGCTTCAGGAGTAATGTCGGTTCATGGACACGCAACAGCCCATCAGCTACTGGGTAAAGCTCGTTGACCGGCTCATCGACGGTCTATTCGCCACCACCCTCGAAGAACACGGCCTCACCAGAAGGCAGTGGCAACTGCTGAACGTGCTGTCAAAAGGTGCGGCAGGAGTCGAACGGCTCGACATCGAGATTGCGCCGTTCCTCACTCCCGCGAGCGCCACAGTTCCGCCAGCTCAAGGCGCACACACGAGTTCGCTTGAGTCGTTGACCGAGCTCCTCGAGAGCGACTGGCTCACGACAGACGGGGTGCTCTACGATCTCACCGATCGCGGGCGCGGAGTTGTTGAACGCCTCACTGTTGTGATCGCCAATGAGCGCAAGAAAGCGACTGCAGGTGTGACAGCCGAGCAATACGCGACGACTGTCACCGTGCTTGAGGCCATGGCGCTCAACCTTAACCCTGAGGGCGCAGCAGGACCGCCAACTGCAGCTCCATAGCAACGCCCGCGCTGGTCGGCCATGAGCTGTCGGTAGCGGTTGCTAATCCGGGTTTGAGCGCAGTCGGCTAGCGGATCAACGCCCACCAGATAAGCAGCATGGTCACGAAGAATCCGGTGACGAAATTGAGGGCCAAGAATTTTCTCCAGCCCCGGTTGGCTGACTCTGCTGTGGCATCCGTGATGTTCCAGAATGGCGCGCACATCGCGATGTACGGCAGCACCAGAATTGCCGCGAGCGGGCCGGGCCAGTCGGAGAAGAGCAAGAGCAGGCCGCCAGCGAGGTAGGCGTACACCGCGAACCGAGTCGTTGCCCGAGCCCCGATAACTGTCGCAATTGAAGAGATTTCGGCGGCACGATCGGCCAGAACATCCTGCACCGCTCCGAACGCGTGCGAGGCGATTCCCCACAGGAAGAACGCCGCGAGGATCGCCCACAGTTGCGGCGTGAACACCGCCCCCGCCAATACAAGCGCATAGATTGTTGGGGAGACGAAGTGGGTGCTCGAGGTGAGTGAATCGAGGAACGGGCGTTCCTTAAAGCGCAGCCCCTTCACTGAATAGGCAACCACAGCAAACATGCTGACGAGCAGCACGAACCAAGACAGCGGGTTACCCACGGCCACGAGATACACGAGGAACGGGAGCGTCGTGACTGAAGCGGCGATGAGCGTTGGCCGGTGCATCCGCGGGGCAAGCAAGGCACCTTCAACCCCACCCTTGCGCGGGTTGCGCAGGTCGGACTCGTAGTCGAAGACATCGTTGATGCCGTACATCGCCAAGTTGTAGGGCACAAGGAAGAAGATCGTTCCCAGCACAAGCGTGAGATCGATGGCGCCGGTCGTGAGGTAGTACGCGGCGGCAAAGGGAAAGGCGGTGTTGACCCAGCTGAGTGGACGCGACGAGAGCAGCAGATCCTTAAGCATTAGTGCCTCCCGGTGGGTTGCTAATGTCGGCGGCGGTGCGGGTGTCGGCATCCACCGAGACGCTGTGCGAGCCCAGCAACGCCCACAAGCACGGAAGGGCAACGACGGCCGCGAGCGCATAAGCAAAATCTTCGAGCGGGGCAACGCCGACGAAGGCACCGCTGATGGCATCCGCGTTGTAGCCGACAAGGCCGACCGAAATCATGACGTTGTCGAAGACGGCGGTCATGATCAGAAGGATGCCCGCAGTGATCGCAATGGCTCGCCAGCGAGGTGTGCGATGGGTGGCCACAGCGGCAACGGCCAGCGCCACAACGATTGCCAAAAACACCGCGTTCAGGAGCCAGTACGTCATGCGGGACCCGCTTCGATACGCGGAGCAGTGCCCTTGCCGCTGCGGGCACCAGAACGCGCGCGGGCGAGAGCGCCGTAAACGTTCATCGTGAGATAGCAGAGCAGCGTGAGAAAGAAGACTTCTTCTAGAGGAACCTCAGGGGCGATAAGCAGACCGGTCATGAAATCGGTTTCTCCACGGAAGAAGATACCAAGGCCCACCCCGAAGAAGTCCCAGACGAGAAAGAACAGCACCCCTGCGACCAGCACGACTGTTGCACGGCGAGCATCCTGCCAGAAAAACAGCGTGAAGCGCCGATCGAGCACCACCATGCCGGTGAGCGAGATCAGCAGCGCCACTAGGTAGAGAACGATCACGGCTGCGCCCGCGGTTGAGACTGAGACTGCGGGGCGAGCGGCTCGGGAAGGGGGCCGGGAGAGGTGTCGCCACGCAATCGCTTGACGAGCACTTCGGCGCTGATGAGACACATCGGAAGCCCGATGCCCGGAATGGTCGAGCCGCCAACATAGTAGAGACCGTCGACCTTCTTGCTCATGTTGCCCGCGCGGAAGAACGCACTCTGTTTGAGAGTGTGTGCCGGGCCGAGTGCTGTGCCGCGCCAGGCGTTCAGGTCGTCGGCAAAGTCGCCGGGGCCGACCGTGCGGCGCACCGTCACGCGGTCTGCAAAGTCGGGGATGCCCGTCCAATCGCCAATTTGAGCGATGACCTTATCGGCGAGCACTTCGATTCGGGTGTCACCGTCGCCATCAACCTCACCGCGACCGATGCGAGGGTCGGCCGGGATCGGGACCAAAACGAAGACGTTCTCGAAGCCATCCGGAGCAACATTCGGGTCAACACCGCTGGGCTTACAGATGTAGAGCGAGGCAGGCTCGGGCACCGTCGGGTTGTCGCCGAAGATTGCTTCGAAGCCCTCTTGCCAATCCTTCATGAACAGCAGCGTGTGATGTTGGAGCTCAGGCAGTTCTCCCTCAACGCCAAGGTACAAGAGCAAGGCGCTGGGGCCGGGGATCTTCTGCTCCCAATACGACGCCGGATAGGTCTGTTCCTCGGGGGCGAGCATCGTGGTTTCGGTGTAGTGAAGGTCTGCAGCAGAGACCACAATGTCGGCGTCGACGAACTGAATCGCGCCGTGGGCGTCGACGTATTCGACTCCGGTCGCAACGCCATTGGCGGTCACGATACGGGTGACCTTCGCACTCGTGCGGATCTCGACTCCGGCATCCGAAGCAATCTCGGCAATGCTCTCGATCACCCGTGTGAAACCACCCATGGGGTAGAGCACGCCATCGGCCAGATCAAGGTGACTCATGAGGTGATACATGCTGGGCGTGAGGTACGGCGATGACCCGAGGAACACGGCCGGGTAGCCCAAAACCTTGCGCAGCCGATCATCCTTAACCGTGCGCGCAACAAGCCCCGAGAGCGGTTCAATGAGCAAACGGATGAAGCGGGCTGCCTTAGCGAGCACCGCCTTCGTCGCGCTCGTGCGAAGGTCTGCGAACGTCGTGTACAGAAAGTACTGCTTAGCCAGTTCGTACGTTTCTTCCGCCGACTTCAGGTACTTCTGCAGGCGCACGGCTGAGCCAGGCTCGATCCTCTCAAACAGGGCGAGGTTCTCTTCGAGGTCGGTCGAAATGTCAATGGGGTCGGCTTCGCCCTCGAAATACACCCGGTAACCAGGATCGAGGGTTACAAGGGAGAGCTGTTCGGCCGCACTCGTGCCCATGAGCTTGTAGAAGTGGTCGAAAACCTCGGGCATCAAATACCAGGAGGGGCCGGTATCAAACCGGAAACCATCGTGCTGCCACGAACCCGCACGACCACCCACCGCAGGCAAACCCTCGAGGAGTGTGACCGTGTGGCCCTCCTTCGCCAGCAAAGCAGCGCTCGCCAGCCCGGCGATACCTCCACCAATAACGACAACGTCACTCATTTTCGAGGACCAACCCCAATCGCGGCAGCCGCAGCCAACCGCAGTTTCACAACGTTAGGAACGCGCACACGAGTGCGAACCAATTCACTAGCCGTAGTCGCCCGGATGCGCTTCGAGAGCTGAGCAAAAAGGGCGTGCGCAAGCGCAACAGCCTTCTTGCTGCTCGCGGGAAGTTCTGAGCCGATTGCGGCATCCCGCAAATCGTTGTCGAGGTCATCGAGCAGGCGAATCTTCTCCTCTTCGGTGAAGGTCGCGACATCGATGCCGGGGAAGTAGCTTCGGCCAAGTGTCTCGAAATCGTCGGCAAGGTCCCGCAAAAAGTTGACCTTCTGGAAGGCAGCGCCCAAAGCGCGTGCGCCGTGCTTGAGCTTGGCGCGCTGTTCGTCGCTGACGTCATGTCCGTGCAAGAACGCGCACAGACACATGAGCCCTACAACCTCGGCTGAGCCATAGACGTAGCGCTCGAAACTCGACTGGTCGTGCACCTTCTGGCTAAGATCCATGCGCATCGACTCAAAGAATGGCGCGGTCAGCTCGGCGCCGAATGACACCTCGCGGGCGGTTAAGGCGAAAGCGTGAACGATGAGGTTCGAACTGAATCCCTGATCCATCGCGTTTTCGGTCTCGCGTTCAAGTTCATTAAGTTGACGGGTGACGGAAACTAGGTCGAGGCCCGCCTCCTCGGCACCGCCATCAACGATCTCGTCAGCGATGCGCACCAGCGCATAGATGTTCTCAACGTGCTGACGAACATCCACCCCCAACAGTCGCGAGGCAGCAGAAAATGAGGTGGAGTAGCTGCGGATGACGATGCTCGCTGCATCTTCAGCGACACGATCATAAATTTTGAGTCTGGTGCTCACGCGCGCCGACTTTCAAGCTGCCAGCACACATTGGTTAGGCTGTATTCACGGCGACACAGCGCGTGCGACGTTCCGAATCTATCCACCTAGGCAGACTATCGCGATCATGAGTGAAATCCCTGAGCAGGTCGTGCTTCTCTCTGACACGGGAGAGCACATTGGCGTCGCGGACAAGGCCCTCGTGCACACGACAGACACGGCACTTCATCTCGCGTTCTCGTGCCACGTCTACAACGCTGACGGCCAGGTGTTGGTCACGCGGCGTGCGCTCTCGAAACTCACCTGGCCTGGCGTATGGACCAACTCGTTCTGCGGGCATCCGGCCCCCGGCGAAGACATGGCCGCCGCGATCATCCGTCGCGCCAAGCATGAACTCGGAATCACCATCAGCGACGTGCAGCTCGTGCTGCCCGATTTTCGCTACCGCGCCGTCGACTCATCGGGCATCGTCGAAAACGAGATCTGCCCCGTCTATCGTGCAGTGACTGCGGATAACGCCGCCCCCAACGCCGACGAGGTCGCCGAATTCGAGTGGGTTGACCCGCAATCGCTGCGCTCGGCTGTGTCTGCAACGCCGTTCGCGTTTAGCCCGTGGCTGGGCTGGCAGTTGGAGCAGCTGAACGAGAACTAGCCCCCGATTGAACCGGCGTCGTTTGCACGCACGTCGGTGTGGTGGAAGTTCTGAAAGCTGCGGCTTGCCGTAGGCCCACGCTGGCCCTGGTAGCGCGAACCGTACTGGCCCGAACCGTAGGGCGACTCGACGGGTGAGCTTGTGCGAATAAAGCACAGCTGCCCAATTTTCATACCTGGCCAGAGCTTGATTGGCAGAGTCGCGACGTTGCTGAGCTCGAGCGTGACGTGACCCGAGAATCCGGGATCAACGAAACCTGCGGTGGAGTGGGTGAGCAACCCGAGGCGCCCGAGCGAGCTTTTTCCCTCAAGGCGGGCGGCGACGTCATCAGGCAAAGTCACGAGCTCGAAGGTGGAACCGAGCACGAACTCGCCGGGGTGAAGAATGAATGGCTGGTCGGCATCCACTTCCATGAGGTGAGTGAGATCGGGCTGGTCGACTGCCGGGTCAATGAAAGGGTACTTGTGATTGTCGAAGAGGCGGAAGAAGCGGTCAAGGCGCACATCAACACTCGACGGCTGCACCATCTCCAGATCGAGAGGCTCTAGTCCAATGCGACCAGAGTTGAGTTCGGCCCGGATGTCGCGATCACTGAGAAGCATGGCCTAAGACTAGCGAGTCGATGGGTCTCGCGAGACGCCCCATCCACGAACAATTGCCTTAAGATTGAAGGCATGTCGGCGACAACTCGGTTGGTCGTGCTCGGTGCTGTGCATCAGTTTCAGCCCGTGCATGGCTACTTTCTGCGCCGCGAGCTTATGACGTGGCACATCGATAAGTGGGCCAACATTCAGCCCGGCTCCGTCTACAACGCGCTACGTTCACTCATGAACGATGGCTTCCTTGCCGAGAACGGCACCGAAACTGCCGGTAACCGACCTGAACGCACCACCTATCGCATAACTGATGCAGGTGAAGTCGAGTTGTTGCGGATGCTGCGCGACACGCTCTGGAACGTCGAAGTGTTCGACACCACACCCGTGATGGTGCTCACTTCGTTTATGTACGCCCTGCAGCGCGAGGAAGTTCTTGCCGGGTTGCTTCACCGGGTGAGCGAAATTGATGCGCGAATCGCCAGCAACACGTACCGCATTGGGGATCTTGCGGCCTCGACGTCTACACCACGCTATGTGCGTGAAGTTTTCGAGCTCGCCACTGCGCGGCTGCACGGGGAGCAACAGTGGGCCAGAGACGTGAGCGAGCGCATCCGGGCCGGCGACTACATTTTTGCCGGTGAAGAACGCTAGTAGCTGCGCGTGGGGTTTGCTGTGCGGATCTCGTCGAGTGCTCGGTCAGCGATATCGGTGGTGAAGTCGAGGCTCGTGCCGGTGACAGAGATCCAGAGGTCGCCAACTAGGTAGTGAGTGGTAGCAATAGTGCCGATCTTATTTTCGGCAGAAAGTTCGAGAGCGGTGGCCCCGCCGCTAGTGGCACCGAGGTAACCGGAGGAGAGCAGGGCCGCTTTGAGGTTGGCTGCATCCGTGTCATTGATATCGGCAATCGTGAGGCTGAAAAAGCCGTCGGAGTTGGGAATACCCCAAATACAATTCTTCGTGATTGAGGCGTCGGAAATTGCAGTCTCAACCTCGGAGAGTTCATCGCCAATGATGGGCACCGAATCCGTGTCGCCAAGTACCTCCGTGGCAGGCGAGAACAAGCTTTTGGCGGTGGTCAGCGGCAGGAGAGTCTCGCAGCCAGGGATGATCAGCGGCTCAGGCGTGGGCAACGGAGAAGAGCTGGCTGACGATGACGCACTAGGGGTGCTCGATGGGCTCGGCGATGCGCCACCCGTGCCTGAAGGAACACAGCCGGCGAGCGCAACAGTAAGCAGGACCGCGGATGCCGCGGCAGCAGTTGTTCGCGCACGCCCACCCGTCACCATCGCTGAGTTTCTTTCGCTGCGACCGTTCATGCCTGAAGCGTAGCCCCGCCCAGTCTCCCGCGGAAGAGAGTAGTTCCTACTCTGGAGAGCTCCGCTGACGAACGTCAGCAGTTGTGCGTGAGGCTAGCTCACCCAGACTGACGTGCGAGCTGAGCAAGAGCATCCACGTCTTGAATGATGATTCGTGCACGCCCCTGCCGGATGATGCCGCGGCTTGCCAGATCTGCCATTGCTTTGCTCGTCGATTCACGCGTCGCACCCAGGAGCCCTGCGAGCTGGTCGTGGCTGAGTCGAATTGTCGGATTCGCGAAACGGGGCGTACGTGCTGCTTCGGCCAGACGCAGCAGCGTGCTGCACACGCGCGATTGCAGCGGTCGCAGCGCAAGGTCGGTGAGCCGTTCTTCTAGGCGAACAACCTGCTCACCGAGGTGGCGCGAAATGCGGATCGCGATGCGGGGGTCCGCCAGCAGATACCGCTCGACATCGGCGGTGTTCATGAGGCAGAGATCAACGTTGTCGATGGCTTCTGCATAGTTGTCGTACATGCGTTGCCCGACCATCATCATTTCGCCGAACACTGCGCCAGGCTCGAGAATGGCCATCGTCAAAGCTTTGCCATCTTCGGTGACCCGAAAAATGCGGATGCGGCCCTTCTTGAGAATGAAGAGTGCGGTGACCGGCTGGCTCTGGCTGAACACCATCTCGCCCAAAGCGTAGGAGCGCGACGGAGCCATCCGATCCATGGCAAGAATTTCTTCTGGCGAGAGATCCGCGAAAAGGTCAACCTCGCTCAAGCAGCTAAACGCACCGTCATCTGTAGCCATCAGCGGTTCCGAATCCCTTCGCTGCGGCGACCATGGGCGATCACTGCCCAATGGGGCGGATGTCACCTGCTCGCCGCACGAATCCATCATGACATGCTCACTTGAGTGTTCCCGTGACAGCCTGAATGTGGCCACCACGACGACTGGTCTGCTTCACATTGTTCGCTCGCTGCGTCAGCCACTCCCACGGGTGCGCTTCAATATCGGCACCGCCCATTGCGCACGCCAGACGGGCAAGGGGAGTAAAGATTGCCGCAGCCCCAACTGGCCGCTGCATGTCAACAATGCCCACGCGGCCACCGGGAACCAGCAGTCGCGTGGCCCTCTCAAGCACAGTGGGGTGATTGCCCATCACGCTGAGTGCGTACGCCGAGAACACTGCGTCAATCTGCGGGGTCGCACCCTCATCCGCGAGGTCTTCCGCCGAGAGCTTTGTGGCATCCGCCTGGACCACCCGCACGTTTGTCCAGCCATTGCGCACCGCACGCTTCGCCGCTACCTGCAACATCTGAGCGCTCGCATCCACACCAATCACGTGCCCAGGAGGACCAACCGCATTCACCAGCAACTCAAAACTCAGCCCAGTGCCGCATCCGAGATCAAGAACGGTGTCTCCGGCGCGCAAGCCCATAAGTTCGATGCCGGCCACTCGGCCTGCACGGTACACAGCCCATTCACCCGAGAGTGCGTCATAAAATCGCGTACCGAAGCGGTACTTCTTCCATGCCATCCCGCGTCGCCCTCTAGCGGTATTCGGGGTTGGCATCGAAACCGAAGCGCTCACCGGCGTTCCAGTCTTTGCGAGAGTTTCCATAAGCGGGGATGCCGCCAGCATTCTTCAGGATCGACGCCAGATGCATCAGGTTCCACGACATGAATGTGGTGTTGCGGTTGGTGAAGTCGTTTTCTGGACCCCCAGAACCCTCGTCGAGGTAGCTCGGGCCGGGCCCGATCGCGCCAAGCCAGCCAGCGTCTGCTGCCGGTGGGATCACAAAACCCACGTGCTGCATGCTATACAAGACCGACATTGCCGAGTGCTTCACACCATCCTCGTTGCCGGTGAAGATCGCACCGCCGACCTTGCCGTAATAGACGTACTGGCCCTTCTCGTTGAACTCGCCGCTCATGGCGTACAGACGCTCAATGAGCATCCGTGTCACCGAAGAGTTATCGCCCAACCAGATTGGTCCGCCGATGACCAAGATGTCGGCAGCTTCGATCAACGGCCACACTTCGTCGAGCCACGCATCCGTCGCCCAGCCGTGCTCCCGCATATCGGGATACACACCGAGGGCAATGTCGTGGTCGATCAGTCGAAGGCTGTCCACGTGCACGCCGGCGCCACGCATGAGGCGGATGCTCGTATCCATCAATCCCTGCGTGTGGCTCACCTCGGGGCTCTTCTTCAACGTGCAGTTGATGTAGACGGCCTTGAGCCCGCCATAGGACGGAGCAGCGGAGGCCGCGTCGGAGGGAGCAGAATTCGCAGAGATATCGGTAGCCATGCCCAGATGGTACGCGCCACCGACCGATGACAACTGTGATCTGTCGTACGGTTTGCAGGCCCATCCGCTGATAGACATAACTTGGGCGCTTGCCCGCGCCCGAAAGGAAATAGACAGTATGACCGCAGAGTGGGACCTCATCGTCATTGGATCCGGCAGCGCCGGCCTTGTGGCCAGCCGAACAGCCGCACGATTCGGCGCCCGCGTGCTGCTGGTCGAACGACACCGTCTCGGCGGGGATTGCCTCTGGACCGGATGCGTGCCATCCAAATCGTTGATTGCTGCCGCACACGCGGCGCACGTTGCTCGCACCTCCGAACGGTTTGGCGTTTCGACGGAGAATCTCACCGTCGACTTCGCCCGCGCCATGGGTCACGTGCGTGAGGCCGTAGACACGATTGCCCCGCACGACTCCGCCGAAGCCCTCGCGGAACTTGGCGTTGAGGTTCTGCACGGAGATGCCCGCTTCACCGGGCGCAACTCGCTCGAAATCGACGGCACGCCTCACACGTTCACGCAGGCCGTAATCGCCACCGGCACAGAGCCCCGACTGCCTCAGTTCGCTGGCACGGACACTGTCGACATGCTCACCAGCGACAGCATTTGGGAACTCGACGAACTGCCGAGAAACCTCGTTGTGCTCGGCGGCGGTGCGATCGGCAGCGAACTCGGTCAGGCGATGGCACGCCTCGGCTCTGACGTGACCATCGTCAACCGCAGCACACGAATCCTGCCCAGCGAAGACGAACGCTCAAGCGCCATCCTGCAAGCCTCCTTCGGACGCGACGGAATCACCGTGCTCCATGGCCGCAGCGCAGCCGAAGTAGTTTCCCACGACGGTCTGGCCGGTGAGCTCGTTCTTGACGATGGCACCCGTCTGCCCTTCGACCGCCTGCTTGCCGCAATCGGACGATCCACCCGACTCGGCGCCCTCGCCCCAGAACTGGCCGGCGTCAACATCACCAAAGACGGCTACATTGACGTGGATGCCTCGTTGCGCACCTCAAACAAACGGATTTGGTCGGCCGGAGATGCGGCCGGGCTGCCCAAGTTCAGCCACGTTGCCGGCGTCAGCGGAAGTGTGGCCGCAACCAACGCCATCCTGGGTCTGCGCCGCACGTTCAACGAACACGTCGTGCCCCGCGTCACCTTCACCTCGCCCGAAATTGCCGCAGTCGGCATGGCACCACAGGATGCCGTGAAGGGCAAACACCGCGTCTTCACGTCAGAGCACGCCTCGACCGACCGTGCCATTGCCGAAGCCGAAGAAGACGGCTTTGCCCAGATCGTGGTCGACTCCCGCGGTCGTGTGCTTGGCGGCATCATCGTCGGGCCGCGCGCAGGTGAAAGCCTTGGCGAGCTGAGCGTAGCCGTGAGCGCAAAACTCTCCACCAGTGTGCTCGCCGGTGCCACCCACGCCTACCCGACATTCACCGATGCGCTCTGGAACGCGACAATTGCCGATGTGCAGCACCGATTGCAGCACGGAATCGTGAAGTCCGGCATCCAATTGCTCGCACGTATACGACGGGCAACTCTCGGTGGACGCGGGCGTTAGCGCTAACGCAGCAGCCGGTAGCCGACGATCATTCGCTGGATCGCGCTCACAAACACAACCACGCTCCACACGAGCGCGATCTGCCAGGCGAAGAACGGCAGCAGCAGCCACAGTGAGTGCACGAGAACTGTTTCACCACCCTCCGCGATACGACCGAGGAAGAACAGCGAACGGTTGTCAGCATCAGAACTGGTGCGGCCTGTGCGCTCGGCGATTGACGAGAACGCAAGAAAAGCGGCGCCGTTCAGGTAGTAGCTGAACATGACGAGAAGGAACGGCCACCACGGTGCCGAGAAAGCTGCGGTCGCACCAATTGCCAGCCCCAAGACTGTGGCACCGTAGACCGCGAAGTCGGCCACAATATCGAGAAAGCCGCCCGCTTGACTGGCATTCGCGGCGCGAGGAGTCGATGCTGCTGCTCGTCGGCGGGCGAGGGTGCCGTCAAGACCGTCAAGCACTCGCGAGAGAATCCACGTGATGAGGGCAAGCGTCCAGCACTGCGTCGCAGCAAGCACTGCGCTGCCCAGCCCAGCCATGAGGCCCACCATCGTGAGCCGGTCAGGCGTGATCCAAGAAACGTCCACAGCGGCGGCGAGCGCGTTGAGCGGTTTGGAGAGAACTCGACGCAACTGCACGTCCATCATGGTTCGAGCTGCTCCGGGGTCGGCTCAGAGGTTGTCTGGTGTGAGGCTGTCTGCTCTTTGCGCAATCGGTATGCTGCGACAATTCCACCGATAGTCAGAACGCCGAGCGCACCAAGCGCAATGAAGAATCCGCCATTGAGCTCGGCCCCATAGGCGCCGACAGCAACATACGCAACCGTTCCCGGGATGATCCCGATGACCGTGCCGAGGGCATAATCCCGAACACGCACCGCGGTAAGGCCCGCCGCATAGTTAATGACCGTGAATGGGAGCAGCGGAATAAGACGCACCCCGATCACGGAGAGCAGACCCCGCCGCCGCAACATCTCGTCAACAGCCCGTACTCGTGCGCCGGTGAACCGTTCGACCGCGTCACGGCCAAGGAGTCTCCCAAGAACGAAGGCGAGCGCTGCACCAAGAAGGGCGCCGAGCAGCACGAGACCAACCCCCGACGGTAAGCCCCACACGACGCCGGCCGCAATGCTGATGACGTTCTTCGGAACGGGGGCGAGAGTGATCAGGGCATAACCAACCACGAAACCTGTCGCGCCCAGAATGCCCGCGCTCTCGGTCCACGAATGGATCTGTTCCAGGGAGGGAAGCTGAATGGTAAGCGCTACAACTACAACTGCGAGGAAAAAAACGACGAGCACGCCGGCTCGCCACAGGGTTGCCGCGCGAGTCTTGTTCATTGGACCAATGCTACGTCCGCGACCGCTACTGCGTATGTGATGTGGCTTACTGAGCGCGGCGGCCCGTCGCCGTAGCGTTGGCATGCGCTGCACAGGAGTACTGCCCGCTGCGACCGAACGCCCCCCTCGACCCCCAAGGAGCACTCGAGTGCTGACCCGGACACCCTTCCGCCGTGCAACCAATCGGCCTGCCCGTCGCCAGATCATTCCTGCCCTTGCCACTCTCGCTGTCAGCGCTCTCGCATTGACAGCGTGCACGGCGCCAGCTGCCAGCACAGAGGGTCCCGAATTCTCTGACTGGGCGGCCGTTCACGAAGCCGCGCAGGGTCAGACCGTGAAGCTCTGGATGTGGGGCGGCGACGATCAAGGAAATGCCTACGTCGATGATGTTCTGGCTCCCGCTGCCGCCGAGCAGGGAGTCACTCTAGAGCGGGTTCCGATCGCCGACACGAAGGATGCCCTGAACCGGGTGTTTACCGAGTTGCAGGCTGGGCGCACCACCGATGGCGCCGTCGACCTCGTGTGGATCAATGGCGACAACTTTCGCACCGGCAAGCAGGCAAATGCGTGGCTGTGCGATTGGACGGGACTGCTGCCGAACATGAGCGCGGTCTCAGAAACCGACCCGCTGCTCACGAAAGACTTTGGCACCCCGGTCGATGGCTGCGAGGCTCCGTGGCACAAGGCGCAATTCTCCTTCGTCTATAACTCGGCCACGGTGCCCAACCCCCCGACCACTATCGAGGGCATCCTCGACTGGGCCGAAGCTAACCCTGGCCGGTTCACCTACCCCGCTGCTCCAGATTTCACTGGTTCAGCATTCTTGCGAGAGGTGCTCTACAGCGTCTCTGGTGGTCACGAAAATGTTCCGTCGCTCTATAGCGATGAGGCTTTCGCTGAGCTTTCGCCCGCCCTCTATGAGCGACTCGACCAGCTCGCTCCCTCCTTGTGGCGCGACGGCACGACCTACCCGGCAACGTCTGAACAGTTGACCAAGCTGTATGCCGACGGCGAGATCGACATGATGATGACGTACGGCCCGGCGACCCTCACGGCTCTCGTCGAGAACGGCACCCTTCCCGAGACGACGCGAGTATTGACCGTCGACGACGGAACGTTAGGCAATGCCAGCTTCTTCGGCATCCCCAGCATCTCCGGCAATATCGCCGGGGCAATGGTTGTTGCCAATGAGGCGCTGTCAGTCGAGCAACAGCTCGCCAAGGCAGATCCCGCAGTGTGGGGCCAGTTCACGGTGCTGGATGTGGATGCGCTTTCCGCCGCTGATCGCGCGCTCTTTGATGCTTTGCCGCGGTCGCCGGTTGTTCCGAGCTTCGATGTTCTCTCCCGCAATGCGAACCCCGAGCTGTCAGCCGAGTGGGTGCCAGCGCTCGATGACGGATGGCGCACCCGCATCGCCGCTCGCCAATGACCGTGCTGCAGCCACGGCCGCGACGTCGACGGTTGCGCGCCACTCTGCTCGTTCTTCCTGCCCTCATCCCTGTCGTAATCGTCGTGATTGGCGGTGTCGGCACGACGGTCGTGCAGAGTCTGGGGCTGATGCCTCTCGTCGGTTCGCCAGCGCTGAGTGTCGCGGCGTTTGAGGGGAGCGACGACCTACTCGGCTCGGCGCTGCTCTCGCTCGGCATCGCCGTCGTTTCTACCGCGATTGCCGCTGTCGTTGGATTCTTCACCGCGGTGCTCATCATTTCGGGCAACTGGGGTGGCCGCATCGTGGGTGCGCTTGGCGCTGCTGCTGTGACGGTGCCGCACCTCGTGGGCGCAGCAAGCGTGGGTCTTCTGCTCTCAGACTCCGGCGTTCTCGCCCGACTGCTTGGCGTTGCTCCGGAGGCGTGGCCTGCGCTTGTCGCCGGGCCCACCTGGTTTGCCGTGATTGCCGAATACGCGTGGAAAGAGTCCGCCTTTGTGGCGCTCATCATCGTCGGCACGCTTGCTACCCGCATCACCTCCTATGACGAGACTGCTGCCGTTCTGGGTGCCCACCGCTCTGCGAGATTGCGCCTCGTTCTCTTTCCGCTGGCCGCCCCCTCGCTGCTGGTGGCATCCACCATCGCTTTCGCGTACACGCTCGGCTCGTATGAGGTTGCGTGGTTACTGGGCAAGACCTACCCGGAACCGTTGTCGGTAATGGCACTGCGCCTGTTCAACTCGGCAAGCCTCACCGCACGGCCCGAAGCTGCCGCGGTCGCGGTCATTACGCTGCTGCTCACGGGCGCAATTATTGCTGTCGCCATGCTCGGGATCCGCCGGATGCGAGCGTGGCAATGAGTATTTCCACCACCAGCGTTGATCTCGATCGTGCGCGGAAGAACCAGCACCAACGGCGGATGCCCGGAGATCCCGGTCGCCCTCTGTCTCAATCGTGTGGGGCTGCCTGTGCCGCCCGAATCGTGTCCACGGTATTCGTATCGTTGTGGTTCGCGCTCCCCTTCCTGCCGCTCGTTTTGTGGTCGTTCGCCGACCAGTGGATGCACCCGCATGCACTTCCGACGGCAACCGGCAACGAAGGGCTCACGGCGGCGCTCGCCAACGGCGGAGTTGCAGCCTTCGGCGACTCTCTCGTGCTGTCGCTCGTCGTGGCAGCGATCGCTACGCCGCTCGGTGCGATGGCCGCCCGCGCACTAGCTCGGGGTCAGGTGCGCTTCGAGAAAGCGATCACGGTGCTGCTGTTTTCTCCCGTGATGCTGCCGCCATTTGCGGCAGTTCTCGGCGTCAACATTGTGTTGTTGCGGGCGTGGGTGCCACCAGCCGTCGGCGTCGTCTTGGTGCTCGTGGCAATTGCGATTCCGTACACAACGTTCTCGATGCGCGCCGCCTATGCCACCTACGACAATGGTTTCGATGAGGCAGCACGCACGCTCGGCGCAAGCTCCCGCCTGACCCTGTGGCGCATCCACCTCCCGCTCATCGCTCCAGCGCTGGCACGATCAGCGTTTCTAGCGTTCTTGGTGGGGTGGAGTGATTACCTCGTCACCCTGGTGGTGGGAGGTGGCGAACTCGTGACACTGCCGCTGATCATTGCCTCAAGTGCATCCGGAATCGGCAACGAGTCGAGTGTTGCGGTGCTGTCGTTGTCTGCTGTTATTCCGCCGCTGATTCTGCTTGGCGTTTTGTCTCGCACCCGCAATCTGAACCCAGGGAGACAGTGATGACCGCTGAATTGATGACCTCTGCGATAACGCTCACGGCCGTCACCAAGAGCTATTCGACGGTTGCGCCGGCTGCTCTTCAGGACGTGAACCTCGATATTTTGCCCGGTACAAGCACCGCCATCGTGGGGCCGAGCGGTTCGGGCAAGAGCACGATCCTGCGGATCATCGCCGGGCTCGAGGATGCCAACGGCGGCCGGGTGCGGTTGGCCGGCCGCGATGTCACCGACCTTCTTCCGGAGCAGCGGGGTATCTCGATGGTATTCCAACGCCCGCTGCTGTTTCCGCATCTCACCGTGCTCGACAACGTGGCATTTGCCGATCGCGCCGCTGGCCTAGGGCGCGCGCAAGCTCGGGAACGAGCCCGCGAACACCTTGACATGGTGCAGATGTCCACGTTCGCTTCCCGGTCGCCCCACTCTCTGTCTGGTGGCCAGCAGCAACGGATCGCTGTGGCCCGCGCTCTCGCCGCGAAGCCGTCGGTTCTTCTGCTCGATGAGCCCTTCAGCGCGCTCGATCCTGGGCTCAAGGATGAGATGCACGCGATGATCGCGGACATTCGGGCGGCCGTGAACCCGACAATCCTGTTTGTCACCCACGACCGCGATGAGGCGAGTGCGATGGCCGAGCGGATCGTCGTCTTGGAGAACGGTCAGCTCCTGCAACACGACACTGTTGATCATGTCTTCCACCGTCCGGCATCACTCGCAGTTGCTCGACTGCTCGGCGGAAAGAATGCGTTCGCTGGCGTCATCGAGGAAGGCGTGCATCACTCCGGACTCGGACCCATTGCGGTCACGAGCGAGCTCCCTTCCGGCCCCGCGACTCTCGTCTTCCGGCACGAGGCGGTGACTGTTGCGTTGCAGCAATCTGGTAATGATGTGGATGCTGGAGCACCCGCTACTGGCAATGCTGGCGTTACGGTGTGCCAGACATCCGGCGCAAGCCAACTCAGCGGTGTGGTGACGTCGATCGCGCGTCGTGGCCCACGTTGCGAAGTTGTCGTTCGGGTCGGAGACGCCGAGGTTCACACCGAAGCCACCCCCAGGCAGCCGATCACCGTCGGCAACAACGTCACCGTAAATTTGCCCTGCGAGGCGCTCTGGGTTGTGCCGGAGTAGGGCGGCGACGGCCAGGCGAGCTGTGGGAGCATGAGCACATGGTCTATGTCGCTGATGAATCCCGCTACGAACCGATGCCCTACCGCCGAGTGGGTCGCAGTGGCCTGAAACTGCCCGCGGTTTCGCTCGGACTGTGGCAGAACTTTGGCGATGACAAGCCGATCGAAAACCAGCGCGCCATTCTTCGGCGAGCCTTCGACCTCGGAGTAACGCACTTCGATCTCGCCAACAACTACGGGCCGCCCGCGGGCTCTGCGGAGTCAAACTTCGGCCAGATCCTTCGTGAAGACTTTCTGCCGTACCGCGATGAGATGATCATCTCGAGCAAGGCCGGCTACGACATGTGGCCGGGACCCTATGGCGTTATGGGCTCGCGCAAATACTTGCTCGCAAGCCTCGATCAGTCGCTGAAGCGACTCGGCCTCGATTACGTCGACATCTTCTACTCCCACCGCGCAGACCCTGACACTCCGCTTGAAGAAACGATGGGCGCGCTGCACACTGCGGTGACGTCTGGCCGCGCCCTCTATGCGGGCATCTCAAGCTACTCGCCCGAACTCACGCGAGAAGCTGTGCGAATCATGCGCGAGCTCGGCACCCCGCTGGTCATCCACCAGCCCTCGTACTCAATGTTCAACCGCTGGGTCGAAGACGGACTGCTCGACACCGTCGACGAACTCGGCTTGGGCATTATTGCCTTCTCGCCGCTCGCCCAAGGGTTGTTGACTGACCGCTACCTCGGAGAAATCCCCGCCGACTCGCGCGCAGCCAAGGGTGGCTCGCTCAAGTCGGAAATGATCAACGACGAGACCCTCACTCGCGTGAAAGCGCTCAACGATATTGCCGCCGGTCGCGGACAGTCGCTCGCGCAACTCGCGATCTCGTGGGCGCTTCGCAACAACCGTGTCACGTCCGCCCTCATCGGTGCTTCGAGTGTCGGCCAGCTTGAGCAGAATCTCGCCGCTGTGCAGAACCTCGAATTCGAGCCTGCCGAGTTGGCAGCAATTGACGAACACGCCAAGGATGCCGACATCAACCTGTGGGCGGCCTCGAGCGCTGTTTCCTAGCCTGCTCGGTGGATCGGCGGCGGATCTTAGCGCGCTGTTCTAGGGGCGGCGGCGCTTCCGGTTGTTCTTGGAGGCCGACTTTGTGCGGCGCTTCGCCGTTTCGTCGAAACGCATCGGGTCGCCGTTGCCGCCACCAGATGTTTGTAGAAACAGCTGGGCAAGATTGGCAACCTCTCCACCGACTCGATACAAGAACAGCGTGATCTTCGACATGAGTGCAACTCTAGTTCACGGTTTTACTGTAACGGTCACACTGCGTTTGGGCCTTTTCGCGCTGCGGTCGATGCCCCTCGCCCGTGGTTACCAGAGCAACGTTCAACACTAGTTTCCTACTCATAACGTTGGCTTTCCACTCATAACGTTAGCTTCCTACTCATAGGCTGCTCGGGCCGCGAACTGCACTTCTGGCACTTTGCGCCACTGTGCCCTACGTCACAGACAGATGGGTTCACGCCGGCCTAGTCTTGGCGCACCGAGCGCGAATTACGCCAGGACGGGAGCCAGACCATGAAGAAGCGAACTGCCGTAATCGTGATCGCTGCGGTCGTCGTTGCCGCCGTGATCGCTGCGATCTCCCTGAGCGCGCTGAACAACTCTGCGCCGGCACCCGGGGCATCGCCAGCAGCATCCGGTCCCGTGTCGGGCACGGTAGAGATTCCCAACTTCCTGCAGCAAAGTTTCCCCAGCACTGACTGGTCGCAGGCCGACCCGGCAATCAGCCAGGCCCTCAGCGGCGGGCCGCCAAAAGACGGCATCCCGGCGATCGATGAACCCCAGTTCGAGCCAGTAGCAAGCTTCGAGCATCCGGATGAGGTGCAAGCAATCTTGGTTCAGGGCGAAACCGAAACCAAGGCTTACCCCTACAACATTCTCGTTTGGCACGAGATCGTCAATGACACGATTGATGGTTCGCCCATTTCGGTCACCTTCTGCCCACTCTGCGGAAGTGCCGCCGTCTTCGACAGCGTGCTTCCCGGCGGGGAAACCACCACATTCGGGGTCAGCGGTGGACTGTTGGAAAGCAACATGATCATGTTTGATCGCAACACCGAAACCCTGTGGCAGCAGAGCACCGGAAAGGCGCTCGCTGGCGAGCACTACCCGAACCAGCTCGAGTTGCACAGCTTTCAACTTCTCAGCGTCGGCGAGATCAAAGACCGGTATCCGGATGCCGCAATCCTGAGCGAAGACACCGGATACTCCCGCGGCTACGACAACAACCCGTACGCCGGCTACGACGACAGCGAAAGCTTCTACTTCGCACCGAGCCGAATCGACGACCGGTATCCATCGAAAATGATCTTCGTCGCGTTCACCGTCGGCGACACCCATGTGGCTGCCCCGTGGCTGCAACTGGAAGACGGCCGCAGCTACGAGACGATCGTCGATGGTCAGGAAGTCACCCTTGAGAAGAATGGCGGCGAGCTGCAGATTGTCGGACCCGACGCCGTCGAAATCCCGTTCTATTTCGAGATGTGGTTCAGCTGGGCCGTGCAGAATGACGACGGCCAGGTCTTCGACCCCGAGGCAGAGTAGCGGCGACGACGGCACCGCTCAACGAACGAGACTTAGTCGATGAATTGAACCCCACCCAGCTGCCGACGGCGATCAACGTTGAGCGTCAGCACGTCGGGGCGCGAATAGTGGCCAGCAACATCGAGATCGTGACTGTGGGCATTCCGTGCGCTCAAGTCGAGCGTTGCAATGATGGTGCGAGCTTCACCCACAACGGGCTCGACAACCCAGGACCCGTCGGGACCAGCCACGCCAGAACCGCCATCGAAGAGAACGCCGTGCTCAGGAGCATCCGGTCCAACACCCTGTCGGTAGGCATCGAGAAGTTCGGCGGGCACATCGTCGGTCGTCAAATACTGGCCGGCACAGACTACAAAGCAGCGGCCCTCGAACGCATAGGTGCGCGACGCCAGGTGGTGCATTTCGGGAACATCTGGCCACGCCGCAATGTGGATCTGCTCATCCTGCGCATGCAATGCCTGACGCGCCAATGGGTTCCAGTGCTCCCAACACACGAGCCCGCTCACACGGCCGGCGGGAGTGTCGACAACCCGCAGACCCGCGCCATCCCCGGCGCCCCACACGATGCGTTCGGTATGGGTCGGCGTGAGCTTGCGGTGCAAATTTAGTGTCTCGCCATCAGGGCCAATAGTGATGAGTGAGTTGTAGAGCGTGCCCGACTCGCGGCCAGCGCGCTCATTCAACCCCATCACGACAGTCACCGCATTGCTGCGGGCAGCCTCCCGAAGTGGCTCCAGATCGTCGTCGCCCGAACCCGGTTCGCCAACGACCGGGCTCTGCTCCAATAGCTTGCCGTACCAGCCTTGGGCGATCTCGTCGCGCCATCCGGCCAACCCAAACACCCATGCCGGGTAGCAGGTCAGCCACGTTTCGGGAAAGACCACCAGGTGGGCGCCGTGCTCTGCAGCATCCGCAATGTGCTTCACCGCACGAGTGAGCGACTCCTCAAGATCAAGAACAGCAGGCGGGTGTTGGATGATCGCAACAGTCGTCGCGGTCACAGAACTATGCGGTGCCATGGGCTCGCCTTTCGGCTTTGAAGTAGAGTTCGGGGCGGCGATCGGCATGAACATCGTTGAGTTCGCTGATCGTCTTATTGCGGGCGTCACTCAGATCGACGTGCGCGATGTGCAGCCCAGCCACGCCAAGCCCGAGCGTTGTGAGGGGGAAGCCGTCGGCATCCACAATCACGCTGCCGCCGAGCCAGTCCTGCCCTCGTTCACGCCCGGCACGGTCTGTTGCAGCAACAAACATGCGGTTAGTTGCCGCAGCAGCCTGAACCTTGACGACCTCGATGGGCCGCTCACCCTCTGGAGCGGGATACAGCGGCCAATTCACGGGGCAACACAACAGATCTGCGCCCTCTAACGCCACTGTGCGTACCCACTCCGGAAACTCAAGGTCATAACAAACCATCACGCCGATGCGGCCAACCGCAGTATCAACCACAGGTGGCACACCCGAGCCAGGCGTAAATAGATCAGCTTTTTCTGTGTTCCAGAGATGCGCTTTGCGATAGCACGCACGCACCCCAGACGCATCGACGAGAACAGCAGAGTTGTAAATCTTGCCGTCGCGCCCGGCCTCGGCGAACCCGCCGACGATAATCAGGTCACGCTCTGCGGCGAGCGCCGCCCACTCGCCGACGGTGGGGCCGTCTACTGGTTCAGCTGCAGCACGCAGTTCGTCAATGTCGGTGAACATGTAGCCCGTGTTTGCGAGCTCCGGCAGCACAACTACCTGAACACCAGCATCCGCAGCCCGGATTATGGAAGAGCGCAATGACTGACGGTTTGCCTCGACATCGCCGACCACCAGAGTTACTTGGCAGCTTGCGACGGTCACCATGTTGTTAGTCATTGCGCTCTCCTACCTATAGGCCAGTACTGATTTGGCCGGTGCCTAGTGGCCGGTGCCCTCGAGCGTACGCTCGCTAGCTTCGCGGGCAGCATCCTCAGCCGTGAGGTCGAGGTTGCGCGAGAAGACGTAGTACAGCACTCCCGATACGAGCAGACCAACCACGAACGACAGGTCAGCCCCACCCAAAGCGGCAGCAACAGGGCCGACATAGAACGAGGTGTAGAAGAACGGAATCATTGCCACGAACCCAATGAGGTACGCAGTTACACCCCGCCACGCCCAGTTGCCGTAGATGCCCTTCGGCGAGAACATTTCGGCGATGGCGTACTTGCCGTGACGTACCAGGTAGAAGTCCACAAGGTTCACCGCGGTCCACGGCACGAGGAAGTAGAGCATCATGATGACGAAGTCAGTGAAGCTGCCCAAGTAGGCGTCCGGAATCAGCAACGCGATCAGCAATGTGAGTAGTCCAACAGCGCTGAGCCCGACGACTCGCAAACGCTGGGTCGGACGAACCCTCTTGAACCCGTCAACAGCACTCGTACCGGTAAGCATCGCTCCATACGCGTTCACGCCCATGATCGACAGCAGAGCAACCGTCGAAACCAGCACGGCGAAGGTACCGAAGCCGGGGAAGAGAGTGTCTCCTACTTCCTTGATGGCGCCGATGGCATCCGCATTCGGGATGTTTGCCGCAAGCAGTGCTCCGAGCGACATCAGCCAGATAGCTGACCCAGCAGCACCCACGTAAACCCACGTGATGAGCTTCGGTGCCGAAACATTCTGCGGCAGGTAGCGCGTGTAGTCGGATACATAAACCGAGTAGCTGATGTTGTAGCCAGCAGCGAGCGAGAACTGCACCAAGAACGCAGTGGTGTTCCACCCGAGCGCGGTCTCATCGGTTGCGATAGCAGCTCCAACACCCGAGTAGTTGACGATTGCCAAAACGGTGATGATGGCGAAGACAGCCACAAGCAGACCGGTAAGCCAGCGTTGAATGAAGTGAAGCAGGTCGTGGCCGACCACCGCGATCACAATCGAGACAATGATCAAGATCGGATACCAGACGAGCTTGCCGCCTGGCAACACCAGCTGCAGCCCCTGTGTCGCGAGGATCACGTCGAATACAAGGAAGCCCACGTAAACGAACACTGTTGCCGTGAATGGCACGATTACGCCACGACGCCCAAACTGAGCGCGCGACTGGATCATCTGCGGGAGCCCCATCCGCGGGCCCTGGTTGGCGTGGAACGCCATGAAGAAGGTACCGAGTCCGGCGCCAAGAACAACGGCGAGGATGCTCCACGCCACATTGAGCCCAAGCACGGGACCGATGAATCCGGTAACCAGGGTGGGCAACACGAAGTTGCCGGCGAACCAGAATGGCCCCTGGTGCCAAACTTTGCCGTGCCTCTCGGCGCGGGGTACATAGTCGATAGAACGAGTCTCCAGAACGGACTCTCGCTTCATCGACGATTCGGGTGCGGTTGACATCGGTGTCCTTTCGATTGTGCGTTGATTTCGGGTATTCACAAAGTTGTGCTCGGAGTCATGGCCGAGATGATTTCGTAGGCCACATGGGATGCCGCCACGGCAGTGATCTGCGCGTGATCGTAGGCGGGGGCGACCTCGACAACGTCTGCCCCCACAATGTTGACGTTGCGCAGAGCGCGCAGCATCGCGAGCAGTTCGCGGCTAGTCATTCCGCCAGCTTCTGGAGTTCCGGTACCGGGCGCGTGGGCCGGGTCGAGCACATCAATGTCGACCGAAACGTAAACCGGACGATCGCCGAGGCGGGCGAGCATCCGTTCGATCGCACTCTGCAGCCCCTCGGTCTCGATCTCGACGCTGGAGATGATCGCAAAGCCGAGTCGTTCGTCGTCACGGAGGTCATCGCGGGAATACAGCGGACCGCGGATGCCCACATGCATGCTCGCGTGCATGTCGATGAGGCCCTCTTCTGAGGCCCGGCGGAAGGGCGTGCCGTGAGTGATCGGAGCACCGAAGTAGGTGTCCCAGGTGTCGAGGTGGGCGTCGAAGTGGAGCACCGCGATGGGACCATGCTTCTCAGCAACTACGCGAAGCAGGGGAAGCGCAATGGTGTGGTCTCCACCGATCGTGACGAGTCGCTTGCCGTCGGCGCTCAGCTCGGTAGCCGCCTGCTGAATCTGGGCCACCGCCTCGCTGAGGTCGAAGGGGTTGGCCGAAATGTCTCCGGCATCCACCACCTGTTGAGTGCTGAACGGAGTGACATCTTGCGCCGGATTGTACGGGCGCAGCAGTCGTGAGGCTTCGCGCACGTGGGCTGGGCCGAATCGCGCTCCGGGGCGGTAGCTGACTCCACTATCAAAGGGGACTCCGACGACGGCAATGTCGGCGCGCGGTACGTCTTCGATGCGAGGCAAGCGGGCAAATGTGGCGATTCCGGCGTAGCGAGGCGCAATGCTCGCGTCGGCGGGGCCAATCGGTTCGGTCTGGTCAGCCTGATCGGTCTGGTCAGTCATGGATGCCGCTTCCCTTCGTTGGGCCGGGTGAGATACTTATGCGAAACATAATGTGCATATTAGGCAACAAAGCGTGTGGTTGATTCTGTCGGTATCCGCTGCGCCTGTCAAGATGGACACGAAATCACCTCCAGCCAAGGAACCCCTTGCGCCCTGTGGACGCTCGTGCCCGCGGCCTGGAGCGGCGCTGGTTAGGCTCCGCCCAACTCCGCGGAGATCTCGCGCGCCACACTCTGCAACAGCGGCAGGTGAGATTTCAAGGAGTTAAGGTCGGCGACCATCCGGATAGCGGTGATCGACAGGGCGCCAACGACACCTGCCGAACTGCGAATCGGCACGGCCACGCAGTTCACGAAGTCTTCGAACTCACCATCATCGACAGCCCAGCCTCGGGCGCTGACCTTCGCCAGCTCGGCATCGAGTTCCTCCCGCGTGGTCAACGTTTTGTCGGTGAACTTTTGCCACACGACACCGTTCAGAACGGCATCCCGATCGTTAGCGGGCAATTCGGCGAGGATCGCTTTGCCGACCCCACTGCAGTATGGCCGAACGGCGCTGCCGATGCGGGAATACATGCGCACTCCACTCGTGTCTTCCACTTTGTCGACGTAGACGATGCTCTGATCAACGACAGCAGCGAGATGGATGGTGTTGCCCACGGTGCGGTGAAGCTGCACAAGCCGGTCGTGGGCGATCTCTTTCAGGTCAAGACTCTCGGCAGCAAGGTGCGACAGGGCCATCAGGTGCAAACCAAGAACATAGTGGCCGTTTTTGCGCTTGCGCAGATACCCGACCTCTTCAAGGGACTGCACCTCGCGAAACATTGTGGAGCGGTGAACCTCGAACTCTTCGGCGAGCTCACTCACGCTGGCCGGGCGACGGGCGATCGAATCGATAATTCGCGCTGCGCGACGAACACTCTGTGACATCCGGGCTCCTCAGTGTTGCTGTTCAGCCGCGTTCGCTGCTCGCTCGCGCCTGTTGCAGTATATGCAACAGTGTTGCACAGAATGCGCACATGGTCGATAGTGGAGACGTGCAGCCCAATAAACAGCCTGAGATCATCGCGATTGGCGAGACGATGGTGCTCATCACGCCCACCGTGGCCGAGCCCCTCGAAACCGCCGAGCTGTTTCGCCTCGAAACCGGGGGCGCAGAATCAAACGTCGCAGTCCACCTGTCTGCCCTTGGCCATAATGCAGCCTGGGTGAGCCACCTCGGCGCGGATGCTTTCGGGCGTCGCGTCGAACGCCAACTGCGTGAGCGGGGAGTCGACACCAGCCTCGTGCAATTCAGCACGGATGCCCCGACCGGCTTCTATTTCAAAGATCCCGGCACCGGCGTGATCTACTATCGCGCCGGATCGGCCGCCTCAGCGATGACCCCCGCTGACCTCAGCGACGTTCCGTTGGAGAGGGCCGCGATCACTCACATCTCGGGGATCACGTCCGCACTCTCGGCCACCTGTGCCGACCTCATCGAGTCCGTGCTCGACCGCGCCGAGCAGAGCGACACCACCCTGAGCTTCGACGTCAACTACCGAGCTGGTTTGTGGCCGATCGAGGAAGCCGCGCCGACCTTGCTCGCAATCGCACAACGCGCCAACATCGTGCTCGTGGGCCTCGATGAGGCGGAAGTGCTCTGGGGCACGACAACGCCAGACGAGGTTCGGGCGTTGCTCGGCAACCCCACGTTCTTAGTCATCAAAGACGGAGATGTCGGCGCCACCGAATTCAACGCGGACGGCCACGTCTTCGTGCCCGCCCACACCGTTGATGTTGTTGAAGCCGTCGGGGCCGGAGATGCCTTCGCCGCCGGCTACCTGAGCGGTTACCTCACCGACCTCACGCCAGAACAACGCCTCAGCCTCGGCCACGATCGCGCGGCCCTCGTCTTGCAGTCCACGACAGACCTCCCCCACCCCACACACTGAACACCTCCCTCCGCTGAAAGGCACTCCCCATGACTCACATCTCTAACGAATCACTCGACCAACTCTTCGACGGCCAGCCCCTCATGGCCATCCTCCGCGGCTTCGGTGCGGAACGAAGCGTCGAGTTGGCTCGCACCGCGTGGGAGCTCGGAATCGACTCCGTCGAAGTACCGATTCAGTCCGAGCGAGACATCGACGCGCTTCGTGCAGTCGTCGCCGCGGGCAAAGACCTGGGCAAGTCCGTCGGTGCCGGAACCATCGTGTCGCTCGAAACCGTTCGCCAAGCAGCGGATGCCGGTGCCGCGTTCACCGTGAGCCCCGGCTTCGATCTCGACGTGGTTCGTGCCTCGTTCGATGCAGGCATGCCGCCGCTTCCCGGTGTCGCCACGGCATCCGAAGTTCAGGCTGCTTCCAGCGCCGGGCTCACCTGGGTGAAAGCCTTCCCGGCATCCATTTTGGGAACGGGCTGGTTCGGCGCAATGGCTGGACCGTTCCCGAGCATGCGTTTCGTGGCAACCGGAGGAATGGATGCCTCCAACGCTGGCGACTACCTCAAGGCTGGCGCCAAGGTTGTTGCGGTCGGTTCGGCACTCGCCGATGAGACCCAGTTGCCGCGCCTCGCTGAGGTTATTGCGGGACGAGGCTAGCGCCTCTCAACCACCACAGGCTGCAGGGTTGCACTCTTCGGTTCGCGGTTGTCGCCCGAGGAACGGCCTGTGAGACGGCGGCCGATCCACGGGAGCACGTATTCGCGCCAGTAGGCCGCGGTGCGGGGGCGGGCGTCATCCGCTGGCCCCTCATCGGCGGCAAAGTCGGGCACGGGAATCTCGAGCGCCGACAGCACATTGCTGGCAACCCGGGCATGACCGCGCGTGTTCAGGTGCAGTTTGTCGACCGACCAGTACCGCAGCTTTGCGAGCTCTTGATCGGCCCAGTTGTTCACAAACGTCACGTTGTCTTTCGACGCCCGAGACATCACTTCTTGCGCCAAACGATCACCGCGGGTGGATATGAGCGCACCGAACGGCAAGTGCTTGCTCGGGTTGCCACCACTCAGCAAGAGAACGTGGATGCCGCTGGCCGTCGCCGTATCCACTGCGGCAAGCAGTTGGTCGGTGATCGATTCCAGCGAAACTTTGGGGCGCATTATGTCGTTTCCGCCACCGTTGATGCTCATCAGCTCAGGTCGGAGGGCAACAGCCGCCTGCAGCTGCTCCCCAGCGATGGGAGCGAGCAGTCGTCCGCGGATCGCGAGGTTCGCATAGGAGACGGGCGCGGGCGAAGCAAGCGCAAGACCTAACGCAACCTGATCTGCCCAACCGCGCACGCGGCCATCCGGCAGTTCATCTCCGACACCTTCAGTGAAACTGTCACCGATAGCGACATAGCTGGCGAACTGGTGAGACATGCAGTTTCTACTTTCCGAATGGGGAATCGGGGCGGCGCCAAATGACAACTAGCGCGGTAGCAATCGGGCCAAAAAGGAGGCCTAAGAGAAACCAGGTCAAGCGGCCACGACGCTTCATCTCGGCCAGTCCTGCGGTCACAATCGCGAGCGAAAACCATCCCCAGACGGCCACGAGAAAAACTTGGGTGTCAATCATTGCCCCAGCCTACGCCCGCGAAGCGACCCCACAGCGAAGCGGGCGGCGATCGTTCCGACCGTGGGCTAAAGCCCCTTCACGACCTCAATAACATCGGCGGGTTCCGCGCGCAGCTTGTAGTCAGCATTGACGAACGCGAAGGCAATCGTGCCGTCTTGCTTGATCACATAGGTCGCGGGAAGCGGCAGTTGCCATCCGGTGGCACCGTTCGACTTCATGAGGTCGTAGCCCGACTTCTCGTAGAAAGCCTTGGTGCGGTCATCCACCGGGTGAAGCAGGCCGAAACCGTTGATAGCGGTCAGCTCACCATCGGAAAGCACGGGGAATTCGAGGTTGTGCTTCTCTTCGGTCGAGAGTGATTCGTCGGGGGTTTGCGGCGAGATCGCGATCAGCGCCGCACCGGCGTCACGGAACTCAGGCAGCTTCTCTTGCAATGCCTTGAGTTCGAGGTTGCAGTACGGGCACCAAGCTCCGCGGTAGAAGGCGATCACGACAGGGCCAGCCTTAAGTAGCTCAGACAGACGCACCTGGTTTCCCGCAGCATCTGGCAGCTCAAAATCGGGGGCCGTGTCGCCCACCTTCAACGCATTGTTGATGATGCCGGCCGCTTCTACTACGCGCACCGAGTTGCTGAGAGTGTCGCTGTCTTCGGCAGACTTGGTAGCTGCTGACGAATCCGCGCGGTCTTTGAGTTGCTGGGTAAGAGTCATATCGCTCCTGATCGTTGTGGGCTCGCGGCGGTGAAACGGCTCGATCGGCAGCAGAAACTGCCAGCGCGCGTTCACTGGAGCGAACCCGTGACCACGTCACACTATTCCGCCAAGCTAAGCGTCTGATGATAGTTCCAGCGACGGTCAAGGCCTGAGCCCGAGCGAGCGACCGTTAACCAGCTGGAGAGGTTAGCCCGCCGCTGACGGCACAGTCCGCTTCGCAAAGCTGGGGGGACTTAGCGTCCGACACCAGTGAGCGTGGATCGCAGGGCACCGCGGCGCCCCGAGACGGCCGCCGGTTCCAGTACGACCCTTCTGCTCAGCGTGGCATCGTTCACGTACACAAAAGTTCCACCTTTCGTGGCACACATCAGCGACGGGTGTTTGCCCTCACATGCCTCCCGACGGCAACTGTGAGGGCGCCTGGGGGTTATTGGCGACCCGCAGGTGGTAGTTGTCTGGACCGTTCATTGCTTTGGCACGAACGCCGGTCGGTGAGCGTTTCATCAGTACGCCCCCACCGGGTGGATGAGCACTTTGAAGGTGCGCCACATGATTACGAGGTCTCCGACGACTGACCAGTTCTCGACGTAGTAGAGGTCAAGTCGCATGCTGTCTTCCCAGTTCAGGTCGGAGCGACCGTTGATCTGCCACATGCCGGTGAGCCCCGGCTTGATGTACATGCGGCGGTTCACCTTTCCTTTATAAGCACGCACTTCGTTGGGCAGCGGTGGGCGGGGGCCCACGAGACTCATTTCGCCTTTCAGTACATTCCAGATCTGGGGCAGCTCATCGAGTGAGTACTTTCGGATGAAGCGACCGATGGCTGTCACTCTCGGATCGTTCTTCATCTTGAAGAGCACACCGGAGCCTTCATTTTTGTCCGTGAGTTCGGCAAGCTTCTCTGATGCGTCTGTCACCATCGAACGGAACTTGAACATCCGGAACGTTTCGAGGTTGCGCCCCACCCGAACCTGGCTGAAGAAAGCTCCTCCGGGGCTATCCCAACGGATCAGCATTATTAAGAGGAGAAACAGTGGCGAAAGGATGACGAGCGCGAGCGCCGAGACCACAATGTCGAGGCCGCGTTTGACGACGTGTTTTCCTCCCTCAAACTGCGGAATTTCGACGTGTATAAGAGGAAGGCCTTCGACTGGTCGAAAGTGGATGCGCGGCCCGGCGACATTGGCGAGACGTGAGGCCAAGATCAGCTCCGCCGCTGTGCCCTCCAACTGCCAAGCGAGGTTGCGGATGAAGTCGTTGCCGCATCCGTGGTCGCCGGCAACAATCACAGCGTCAGCGCCCAGCTCGGCGGCTGTCTCGGCAACCCGCTCCGGCCCAAATCCGTATCTGGCAGAGGAGTCGGATTTCGGCGAATGCTCAGAGTCTGGTTCAGCCAGCACACCAACGACCGCAAATGCCGCACTCAGGTTGCCTTTGATTCGTGAAATGACATAGTCGACTTCGCTACGGGTTCCGACGACAACCGCACGAGATAGTGCGCGACCAAGTCTGCGCTGCGTGTTGAGCCAGCGTCGCCACAACCACCGACTCGCCAGGAGAACGATGACGCCGCTCGCCATTACTAGCACTGCAGCCTTTCCGGGGAAGCCTGCTTCGACGATCAGCAGGGTGATCGACAGCAGCCCGAAAACGGTCATGCTCGCGGTAATGAGACTTTTGTACTCGTTGGGCCCGGCACCGATGACGCGACGATCGCGGGTGTGGAAAATCTGGAGCAGCGCGAGCCACATCAGTGCCATGCCGGCGAGCCCGAGCCACATCAATGGATTCACTCCCGCCAGAAACTGGGGAATGCGGGTCAGTTCAGCGCGCGTGATCAGCGCGGCAATCATCGTGATGGCGATAATCGCGGCATCGGTCAGCAGCAGCTTGGTTTGGTAAGTGCGCGCCCAGACCAAACCGGATTCTGGATGGCGCGTGCTCGACGGTTGCGGGTGGAAGTCGGCGGCTTCGACTAACCGAAGGTGACCGCGCTCTCGATCGGTTTGGGGCAGAGGAGGGAACTTTCGCAGTTCACTCATCGCTCGACTCTCGAGAGCAAAACGTTCGCACTGAGGCGGTAGAACTCAGTGCACGATGGGTTGTTTGGGCATTCAGGGGAGGGCGAAAAAGCACATGCATCGGGAATCACGACATTTCGGGTGTCGGTCTTAGGGTCGCGCTAATTGGGGGCGCACGACGGGGGCGAGCGCAGGGGGCGGCGCGCTGGTAAGCACGCACTGGCGGGGCGGGTGATGTTACTTGCTCTGTTTGTTTCTGACCCCCAATGAGGGGGTAGTGAGTGAAGTTACTCGCGTTGCGCTAGCGAGGCATACCCCCCGTTCGAGGGACATGCGGCGTGTCGTGTTGACGATGAGGGCAGTTTTTGCGTGAGAGTCATCTGCGTGGCGTGCCTCAGCGGATGCCCAGCATGCGAGCGGCGAAGCCGCTTTGCGCCACAACAGTAAGACGGCAAAAGACACAGCGTCGAACCCTATTGATGCCCCATTGTCGCCCGCAATCGCAGGCATCGGGCGGTGTCATCGCATCCCTATACGGCGACGACTTTCCCTGCGTCGCCCCCTCCGGTAGCGAACCCGACGAGCGGCTTCGCAAGCCTCTCAGCCGAGCACTCCCCGACTCCGGATGCACCCTACGGCCCACGCTCAACAATTTTGAGATCCAGTGACTATCCGTGCAAGTGGTCTACCGATTGGGTTTCAACTTCCGAAGATAGCTCGGGGATCAGGACAGCTCCACCCAAACCGAGGGACATCAGCCCACGAAACATGAAAATCTCTAGAGGTTGGTGTCGCGCAACCGATAGCTTCAATTACACCTGTGCGGCTCAGGATTGCAGCCCACGCCGCACCCGACGCTGTTTCTTGAGAAAGCACACCGATGAGCGACTACTGGGCGTTACTACCGATCGTGATGGGTGTTGCGTTGGTCAATGGGGCGGTGAGGCTCTCATGACTTTGGTGCTGGTGCGGCAGTCGACGTGGTGCGCGAAAGACGTGGTGCTCTGATGGATGCGGCTCTTCCGATTGTCATCGACGAGGAGGGTAACCTCATGGTTTACCCGACCGTTGAAATGGCGTGCCTGGAGATGGAAGCGATCGATGTCGTCGACGGCGTCTACGAAGCATTCGACGGGCACGGGCGACGGCTGAAGTTAGTTGCGCACGGCGAATTTGTTTCGATTGCGGTGCCGCCCGACGCGCATCCGGAGCCTGCTGAGCTTGAACGGCGACTGCGGAAATACATCGATCCCGAGTTGGCCGCGGACTTGGGGATCGAGAACGTGGATGATGCGTCGCTGCCGGCGCTGGTACATGCCTTGTTTAGCTATCAACGCGGGGAGACTGCACGGTCGGGCTACGGCACCTGGAACCAGCCGGACCGTGCCACACGAGTGGGTTGGGAACGGCATGCTGGCCGGTTGGTGTTTCGCATATCGGCGAGATGGCTACCTATCCACCGGCACCGCGGTTACGGGCGCATCGAATTGCTGTCGAACGGCCCGAGGATAGAAAAGTGACCCGAAATAACGCGCTCCCCATCGCCACAAAGGTTGCGGAGCGGCTTGCTGCGCGCGCACCCCCTGCCGCCGGAACCCACCTCAAGCGCCCTCCAGCCGTTGCCGCGAGCTGCTCGCAAGGATCTAGGATTGGCCGCTCGTGGAAAGAACTAACTCGCGGCCGGGCGATGCCGCGGCTTGGGCACATTGCTGGGCCGCGGCAATCGCGCGCTCTTCGAAAGACTTGCGAGTCAGATGAGTAGGCGCGCAACACCGCCCCTCGACGGATCCGGATGATAACCATGGCCTTGATCGACGAGAACGGTGTTCGATGGGAGTTCGACACCTCTCTCGGCTATGGATATCGCCGCCAAGTGCACGAGTTCGTACAGCGCCCAGCGGTGACTCGAGTACTCCTCGACCGCTACCGAGATGTACGTGACATCTCTGCAAAACCCGCGACCATCGACCGCGTCGTTCGCGAGGCTGAGGGCGACCTCGCTAAAGTCATCGATACCTACCACGCTGGGGTCTATCGACGGGGCGGACGAGATTGCTGTCATCTACGTCGATCATTAAAGGCGACCACATGCGGTCAAGGATTGGAGAGTGATGTACGAGTCATTGTCTGATTCCGAGTTGACCGACCTTGGTTGCGATGCGGCGGATCGTGGAGACCACGACACTGCGATCCTAATTTTCACGGCCGCTATCGAGCGCGGTGAGGAGTGGGCGGGCATCAACCTGGGGAACAGTTTGATGACACTCGCCGACGTGCCGCGAGCAGTGTCCGCGTTTGAGCATGCTTGGCGAGTCGGCAAGGATCCCGATGCTGGCTTCAACCTTGCGTGGGCTCTCGACGAGAGCGAACGTGTCGAGGAATCGCGCGAGGTGCTCCAAACGCTCTGCGATCAGGGTTACCGGATCGCCATGGAGCGGGAGGCGTGGAACTTGAGAGTGGATGATGGGCAACTCGCGGCATCCGAGGCCCTCATGTTGAGAGCGGCAGAGGATAACGGACCTGACGGTAACCGTGCGGCCGGGATCGCCGGATTCTGGATGTGGGAAGATCGCAAGGATCACGGTGCCGAACTGTTGCTTTTACGCGGGATTGGGCACTATGAGGAAGCTCGCACCGCGCTCGCTGAACTCTTTCAGGCGACCGCAAGAGAATGCGAGGCCGAGAGGCTGCTTCAGGCCGGCTATGCGTTGCTGGAGATCGTCAGCATGATCCCGTATGCCGATCTCCTCGAAGAACGCGGAGAGTTCGCACGGGCTGAAGAAGTGTTGCGTCGGGGCTCCGAACTCGGTGATTCGCACAGCTCCTGGAAACGGCGGCTCACTGCGGGCACGCCGTGGCCGTGGAAATGCTCTCGGAGAACAACGCATGAGCGAGCGATTCCCGGAAAGGTTTAGTCAATGTCGGATGTGAGCTCAGTTGCTCTCGACTAGTTCGAATGTCCGCCCCGTGGTGACTATGCGATGAAGGGCTCTCTACTTAAGCGCCCTCTCTGGGTGGGGTTAGCGTGGACGGGCCCCCTAGCTGGCGTCATAATCGCGGGACTATTCATCATTGCGTGGTCGGCGCCCCCTATGCTCCTGACCGTGATCGAGAATCCGGCGACCGCGAGCGGTCGGCTTCGGGCTTGTCGGGGTGGTGTGGTTCACAGAATGGAACCCGATTGCCGTTTGTGTCCCAGTTGCGGTCATCGCCGCACTCGGGCACGGAACACTCACCGCAATCAAGGGGCGCGGTGAGGCACAACCACGATCCGCATCACCCCCAGCACGAGGAGCAGCTGCATGAATGACTTCCCCTGGGGAGGCATCCCGATAGTCCTACTCCTGATCGCCGTCGGCGTTACCCTTGTGATCGCACGACGGTCGGCCTTTGAGGCCTTCCTGCTTCTGGTCGAGGACTGGCTGCCCGGCTACAACCCACACTCGAACCTTTCACCGTCGCCGCTCTACGTTGGGGCTTTGGGGGTCGTACTGATCGTCACTGGAATCGTCCATGCCGTCTCCCTTTCACTCACAGCGATTGAGGTTTTCGGATGATGCGCGGCGCTGCCGCCACCGCCGGCCTAGTCCTTGCGAATAACCGCTTCGGGCCGCAGGTCGAGCCGACGCAGCAGCTGTGCGTTCGCAGCAACGACCACGGTCGAAGCTGACATCAGCAGGGCACCAACCGAGATGGGCAGCACGAAGCCGATGGGCGCGAGTACACCTGCGGCGAGGGGCACCGAGATGAGGTTGTAGCCGGCAGCCCACCACAGGTTTTGGCGCATCTTGCCGTAGCTGCGTCGCGAAAGTTCGAACACTGCGAGCACTGAGCGGGGGTCGTCACTTGCCAGCACGACACCGGCCGAAGCAATTGCTACGTCAGTTCCAGCGCCGATCGCGATTCCGACATCCGCCTGGGCAAGTGCCGGTGCGTCGTTTACGCCGTCACCCACCATCGCGACGATGCCGCCCGCCTTTTGCAGTTCGGCGACCTTGCTTGCTTTGTCTTCTGGATGCACGCCCGAGAACACCCGGTCAATGCCGAGTTCTGCGGCCACCGACTGAGCAACAGCATCGGCATCGCCCGTGATCATCACGACGGTGACGCCCCGATCGTGGAGTGCATCAACAGCTTGGCGGGAGTCTTCGCGCACTTCATCCGCAAGACCGATCGCACCAATCACGTGCCCGTCAGAGAGCACATGCAGAATGATTGCGCCCTCATCTGCCCACGTCGTGGTCATTTCGACCGCACTCTGATCGTGCTGGCGAAGCATGCTCGGCCCACCAACGCTGATCGTGGAACCGTCGACAGTAGCTTCGACACCCACTCCGCTCGACGAGCTGAATTGTGAGGCGGTCGCCCGGTCGAGCTCACGATCTTTCGCTGCCGTCACGATTGCCTTGGCCAGCGGATGTTCGCTGTCGTACTCGGCTGCAGCTGCAAGCCGAATCACTTGATCTTCGCTCGCATCCCCGACAGCCACGACGTGAGTGACAGCTGGCTCGCCCTTGGTGAGGGTTCCGGTCTTGTCGAAGAGCACGGTGTCGACCTTGCGCATGGTTTCGAGCGCGAGGCGATCTTTTACGAGCACGCCGGCACGGGCCGCACGCTCTGTGGAAATCGAGACGACAAGCGGGATCGCGAGACCCAATGCGTGAGGGCAGGCGATCACGAGCACGGTGATGGTGCGCACGATCGCGTCGTCGGGGTTGCCGACGAGCGTCCACGCGACTGCGGTGATCGCTGCGGCGCCGAGTGCGAACCAGAACAGCCAGCCAGCGGCGGTGTCCGCGATTCGTTGGGCGGGAGACGAAGAGTTTTGGGCGGTTTCGACGAGCCTGGTAATGCCGGCGAGCGCCGTGTCATCCCCAATCGCGGTCACCTTCAGGCGGATCGAGTTGTCGGTGGCGACGGTTCCCGCAACCACACGGTCACCCTCAGCACGGGCAACCGGCTGAGATTCTCCGGTGATCATCGACTCGTCTAGCTCAGCCCGGCCCTCCGTGATCTCACCATCGGCGGGCACTCGACCGCCGGGGCGCACCATCACGACATCACCAACAACCAGGTCGGAGGGGTGCACGGTGACGAAACTGTCACCCTCAACTTTTTCGGCCTCATCGGGCAACAGCGCCGCAAGCGAGTCGAGAGCGCTAGAGGTTTGAGCGAGCGAACGCATTTCGACCCAGTGGCCGAGCAACATCACCACGAGGAGCAGGGCGAGCTCCCACCAGAAGTCGAGTTCGTGAGCAATGAGACCAAGAGTGGATGCCCATGATGCGAAAAATGCAACGGTGATGGCTAGGGAGATGAGCAGCATCATCCCGGGTTTGCGAGCCTTCAACTCAGAGAGGCCGCCAGTGAGGAAGGGCTTGCCGCCCCAGAAGAACATGACGGTGCCGAGCACTGGCGAGATCCACTGCACGAAGGCGACGTCGGGCAGTGTGTAGCCGATGATCTGGGAAAACATCATGCTGAAACCGGCGACCGGCAGTGCCATCACGAGCATGATCCAGAACAGCCGACGGAACTGGGCTACGTGGTCGCCGTGGCCTGAGTGTTCATCGTGGGCGTCGTGTTTCTCGCTCGGTTGGTGCTTCTCGCCCGGCTGCATGTCGTGCTTACCGCGCTGCCCGTGCGAGTTCTGTGCCTGTGTCTCGTGCTCAGTCATACCATCCATGCGTGTCACGTTATACCCCCTAGGGGTATATTTCAACTCAGAATCGTCTACTCCCAGCTAGCGTAGGGTCGTGACTACTTTCAGCGCAGAAATCGTGTCCGCCGTACTCGCCCACATGAACAGCGACCACAACGATGACAATCTGCTCATCGTGCGAGCGTTTGCGGAGTCCTCCGCGATTTCCGCCGCCATGGTCACTCTCGATGACACCGAGGGCACCTGGCAGTATTCCGACGTCGACGGCATTGAGCACCACGTAACCGTGCCTTGGAGCACCACCATCACTGAGCGCGCAGAGATCCGGCACGAAATCGTGCGCCTCTACGAGCGTGCGTGCGAAAAGTTGGGTACAGAACCGCGCCCGAACAATTGATTCCAAACCATTTTGTCGAGGGATACGAATAAGAGTCAACCGCGCGAACACCGGGTTTGCGCAGAGGAGGCACTGTAATGACTAAATCACCTAACCGCCTGCTGGGAACAGTTTTCGGCGCGGTCTACGTTCTCGTCGGGCTGCTCGGCTTCACCGTCACCAATGGCGTCGGTTTCTTCGCCACTGAGGGTGGACTGCTGCTCGGCTTGTTCGAAGTGAACATCTTCCACAACGTGGCCCACATCCTCATCGGTGCCGCACTGCTATTGGCTGGCCTCTCCAACGTGAAGGCAGCTCGCGCTGTGAACTCCACAATCGGGTTCGCCTACCTTGCGCTCGGTTTCGCAGGGCTTCTGCTCGTAGGTTCGGCCCTCAACATCTTGGCCTTGAACGCTGCTGACAACGTGCTGCACTTTGCCAGCGCCGTCGTCTTGCTTGCTGTTGGCCTCGGTGCCGACAAGCGTGCAGCTAGCGTCAACGCCTAACTCGCACACACAGCACCAGTTCACGCCCCGAGAGGAGAACCGTCATGTCCACAATTACCCGAACCTGGATCGCTTTTGCCGCAGTAGGCACCGGCCTGATCCATATTGCACTCGTGATCGGTTCCCCTCTCGCGCTGGGCATCCCGCTAGCCATTCTCGGCGTCATCGAATTTGGCTGGGGTATCCTCGCCTTCACCCGCGACGAACTGCCATTTGCCCGCGCCGCGATGGTTGTAGCAGTCGCGCCGCTCGTCGCTTGGGGGCTGCTGGTTGCCGCGGCATCCACTCTTCAGACCCCCGCGCTTGCCGCCGCCTTGGATGTCGTGCCTTGGGGCATTGCCGCCATCTTCCAACTTTTTGTGGCCGGCTCCCTAGCGCGGCACGCCCGTCGCAAGCGTGAAGGTAAACGCACCACTGCATCCGCACCCGGCGCCGCACGCTACCTCACCGCCCTGATGTTGGGCGCTCTAGCGGTTTCTGCCCTCACCACCCCCGCTCTTGCCGCCACCGAGGCTGGCATCTATGCGCAGCCCCATGGCGAGCACGACAGCTCGATTACTCCGCAACGGGATGCCCCCGCCGGCGAAGATACCGAAGACCTGTTCAACATCCCCAGTCACGAAGGTCACTAGGCTGCACGGGCAGTGCGCTTAGCTCCGCACTGAGCGCAGGGTCACCAACGTGATCGTGATTGCCACGGCCATAAGAGCAACGGCGACCCAAGACGTTGCCACAACTCCCGAGTCGAAGGCGTGACGGGCCGAACTCAACAGTTGCTCGCCGAGACCTTCCGGCAGTGTGGAGGCTACCTCCACGGCACCACCGAGGGTCTCTCGTGCTGCCGTCGCATCCACTGCCGTGAGTCCGTCTGGAATCACGATCGACGACCGGTAGGAGGCAGTGAGGATGCTGCCCAGCACCGCTGTTCCCAGCACCGCGCCCAGCTCGTAGGCGGTCTCGGAAACGCCGGAGGCCGCCCCCGCCTTATCTGAAGGAACGCTGGAGATGATGAGGTCGTTTGACAAGGTCTCGGCTGAACCGATCCCCGCACCAAGAACACAAAAAGCCACAATGTAGCTCAGTACAGTAGCGTCGCTCCCGATCAGCGCGATCGAACCGTAGGCGAGAAGCGACAGGAGCAGCCCGCCGGCCATGAGGAAGCCTGGTCGAACGTATCGAACGAGCGGCACCACGCCGAGTCCCGCGAGGATGATCACAATAATGCCGGGGGTGAGCGCGACAGCCGCATCGAACGGGCTGAGCCCCACCACAAGCTGCAAGTGCTGGGTGAGGAAGAACAGAAGCCCGAGGAGTGAGAAGACGCTGACAAGGTTCACGAGCACCGCACCACTGAACGACGGCACCCGGAACAGTTTCATGTCGAGCATCGGATTCGTCTGCGCAAGGAGTCGACGCACGAAGAATATGCCCGAGAACACCGCGACTACGAGCAGTGCGACAGGCAGTACGCCAATACCCTCCGTAGCGAGGACCTTAATGGCGTAAACAGCCGGCCCCAACGTGAGGATCGACAGAGCGATACTGCCGAGGTCGAACGGGCCGGGAGCAGGGTCCTTCGATTCCGCGATCAACAGTGGAGCGAAAATGAGCAGCGGCAACAAGAACGGCACGGCGACTAGGAATACCGATCCCCACCAAAAATGCTCGAGCAGCACTCCCCCGACAAGCGGCCCGATAGCGGAACCGGCCGAGAATCCCGCGGCCCAAATAGCGATCGCAAGTCGACGCTGCCGACGATCGACGAAGAGCGACCTCAAGAGCGACAGGGTCGACGGCATGAGCATCGCACCAAAGACTCCAAGGAACACCCGCGCGATGATGAGCGAAGCAGCATCGGGGGCGAAGGCCGCGATGCGCGGAGACGATCCCGAAGCCCGAGGCGCCAATCAGCAGCATGCGGCGGCGGCCGAACCGATCGCCGAGATTTCCCATCCCGACAAGCAGAGCGGCGAGCACCAACGGGTAAACGTCAACGATCCAGAGTTGTGCAACCGCACTGGGGCGCAGGTCTCGAGCAATACTGGGCAGGGCAAAACTCAACACCGTGTTGTCGATCGAGACCAGAAGGGTGGGCAGCATCAGCACCACAAGTGCGAACCATTGCTTAGTCGTCGCCAGGACACGGGGCTGTTCAGTCGCAGTCACTCGCTCACGATACAGTCCCGGCGAACACTAACCTTTTGGACGATGCGGAGCCACTCGTCATCCCGCTAGAGTGAGGGTCACCTAACTAACCTCGCTAGGAGACCTCAGTGGCTGTTATTCCTTTCTCGCAGGCCCTTCGCGAGCGCACGTGGTCAAGCCACGGCGACAGCGAAGGTGCCGATTTCATGAAAGATCTCATGACGGGCAAGGGCAGCCACGATGACTACATTGCACTGGTAGCTCAGCACTACTTCATCTACGAAGCTATCGAGGCTGCGGCTGACCACTTTGCGGCCGACCCGGTTGCCGCGCCGTTCATCACATCGCAACTGACTCGACTGCCCGCCATTGAAGCCGACCTAAAATTTCTGATTGGTGCCGACTGGCGCGATCAGATCACTCCCCTGCCGACCGCTGCCGCCTATGCGGCCCGCGTGCGTGACATTGCTGCCCAAGACTGGGCTGGCGGGTTCATCGCCCACCACTACACCCGCTACCTCGGCGACCTTTCGGGCGGGCAAGTCATCCGCACCATCATGCAGCGCCAGTTCGGATTCGAAACCAACGGTGTCGGCTTCTACCTGTTTGATGAGATCGCGAAGCCCAAAGAATTCAAGAACACCTACCGCGAACAGCTCGACGCTGTGCAGTGGGATGATGCCGAACGTGAGCGCGTAATCGACGAAGTTCTCGCCGCCTACAAGTTCAACACCGACCTGTTCGTCGACCTTTCGCGCGCTAAAGCTGCCGCGTAGCCGGCGGGGCCGCGCTAGGCCGCCGAACCGAACCGAGCTGCCCCCGAGCTAGCCCGCTTCTACCTGAGCGCGCAGCGAGTCGAGCGTTTCTAGGATCGCAACCGACACATCGAGTGGATGCTCGGGAGCCTCGGTTCGCCCACCTGCAATGTGTTGGGCAATCGCCGTCGCCTGAAACGCGAGCCCTTCGCGGCCGCGAAGCCCAGTGCCATCCGTAAACTCGGTGCGCTCATCGTCGCGCACAAACGCAAACCCGTTTGGCGCATAGAACGGAGTGCGCACCTCGACGCGAGCACGCGTGCCGCTGATGCGGGCCTCCGTGGGGGTGTCAGCAAGCATCGTCGTGTGCAACACGGCTTGGGCACCGGCGGCATGGCCGAGGATCATCGCCGCCTGGCCATCAACACCGGTGTCGAGCATCCGCCCCGTCGCCACCGCCGAGGTGGGTGCTCCGAGCACGAAGCGAGAGAACCACACGGGGTAGATTCCGATATCGCGCAGCGAACCTCCGGCCATGGCCGGGTCGAAAACCGGCTGCCCGTTCGGCGCACCAAAGTTGGCACCAAAATCGGCGGTGACCATCTTCACATCACCGAGCTCGCCGTCGGCAAGTAGCTGGGAAATCATCGTGGTCTGCGGCAAGAAGCGGGTCCACATGGCCTCCATCGCGAACACGCCTGCAGCTCGGGCGGCATCAACGATCAGCTGAGCATCGGCGGCATCAATGCCGAGCGGCTTCTCGATGAGAACGTGCTTACCTGCCGCAATCGAAAGCAGGGCCAGCGGTCGGTGAAAAATGTTAGGCGCCGCAATATAAACAATGTCCACCTCGGGGTCTGCCACCAACTGCTCATAGCTGCCATAACTACGCTTGACGCCGTTCTTCTGCGCAAACTTGGCGGCACGCTCAGCCGAGCGCGATGCCACAGCAACTACTCGCTGGTCAGTGTTCGCGTGCATCGCGGCCACCCAGTCAGTGGCAATTCCACCTGGAGCGAGTACGCCCCAGCGCAGGGTCGGCCCGCCCCGGAGCGGTGCTGCAGTTGGCTCAGGCAAGATCACGACAGTTCCATTCCCATGTAGATCGAATCGGTTCCGCGAGCAAGCTCCACAAAGCCAAGGTGGCGGTAGAACGCGATCGCGTTGTGGTTGTCTTCGCCAACATCTAAGTGGATGCCGTGCGCACCGCGAGCGCGAAGCGCCACAAAAAGAGTCTCCAGCATCACTCGCCCCAACCCCTTGCCTTGGGCACGTGGTAGCAGGTCGATGTGAAGGTGTGCCGGATAGTTCGCGACCACGGCGTCGGGCACGGCGACCGGCGTGTGCAGGTGGGAGATCAGTTCATCATCGAGACCCGATCCGCTGGTCGGCGGGTACTGTGCGCGCAATGCTGGCCACCACTCACGCTCTTGCCACGCCTCGAATTCGCGCGTGCTGGCTGTCCCGAGCACATAGCCAGCGACTCCGAACTCATCTGCGATGACGAACGCGAACTCCGGTTGCCCCACGAGATAGGAGCCAACATAAATGTGGCCGAGGAGGTCGGGATTCTCGTAGAGAGCGCTCCCGTCTGTTCCGGCATCCGCAGTCTGTAAGCAAACTCGGTAGGTGCCCGGGAGATCCTGAAGGCCTGCTGAACGGATATGGCTCATGGCTTCACCATATAACGTGCGTCAAGTGGTCTAAATGGCATATCACGCCTTGGACACAGAGTGGTCTATACGGGGTACAAGGAACTGGTGACCAACGAGCATCAACCCTGAACTTGCGGGGATGTTTCGGGCAGGTAACATCAACGTGCAGCCCTAATTGGTCTATACAACCCTTTACCAGAGGTAGCCAAATGGGCTCTAATGTGAAGGTGACAGTCGTTGTGGAATCAACCAGAAACACGCTCAGAGCGCGCCTTCGCGAATTAGTGGCGTCGACAGAGGCAGGAAAGAGCCTGCCCAGCGAGCGTGACCTGAGCGCCCAGTGGGGCGTCGCTCGAATGACCATCCGCCGCGCAGTCGATTCTCTCGTCGCCGAAGGTCTCGTCGAGCGCCGTCACGGCTCTGGCACCTACGTGACTCCTCAGCCGTTCGTTCGCTTACTCGGGCTCACCTCCTTCTCTCAAGACATGCGCGACCGCGGCCTCGAACCAAGCGCCCGCCTGCTGGCCTACCGCGTTGCCGCCGCCGACGCCGCGATCGCAGCGCAATTGCAGATCACGCTCGGAGACCCTGTGGTCAGCTTTACCCGGCTGCGCTTAGGCAGCGGCGAAGCGATGGCGGTCGAAACTGTCTGGATTCCGCAAGCGCTCGTTCCCGGAATCAACGGGGGCGACCTCGGAGGTTCCCTCTACGAACTCCTCAGCACGCGCTACCGCATCGCCCCCGGCGCAGCGAGCGTTTCCATCGAACCAGTGCTGCCCGACCAGCGCGTGCGTGAACTCCTGACCATCGCCGAAGATCAGGCCTGTTTACGCATTCGGATGGTTGACTCCGATTCGAGCGGCACCATCATCATGATCGCCAACTGTTTCTACCGCGGCGACAAGTATCAACTCACCGCCCAGGTCTCTGGTGCGGCATTCGCTCCTGAACAAGCAAGGAACAATTGATGCCAACCGTTCTCGGTGTCGACGGTGGCCAGTCAGGCATCCGTCTCAAAAGCTCCGCACAACCAGGAACTGTCGAAGTTGATGGTGTCAGCCGTCTCGAGGGCGATACCGTGCGGTCGGTGTTCAACGCGATCGCGAGCGCCTGGAAGCATGGCCACTTTGCGCCAGTTGATCGTGTTGTTCTTGGGCTAACCACCTCCCCCGCCGATGCCGCATCCGCTTCCCGACTAGGCGCTCTCATTGGCGCAACCACCGGCGCGCGCGAAGTATGGATCGCCGACGATACCGTCACCTCGCACGCCGGTGCGCTGTCTGCTGAAGCCGGCGTCTCCTTAATCACGGGAACCGGTGTCGGGTGCTTGGCACTGAAAGACAGCGGCGAATCACGAGTCATCGACGGGCACGGCTACCTCCTCGGCGACGCCGGCGGCGGATTCTGGATTGGCAGCCGCGGAGTCTCCGCAGTGCTTAAACAGCTCGACGGCCGCGGCGAAACGACCATACTCACCGAGCGAGCCGAGAATCAGTTCGCTGGCCTCAACAATCTCGCTGCGCGACTTCATAGCGTGCACCGCCCCGTCAACCGCATCTCGCAATTCGCCCGCGACGTACTCACCGCTGCAGTCGAAGGGGATGCTGTAGCAAACGCCATCGTCAACGACGCCGCACGCGAATTGTTTGACACCGCTCGCGTTGGCCTGCACTGGGTCGGCCAAGATGCTCCCCTGGCCCTTGGCGGCAAACTGCTCGGCCCTAACACCGTGCTGTTCGCTCGAGTAGTCGAACTCCTCGCCGCAGACGGACTCTCATTCCGACCCGCGGATGCCTCAGCACTCGACGGAGCTCTATTACTCGGCGAAGGAGAGGCAGACAACATCTATCGCGAACTCATCCATGTGTGGAAAGAGGAGTCAGCATCATGACCTCGTCCAGCCCGACGGCACTCGACGCAGGGTCCCCTGCCGACCGTTACCTCACGCATGCGATCGAGCTCATTGAACGACTGCGTACTGACGAATCAGCAAACATTGTTGCGGCATCCAGACTTGTCGCCAACACGTTGATTGCCAAACGCATCGTTCACGTCTTTGGCACCGGGCACTCACACATGCTTGCCGAAGAACTCTTCTATCGCGCTGGCGGACTTGTCAACGTTCAACCGCTGCTCTTTGAGGGGCTCATGCTGCACTCGAGTGCACCGCTCAGCACTTCTCTTGAGCGCCTCCCCGGTCTTGCCGATGCCCTGCTCCTCGATCATCCGATCGCGGAAGGTGATGTGGTGATCGTGGCCTCAAACTCGGGGAGAAATGCGGTCACATCTGAACTAGTGCAGCGCGTTTTGGCTCGGGGAATTCCTGTGATCGCGCTCACGAGCCTCAACCACGCCACCTCCCCCGCAGCGCGCCCAACCCAGCTCCCCAAGCTGCATGAGCTGGCCACCGTCGTCATCGACAACGGTGGTTCTGTTGGCGATGCGGCCGTTGACATCACCGGAATCGATAGCCGCGTCTCGGCTACATCGACCGTTGTCGGGGCCGCAATTCTCAACGCAGTGATGGCACAGGCAATCCAGCTAGCGGTGAACGAGGGTGTAATTCCTGACATCTATGAGAGCAGCAACACCAGCAGCGGCGACGCAAGTAATCACAAATACACCACCAAAGTAGCCGCGGTATGAGCGGTTCCCAGCACACGCATTCGCCCCCATCGCCGTTCGCCATCCGGGGCGTGATTGAAGGGTTCTACGGACCGCCCTGGAGTCACGAGCAACGACTCGATCTCATCGGCTTTCTCGCCGAACGCGGAATGAACACGTTCGTTTACTCACCAAAAGATGATCCACTGGTTCGCCACGAATGGCGCAACCCCTACGCCGGCACCGAGCTCGCACGCCTGGCCGAGCTGATTGCTCGATGCTCTGAGCACGGCATGAGCTTCATGTATTGCCTCTCCCCTGGGCTCACCATCAGATACTCCAGCAGCGAAGACCACGAGATGTTGACTGCCAAGTACACCGCCGTGCGCGAATTGGGCGTCACCAATTTTGGGTTGCTGCTCGATGACATCCCGACGCGATTGCAGCATCCCGAAGATAAAACGGCCTTCACAGATTTGGTTGAAGCGCAGCAGTCGCTCATCGGCAGCGTGTTCTCGCAATTCACCAGTGATACCCATCTCACGGTTTGCCCCACGCAGTACTGGGGTGATGGCACCGAGGAGTACATCACTCGTCTCGGCAGCGGAATCGACCCCCGCATTGACCTGTTCTGGACGGGCCGCGCAATCTGCTCGCCCACCCTCGACCTCAACGACGCGGCTGCTTTTGCTCGCTCAACTGGCCGCCCGGCAACGTACTGGGACAACTACCCCGTGAACGATGTGGCGATGGGCCACGAGCTCCACATTGGGCCGTACCAGGGTCGCGACCCGCAGCTGTTTCGGTTCTCGACCGGCATCATTGCTAACGGCATGGAACTCTTCGAGTCATCCAAGATCCCCTTTGCCACGATCGCCGACTACTTGCGTGACCCCGAAGGCTACGCCCCAGAGGCCAGTTGGAAGCAGGCACTTCTGGATGTCGTTGGCCCAGAGGACGTCGCAGATTTCAGTCTCTTTGCTGACACCGTTCGTTTCTCGTGCCTCTCGTTCGACGATGCCCCGGATCTCGCTGAGGCCCTCGAACACTTCACTTTCGAGCTGGAGTATGGCGATCGCGCGCTCGCTGCCTCCGAACTATTGCAGCGTGCGGAGTCGATGGTGCAGGCTGCCGATCGGTTGCTCGACGGCCCCGTCAGCAATCCGCAACTGATCTCTGAGGTTCGCCCGTGGCTTGAGTCGTTCCGTGTAGGGGCTCACGCCCTAGTCGCGATCGCGACTCTTGCGGCTGACGGTCGGCTCGATTCTGATGGCTCCACCGTTCTTCGCCCCTTCCTCGATAAGCTGCGAAGTGCGCATCGTCGTGTGTTCGGCGATCTGCTCGATATGACTTTGGCGGAGCTTGTCGCCGCCGGGGGCTCACCACCTGCACCACCCGCACCACCCGCTAGTGAATCACCTACAGCAAGGGACTGATCATGACCGATAGGCGAAAAGTGACCACCGCTGCCGTTGCGGCGCTGAGCGCAACTGCTCTCATCCTCTCCGGTTGCGCGGCTGGTGACGGCGGCTCAGATGACAACGTTCTGCGCATCGCAATGGGTTCACCCGGTGAAGCCCAGATTCGGGTCTGGGATCATGTTGCCGCCCAGTTTGAGGCAGCTAACCCCGATGTCACGGTCGAGATGAACTACCAGGATGACGACCTGTACCAAACTATTGGCCTCCCGAACCTGCTCAATGGTCGCAACGCTCCCGATATCTACTTTGAATGGGCGGGTGCTCGCCTTGAGCAGCGCGCCGCAGATGGTTTTGCCGCAGATCTCACTGATGCGGTGACAACGGGCCCCATCGCTGGACTCTTCGACGAAAAGGTTTTCACCTCGCTGACCGTCGACGATGCCGTGGTTATGGTTCCGCACGCAGCAGACGTGGCGAACGTGCTCTGGTACAACGAAGACATCTTTGCGGATGCCGGACTCACCCCTCCTACGACGTGGGACGAATTGCTTGCCACGTGCGACGCGCTCGATGCTGAAGGCATCATCCCGATCGCTTCTGGCAACAAAGACTTGTGGGCGGCCGGCAACTGGTTGGCCCATATGACTTCGCGGGTTGTTGGCGAAGACGTCTACAGCTCAGCATTATCTGGCGAAACCGACTTCAATACTCCGGAATGGGTTGAGGCATTCGGTTACGTCAAGGATCTTGCCGACCACAACTGCGTCAACGAGAGCGCGAATGCTGTTGACGACAATGAGGGCGCACAGCTCTTCTTCCAGGGCAAGGCAGCGATGCACGCCATCGGTTCTTGGCTCGTGAGCTGGGCAATCGACGAAGCTCCCGAGCTCAACTTCGACTATGTAAACCTGCCGAGCATGCCCGGTGCTGGCGACCAGGACAGCGTCATCGGCGTTGTTACCGGATACGTCGTGAACGCCAAGAGCAGCAAGCAAGATGTGGCTGCAGAGTTCCTTGCACTGCTCAACAACGACGAGAACGTTCAGGCGTTCATCGGCGCTGAACTTACCCCAATGGCTCTCTCGGCATCCACCGGCGAGGACATCGACTCACGAAGTGCCGGTCTGATTGACATGTTGGAGACGGCTCCCGCAATCGTTCTTCCGCCAGACACCGGCTACGACCTTGAGACCGCAAACGCACTGTATGCGGCGCTTGCTGAGGTACTGGGTGGCCAAAGCACTCCCGAGGATGCCGTTGCCGGCATAGATCAGAAGCTTGGCTAACGCGTCCCGCGCGAGTTAGCCAACTTTGCTGATCGCCCGCCAACCCGAGGCGGGCGATCAGCAACCTTCGTGAGAGGCCCCTAACCGATGAAACCGAACCGCAGGGTCACCCCGTACCTGTTTTTGGTGCCCACCATGGCCGTGTTCGGTTTCGCGGTGCTGTTTCCCGTGATCATGACGTTTGCCTACAGCTTCACGGAGTGGAACGGCTACGGCACGATGGTTTTTGTCGGCATCGACAACTACATCAAGGCCGCAAACGACACTCTGTTCCGTGACTCCTTCGTGCACGTGCTCATCTACATTGCGGCGACGATTCTGCTTGAGGTCGTTGTTGGTCTAGTGCTCGCCGGCCTCGTCAGCGTGAGGCGCCGAGGATCGCTGTGGTTCCGGGTGGCGATCTTCACCCCGGTGATGCTCCCCATGGTGGTTGTGGCAGTGTTGTGGGCTTTCGTCTACAACAACGACTTCGGCTTACTCAATGCGGCCCTCGCAAACTTTGGTCTCGAAGATTTGCAACGTGTGTGGCTCGGCGACCCCGCTACCGCGCTGCTCGCGGTGAGCGTCGTCTCCGGTTGGGTATATGCCGGTTTCTACATGACCATCTTTTATGCCGCCTTCAGTCAGGTGCCCACTGAGGTAATCGAGGCCGCCCGACTAGACGGCGCTGGTGAGTGGCAACTATTTCGCCGCATCAAGGTTCCGATGATTGGCAACGCGATCACGGTCGCCCTGCTGCTGTGTATCACGGGCGGCTTCCAAGGGTTCGATCTCTTCTATGTGATGACCAACGGCGGGCCCTATGGCGCCACTGAGATCCCCACCACCTACCTCGTTAAGTCTGTATTCACTTTCGGGAATGTCGGCTACGGATCAGCGATGGCCGTCGTGCTCACCGCCGTTGTTGTGGCGTTGGGGTTGGTCTTCACGAGAGTCAATCGCGAGAAGCCAGAGAACGTGAGCGCATGAGGACCGCACAGCGCAGCCGGGTCGGACGCATCCCCAATCTGCTCTTCACTCTTTCGCTCGTTGCGATCGCTGTCGTCTTCTTCTTTCCAATGCTGTGGATGGTGTTCTCCAGCTTCAAGTCGAACTCGGCGATCTTCTCCACCCCTTTCGCGCTCCCGACGGAGATCGACTTCGGTCGCTGGGCCGAGGCGTGGGAGATCGGCCACATCGGGCAGTACGCCCTCAACAGCGCGATCGTGACTGGGGCGTCGGTGCTCGGCATCCTGCTGTTCGGTGCCGCTGCGGCGTTCGCGTTTAGTCGCTACCGCTTCCGTGGCCGTAACCTCCTGATGGGGTTACTGGCGCTTGGCCTCTTGTTGCCGCTGCAGTCGTACTTCATTGCGCAGTCCACGATGTTTACCCAACTTGCCATCACTGATACCCGGTGGGCGCTCATCATTCCGTACACGGCTATGGGCTTGCCACTCGCGGTCTATCTGCTGAAGGTCTATCTGGATGCCGTGCCCGACGAACTTTTCGAGGCTGCCCGCATCGACGGTGCCGGCGACCTTCGCGTGTTCGGGTCGATCGCGCTGCCGCTGTTGCGGCCGGGCCTCGCTACCGTCGCGATCTTCTCAGCACTCTCCAGCTGGAACGAGTTCTTGCTCGCCCTGCTCTACATTCAGGATGACGCCCTCAAGACGATCCCCACCGGGCTGCTCGCATTCTCGAGCCGGTATGTCACCGATTACGGCCTGCTCTTCTCGGCACTATCGATCATCACGCTCCCAATGATCGTGATCTATATCGTCTTCAACAAGCAGATTGTGGAAGGCATCACCGCCGGAAGCGTGAAGTAGGACGGCGTAGGTGGCTAGACTTCAGCCCATGGCGGGCAATGCGGCAGATCCGGGAGTTTCGGTCATTGCTCGCACAGCGACGCTACTCAAGGTCTTTAGCGGCGAGCATCCTCGCCTGAAATTGAGCGAGGCATCTTCTCGATCCGGTCTATCCATGACCACAACACATCGGATGCTGGGTGAGCTGGTCGCAGCGAACCTGCTGTCTCGCGGACCAGACGACCGATATTCAATCGGACGAACGCTCTGGGAACTGGGCGAGATCTCGCCACTAAGTCTTCACTTGCGGGAGACAGCCCTTCCCCACCTACTGACCCTTTATGAAGCGACCGCCGAAAATGTACATTTAGCCATCTTGGATGGGATCGAAGCACTCTACGTCGCCCGATTGGTCGGGACGAATTCGGTTCCAACAATCAGCCGGATGGGCGGGCGCCTTCCGCTGCACACTACCGGCGTCGGCAAGGTCCTCCTTGCCTGGCAGGATGAAGCGTTCCTCTCCGCCTACTTAGCGCGAGAACTTGAAAGTCCGACCAAATTTTCGATTACCGCGGAGCCGAAATTGCGCTCTCAAATCAGGGAGGTCAGGCGCTCGGGTGTTAGCTGGACGCATCAAGAAATGACGCTCGGAAATACCTCCATTGCGGTACCGATATTGGGCCACTCTGGGCTACTGGCCGCCGTCGGCGTTGTTACTCACACCGTCAAGGCAGAAACATCGCGGCTCGTGCCGGTGCTGCAGAACGCCGCGTCAGCAATATCAGCAAGCCTGCTCGAACTGATGGACCATGATGGGGTTGACTCGTTGGGGTAGTTTCCGCTGAGTGGAAGAATTCCGTTGTTTACCGATCCAAGGGGTGGCACGCTTTCCTCAGCGCACCATGATGAACGCCTCAACGAAGGACGACATGACAGTCAGCGATCAGCAACAGATCTCAAGCGAGATCAGTTCACGACAAGAACAATACGAAATGGATCGCGCAGGCGGCGCTCAGGTCCACAATCGCACGACGCTGAATTATCCACCGTACCGCAGTAGTCTCCTGCGCTACCCCACAAAAGACCTGCACCATGCAGATCCAGAGAGTATCGAGCTCCTATCGCCCGCGTTCGGACACAACGATGTCGCGGAGATCGAATCCGATCTCACCCTGCAGCACACAGGAGAGCCAGTCGGCGAACGTATCGTCGTCTCCGGGCGAGTTCTTGACGGTGACGGACGCCCGGTCCGCAACCAGCTAGTCGAAGTGTGGCAGGCAAACGCAGCAGGAAGGTACATCCACAAGCGTGATCAGCATCCGGCACCTATCGATCCGAACTTCACAGGAACCGGCCGCACGATCACCGACGACAATGGCGACTACCGTTTCGTCACCATCAAGCCGGGTGCGTACCCGTGGAAGAACCACACCAACGCCTGGCGGCCGGCGCACATCCATTTCTCGCTATTCGGCAACGCCTTTACGCAGAGAATAATCACCCAGATGTACTTTCCCGGCGACCCTTTATTCCCTCTCGATCCGATCTACAATTCGATCATCGATCACGACGCCCGCGACCGCCTCGTCGCTAACTACGATCACGACCTCACCTCACCGGAGTGGGCTCTCGGATATCGCTGGGATATCGTTCTGACCGGTCCGCAACAAACTTGGTTCGAAGCGGAAGGAGACGACGAATGAGCCTCCTGCCCACTCCCGGCCAAACCGTCGGCCCGTTCTTCGGCTATGCGCTTCCGTACGAAGGTAGTGAAAACCTCGTTCCGCCACACCACCCTCACGCTGTCCGGCTGACCGGTGCCGTGTACGACGGAACCGGCGTTCCCGTACCAGACGCGCTAATCGAAGTTTGGCAGGCCGACGAGAACGGTAACATTCCGACGGCGCGCGGGTCACTCACCCGAGATCGGCACGTTTTCACCGGCTTCGGGCGTTCGGCTACCACCCGCGATGGTAGCTATTCGTTCACCACGGTTGAGCCAGGCTCGATTAACGACACAGCGCCCTTCTTTGCGCTAGTCCTCTTTGCGCGCGGAATACTCGACAAGCTGCACAGCAGAATCTATTTACCTCAAGACCGCGACGCACTGGAACACGACCCATTTCTCTCCGTGCTGCCTCCCCAGCGACGGGCTACTCTAGTAGCGAACCGTCAGAGCGACGGGTCGCTACACCATGACATTCACCTACAGGGTGACGATGAGACAGTCTTCATTGACTTCAGCTAACTTCAGCGCCGCAGATCACGGCCTGCTCGCGCCTTACTGGGCGGGCACGCCAGTCGCCGCCGCGACAGGAGACGATGCGGTGCTGTGCGCGATCCTCGATGTCGAGGTCGGGCTGGCCACTGCCCAGAATCGTCTAGGGCTAGTTCCGGATGCTGCAGCCGAAGCCATTCGAAATGCAGCAGCACGGTTGGAGCTCGACGCCGCCCGGCTGGCCTTAGCTTCGCGTTCGAGCGGCGGAAACCCCATCATCCCGCTGCTGGCTGACTTGCGATCGGCAGTAGGCCCGGATGCTTCGAACTACGTGCACCTCGGGGCAACCAGCCAGGACATTCTGGACAGCGCGCTAATGCTGGTATCCAAGCGCAGCATTAGCCTGCTCGTGAGCGACCTCGATTCCGCGCTCACTACTCTCGCCGCCTTGGCCGACCGGCATCGCACTACGGCAATCGCCGGTCGCACGCTGACCCAACACAGCGTTCCAACAACCTTTGGGCTTAAAGCCGCTGGCTGGATGGTCGGGGTGGCCGACGCTCGCCGCTTCCTCGTGACGATTGCAGACAACCTACCCGCTCAGCTCGGAGGAGCGGCTGGAACGCTTGCGTCGTTCACCCAGCTTCTTCCGGGACGTGAGCTGGCGTTGGTCGACGCGTTCGCAGACGAGCTCGGATTGGAGCCCTCGCCGCTACCGTGGCACACCATCCGGACGCCGGTTATCAGATTGGCGGACGCACTCGCCGGCGTGGGCGTTGCGCTCGGCAAGATCGGCGTGGACGTGTCCCTACTGTCGCGCACAGAGATCGCAGAACTCAGCGAGGAATCTGGCGGCGGATCGTCAACCATGCCGCAGAAGCAAAACCCGATACTCAGCGTGCTGCTCCAGGCAGCTGCCCGCAACACTCCTGAGATTGCCGCGGAGCTTCACCGCAGCGCCATCGCCGTCGATGAGCGCCCCGACGGCGCTTGGCACACCGAGTGGCAGGCACAACGCGATCTGCTCCGCACGACGGGTGGCGCCGCATCGCTCGCTGCGGAGCTGCTAACCGGGCTGCGCGTTGACACCGACCGAATGCGCCAGAATTTGGGGCTGACTGGTCCGCTCATTGTGAGTGAACGAGTCATGCTCGTTGCGGGTCCGATTCTCGGTAAGAACAAAGTGCGACAGCTCATCGCTGTCGCCGCGTCCGAACCGGCAAGCCTGAGAAAAGCGTTGACACGGGAACTCCCTGACTGGTCGGACGCACAGCTCAATGACCTCCTTAACCCGGAAAGCTACCTCGGGATAAGCGACGAACTCATCGACCGGGCCATGGCCCACGTAAAGGCGAGCGGATGAGCACCCCCTCGATCCGCGCGATTCGGGGCGGCACCACCGGCGCCCCGCTGATCGTGCTCGGGCCTTCGCTAGGAACGTCGTCACTGGTCTGGGAGGATGCCGCCAAACTGCTCGGCTCACAGTTCAGCCTGCTGTCCTGGGACCTACCCGGGCACGGTATCTCAGCCCCAGCATCCTCGAGCTTTAGCGTGGCGGAGTTGGCAGATGCCGTAATCGAGCTCATCGATGAACCAACCTTCTACTACGCCGGGGTCTCGCTTGGCGGCGGCGTCGGACTGGAACTGGCACTTCGCCATCCGAAGCGGCTTGATCGCGTCGCATTGATCTGCTCACTTGCCAAGTTCGGGAAGGCTTCCGCTTGGACGGAACGCGCCACTCTCGTGAGGGCCCAGTCGACCTCGGTGCTCGTGGGAGCTTCCGCCGATCGCTGGTTCTCGCACGGGTCAATTGCCCGGCTACCCCAGGTGACCGGCCGACTTCTGCATACCCTCGCCGATGCGGACGACGAAAGCTATGCCCTCTGCTGTGAGGCACTAGCAAACTACGACCTGCGAGGCGAAATCGGCAACCTGACCCAACCTTTGCTGGCGATATCAGGGCATGACGACCCGGTGGCGCGGCCAGAGGCGATGGCCGAGTTAGCGGCCTCAGCCCCTCACGGGCGCGCAATCGATGTGACAGACGCGGGGCACCTCACCAGCGCGGAACAGCCAGCAGTAGTCGCGCAACTTCTCACAAACTTCTTCGGAAAGGACCGCTAATGTCAACTGACGACCAGCGACGAGACCAAGGGATGAGCGTTCGGCGCGAGGTACTCGGAGACGAGCACGTCGACCGTGCTAACGCGAACATCACCGAGGTGACCCGAGACTTTCAGGATTTCATTACGCGCTATGCCTGGGGCGACATTTGGTCGCGACCCGGACTAGACCGACGACTACGGAGCACGGTCACGATCACCGCGCTAATAGCACACGGCCACTGGGACGAACTCGGCATGCATCTGCGAGCCGCACTTCTTAACGGGCTCACCCAGGAAGAAGTCTCAGAGATAATTCTGCAGTCTGGAGTTTATTGCGGCGTTCCTGCCGCGAACTCAGCGTTCCAGATCGCACAGCAAGTCTTTAAAGCAGCTCCCGAAGACGTATAGCGCTCGTCGGTTCTGCTGACGAGTTGCGCTTGTCGAAACAACCGCACGACTAGACGGGATGTCGATCCGCTATCCCACCCAGCTAGATGGTCAATGCGGGTGGGACAAGAAGGGTAGTCCAGTGTAGATTTCGGCCAGATGTGACATACCGCGCGGTGACTCGCAGAGTTGGCTCAGCTGCCCCAACTGCACTTGGTAGTCGTAATCCGGGTTCTCTGGATTCTCGGCATCAGTCGAATCCTCGAAACGGTGCAACATGCGGGTCATCCAGGCGGAGAAGTGCTGGATCTGCCAAACTCGCTTCACTGACCGTGGGGAGTACTCGTCGAGACCAGACGCGTCGCCGTTCCGATACCAAGCGACCATCCCATCGTGCAGGTAACTGGCATCGGCGATCGCCAGGTTCAATCCCTTAGCCCCGGTCGGCGGAACGATGTGTGCGGAGTCACCAACCAGAAAGAGATTGCCGAAGCGCATCGGGTCGCTAACAAAACTACGCATCGGGGTGATGCTCTTGTCAAAGATCTCCCCACGCTCGAGCGTCCAGCCCATGGTCCCGAGGCGCAGATCAAGTTCGTCCCAAATCCGATCATCTGACCAGTTAGTGATGTCGTCATGCGGATCAACCTGCAGGTAAAGCCGACTGACGGTGTCGGAACGCATACTGTGCATCGCAAAACCGCGCTCATGGAGGGCATAAATTAGCTCATCCGTCGACGGCTGTACGTGGGCGAGGATGCCCAACCACCCGAACGGGTACTCACGTTGGTAGGTCGTTTTCTCTGCAGCAGGGATACTCGGCCGGCACACGCCGTGCGCTCCATCTGCGCCCGCAACGAAGTCGGCGGTTAATTCGAACTCCTCGCCGTCTTGAGTGAAACGAACCGTCGCAGGGCCGTCGGCCACGTTGTCGAGTTCGATGTCCGACACGCTATATCTGGCAGGGGTACCTGCTTCGTCGTGCGCGTCTATGAGGTCTCGCACAACCTCCTGTTGGCCGTAGACCCAGACCGAACGCCCGACAAGTTCGCGGAACGAGACGTGGTGCCGGCTTCCGTTGTATTGCAGATAGATTCCGTCGTGACGTTGGCCTTCGTGATGTAGGCGATCACCCAGACCGGCGTCGGTGAGAAGGTTGACGGCGTCCTGTTCCAGCACTCCGGCGCGGACCCGCTCGATAGTGTACTCGCGGTCTCGCAACTCGAGCACAACATTCTCGATTCCGGATCGTCGCAGCAGGTGGGACAGCAGCAGCCCCGCGGGGCCTCCACCGATGATTGCTATCTGGGTACTGATACTGGTGCGCGTGGCCACGTTGCCATCCTTCCCGTTCACGGGCTTGACCGGGTTGATATTTCCCAAAGGTACGACCATCATTAGAACACAAGTTCGTTCTGCGCACAGAATTGCTTTGGTGATGGGAGTTTTATGTCCACCAGTTTCATCTACGACGCCGTACGGACGCCGTACGGACGCTACGGAAAGTCCCTCGCGGGGACCCGGCCTGACGACCTAGCCGCCGGGGTGCTCCGCGAACTCGTGGCGCGGCATCCGAATTTCGATCCGTCGACCATCGACGATGTGCTCCTCGGCGACGCCAACGCTGCCGGCGAGGACAACCGCAACGTCGGTAGGATGGCGGCGATCTTGGCGGGATTCCCCACCTCCGTACCGGGCACCACGCTGAACCGGCTTTGCGGTTCGAGCCTGGAAGCAGTAATCCAAGCCAGTCGCGCCATAGAAACAGGTGACGCCGACGTCATGATCGCCGGCGGGGTCGAATCAATGAGCCGCGCGCCATGGGTGATGCTCAAGCCGTCGCGTCCCTACCCGAGCGCGCACGAAACCATGCACTCCACGACCCTCGGCTGGCGCATGGTGAACCCGAATATGCCCGAACAGTGGAGCGTGCCTCTCGGTGAGACCGCCGAGATACTCGCCGAACGTTATGGAATCGGTCGAGAGCAGCAAGACGAGTTCGCCCTTCTCAGCCACCGCAACGCCTCCGCCGCATGGGACGACGGCGTCTACGACCGCGAAGTCGTGCCCGTCGCGGGAGTCGACTTGGCCAGGGATGAGGGCATTAGGGCAGACACTTCGTTGGAATCGCTGAGTGCGCTGAAACCTGCTTTCAGGCCAGACGGATCAGTTACCGCCGGCAACTCCTCACCGCTCAACGACGGCGCCGGCGCGATTCTGATTGGTTCTGAGAACGCACCGATCGACGCGGAGCCTCTGGCACGCATAGTTTCTCGCGGCGTACATGCGGTTGACCCCAACATCTTCGGCATTGCGCCGGTCGAAGCTGCCAACAAGGCACTCGCCCGGGCCGGTAAGACCTGGGCGGATGTCGACGTGGTCGAGTTAAATGAGGCGTTCGCCTCCCAGAGCCTCGCCTGTCTGCAGCTGTGGCCAGAGCTCGACCCGGCGAAGGTGAATATTCATGGTGGCGCGATCGCTATCGGCCACCCGCTCGGGGCCTCCGGCTCTCGAATTGTCGGCCACGTCGCGCACGAACTTGCTCGGCGCGGCGGCGGCGTGGGCGTTGCTGCGATCTGTATCGGTGTCGGCCTCGGCCTCGCGATTGTGCTTGAACGGTGAGCGCGAGCCTAGACTCGGCGGAGTCGCCAGAAGGGGATGATAGTGGGATGGTGAACGTTAAGGAATCGACTGAACAAGCAGACTCGGCGCGCGACCCGAGCGGGCAGTATGTGCAGTCGCTGGCACGCGGGCTCACCGTCATCCGCGCTTTCGACGGCGACCACCCGGTGATGACGCTCAGCGACATCGCTAGACGCACCGGGCTTACTCGCGCGACCAGCCGCCGGTTTCTGCTGACCCTCGTCGAGCTCGGCTATGTGAAAACGGATGGGAGGATGTTCAGCCTCACAGCCCGCGTACTCGAGCTGGGCTTCAGCTACCTCTCAGCACTTTCGCTACCGGAGATCGCTCAGCCGCACCTCGAGCACCTGGCCGCGAGCATCCACGAGTCCACCTCGGCGTCGGTGCTCGACGGCACGGACATCGTCTATGTCGCACGCGTACCCACGCGGCGCATCATGACTGTACGCATCAACATCGGCACGCGCTTCCCTGCATTCGCCACCTCAATGGGCCGGGTACTGCTGGCGTCATTCAACGCGGAAGAACTCGACTTGCACTTGAGCGGCATTGACTTCACCGGCCTCACGTCTCACACGATCAAGTCCCGGGAAGCGCTGATGGCGGAGCTCGCGCGGGTTCGCGAGCAGGGTTGGGCGATGGTCGATCAGGAGCTTGAGGACGGTTTGCGCTCGATCGCAGCCCCAATCTGGCACGGCTCGACGGTGATGGCTGCGATCAACGTGTCTACCAGCGCGAACAGCCACTCGGTGGAATCGATCCACGAGCACCTACTACCTCCGCTGAAGCTTGCGGCGGAACGCATCAGCCACGACCTGACCGCTTCCCGTCCGTTCTCGCGTCCCGGAGACAGGGGTTTCAGCCCGACCAGCCACCCGCTTTAACATCTGGCCTCGTTCCCCACCGCCCAAGTGCGGATCGAAATCTGCACCTTCAACAATGTTCCCGGGGTCGGGTGGGGCCGACCATCGAGCATCAGTTTCGCGCATGCTGGTGCGCGTCGGCGCTCACCCGCGCCCCCTATATTGGCGCGCACCCGACCCCGAAGCGGTGCTTCCCCCGGGGCAACGTAAAGGGCTACACAGCCGTTTCTTGTGAGTCGCCGAACATCCTTGACGGAATGGCCGAACCCTTTGTACTGTATAGAGAACACTAGTTCGCATCCCGTACAAATTACCCACAACAAATTCTTGCCACAAAGGAGTGCCAAATGAAGAAATCGCTAATGGCCGGATTCGCAGCCGCGTCCGTCCTCGCACTAGCTGCTTGCAGCAGCGGGAACGTTGATGACGGTGCCTCTGCACCGAGCGCCGGCGAACCAACCGCCATCACCGTCGGAGTTATACCGATCGTCGACACCGCACCGCTCTGGCTCGGCGTCGAAAAGGGTTTCTTCTCAGACGAAGGCCTCGATGTGACAGTCCAGCCCACGACCGGTGGTGCAGCATCCGTGCCCGGCGTGGTGGGAGGAAGCTACGACTTCGCTTTCGGCAACTACGTCTCGGGCATGGTCGCCAACGACCAAGGACTCGCCCTGAAGTACGTCGCTAACGGCAACACGACCGCTGGCGACCCCGACTTTGGTGCCGTCATCGTTCCGGCAGATTCCGACATCCAGACCCCGGCCGACCTGTCAGGCAAGATCGTCGCGGTCAACAACTTGCAGAACATCGGTGACACCACGATCCGCACGGTCGTCGACGACGACGGTGGAGATTCCTCGACAATCAAGTTCGTCGAGGTCTCCTTCCCCGACGCCGAAGCCGCCGTGGCCAACGAGCAGGTAGACGCGGCGTGGATTCTCGCGCCGTTCCTCAATTCCGCGGTCGCCAATGGCGCACGGGTGATCACGTACAACTTCTCGGACTTCAACCCAAACCTGGACGTCGCCGGTTACTTCACGACGCTGGACACCTTCGAGAACAAGCCTGAACTGGTCGCCGCATTCGCCACAGCGATGAACAAATCGCTTGAATACTCTGACAACAACCCGGACGAGGTCAAGCAGATCGTGACCACGTACACCAAGATGACGATGGAACAGCTGGACGCCATGGTGCTTCCGAAATTCAACGTCGACTTCAACCGCGAAGCGATGGAGAAGCTGGGGGCCGCCGCATTTGGCTACGGCACACTGAGTGCTGAGCCGAACCTCGACGAGCTGCTTCCGTAGCCCGACCGTTTCACCCAAGGAGAAGTCGAGTACCCAATGACGAGTATGAGCAGCAGGATACGCAATAAACGAGTGGCCAGTTCGGCGCTCGGACTGGCGGGTATCCTGCTGTTCCTGCTTACCTGGGAGGCGGTATCTCGTCTGGGCCTGGTGGAGGAGAGGTTCCTCCCACCCGCCAGCACTGTGCTGGTCGCGTTCTTCGGCAGCCTCGGCGACCCGGACTTCTACCAGGCTGTAAGCGAAACGATGCTCGCTTGGACGATCGGCCTCGTCCTTTCGATTGTCGCCGCTGTCACACTCGGGCTCATCATCGGTTCGAGCTCCTTCCTCAATAAGGCTACTTACTCGACCATCGAGTTCCTGCGCCCAATCCCCTCGGTCGCGCTGATCCCGCTCGCCGTATTACTCTTCGGATTCAAGATCGAGTCTTCCCTGCTCCTGATTATCTACGCATCCTTTTGGCAAGTGCTACTTCAGGTGCTGTACGGGGTGGCAGATGTCGACCCGGTCGCTAATGACACCGCGAAGAGCTATGGCCTCGGCCCCCTCGCACGGGCACGCTATGTTGTCTGGCCCACCGTGCTCCCGTACCTGATGACCGGTATCCGCCTCGCCTCCGCCGTCGCGTTAATCCTCGCCATTACCGCAGAGTTAATCATCGTCAGCCGCGGGCTTGGCTACCAAATCCGGCTCAGCCAGAGCGGCGGTTCAATTCCCGAAATGTACGCGCTCATACTCGCCACCGGGATGATTGGCGTCATCATCAACCTCGTCATGCGCGTCATCGAGAAGAAGCTGTTGAGTTGGCACTCATCGATTCGGCGGGAGACTGTCGCATGATCCTCCTCAAACGTGCTGGCTACTTCCTCGGACTGCCAATTCTGCTCGTCACCATGTGGTGGGCACTCACCCTCGGAGAGCCGAACTTCTTCGTTCCCACCCCGCAAGTGCTGGCTAAGACCTTCTGGGAGGTGTGGTCGGGCGAGAGGTTCGTCACCGACTTCCTCCCCAGCGTCATCCGACTGTTCATCGGCCTAATCGCCACAATCGTTTTGGGGATTGTCGCCGGAATCCTGATCGGTTCCTTCCGCTGGCTGCGCAGTCTCACCGAACCGATGCTCGAGTTTTTCCGCGCCATCCCACCACCCGTTCTCGTCCCGCTGTTCATGCTGCTCATCGGCATCAACGATCAGATGAAGATCATCGTCATAATCTCTGGTGCGATCTGGCCGGTGCTACTGAACACGGTCGAAGGTGTGCGAGCCGTCGACGAGGTGCTCACCGACACGGCCAAGACCTACGGCATCAGAGGATTCTCCCGGCTGCGCTACCTAGTGTTGCCGGCGGCTAGCCCACAGATCATGGCCGGGATCCGCCAGAGCCTGTCGATCGGCTTGATACTCATGGTCATCTCGGAGATGTTCGGCTCATCGTCGGGTCTCGGCTTCACCATCGTGCTGTTCCAGCGCACATTCGCTATTCCAGAGATGTGGAGCGGCATTGTCGTGCTCGGCCTGATCGGCATCGCTCTCTCTCTGATCTCAAAGGCAATCGAGGGCCGGGTGCTGCGTTGGTACCACGGCCTCAAAGAGGTACAACGTGACAGTTGACGACCTGACCCACGACCGCGCACCAGCGAGCAGACCAGGAAACACCATGACCACTCCAATGCTGTCGATCAAGAATCTCCAAAAGATATACCCCGTCGCCGACGGCGAGATCGAAGCTGTCCGCGACATCACTCTCGAGATCGCGGAGGGTGAGCTGATTTGCATCGTCGGCCCGTCTGGCGCAGGCAAGACCACCCTCCTGAAGTGCATCGCTGGGTTGCTCAGCCCCACCTCAGGAAGTATTGAGCTGGCTGGCATCCCGGTGACCGGTCCGCCCAAGCCGATGGCTGTCGTATTCCAGGAGTATGGCCGCAGCCTGTTTCCGTGGATGACGGTTCGCGCCAACGTCGAACTTCCGCTGAAGAACGCTCGCGTACCGAAATCGGAGCGCGACAAACTGGTCGACAACGCCCTAGAGGCGGTCGAGCTCGAGCACGTGCCCACCAGCTACCCATGGCAGCTTTCCGGCGGAATGCAGCAGCGCGTGGCGATCGCCCGGGCTGTTGCTTATCGGCCGAAGGTGCTGTTGATGGACGAGCCATTTGCCGCCGTCGATGCCCAGACCCGTGCTGACCTGGAAGACCTAGTGCGAAACATCTGGCATAAGTTGGGCGTCACTATCCTCTTCATTACGCACGACATTGATGAATCGGTGTACCTCGCCCAGCGCGTCATTATGCTGTCGAACTCACCGACCGTGGTGCAGGATGACCTCATCATCGATCTTCCGGACGACCGCGACCAGTTGGAGACTCGCTCGAGCACTCGGTTCGCGGAGCTACGCACCCATGTCTACGAACAGATTCAGCTGGCTAAGGCGTCCAAGCCGACCGGCGCCGTTTCCGTTCAGAAGGCGGCCCGACGATGAAGGTCAGTGAGGCCGTCGGCCGTGCACTCGTGCAGTGGGGAGTCGATCAAGTTTTCGGTGTCGCTGGGAGCGGCAATTTTGAAGTCTCCAACGCCATGGTCGCTGCCGGGGCGACATATGTTTCCGCGCGCCATGAAGGCGGGGCGGCGACGATGGCGGATGGCTATGCCCGTCTGGCGCGCAAGGTCACAGCGGTCAGCGTGCACCAGGGGCCCGGTCTCACCAATGCCATGACCGGCATCGCGGAGGCAGCTAAGGCGCACACCCCACTGATTGTGGTTGCCGGCGAGACGCCCGCAACCATGAAGACCTCCAACTTCTGGATCGACCAAGCTGCCGCGGCGGAGGCCTTGGGCGCGGTCGCGTTCCGCCTGGAGTCTCCAGCAACCGCGCTGGCCGATGCCGCGCGTGCCTTCATTCTCGCCGGCACTGGTCAGCCGGTTCTGCTGGGGCTGCCCCTCGATGTTCAGTCTGCGGAGATCGTCTGGCCAGGGTCAGCGCCATCGCTTCCCGCACTAGCGTCACCTCCGGCACCGTCCGATGAGGCCATTCTAGATTTGGTATCTCGACTGACCAGAGCGGAGCGACCGCTCATCGTCGCCGGACGCGGTGCTTTCGGCGCGCACGATGCCATCGTCAAGCTAGCCGCAGGCTCTGGAGCCCTGCTGGCAACAACAGCCATGGCGCGTGGACTCTTCAACGACGACCCGTGGAACGTCGACGTCATGGGCGGCTTCGCCAATGAGACGATTTCTGAACTGATCACGCGCGCAGACCTGATCGTCGCGTTCGGGGCCTCACTCAACCGTTGGACCTCACGAAACGGTGAACTCATCGGAGACACCGCGGTCGTACAGGTAGATGTCGATCGGACCGCTTTCTCCCGTCACCGCACCGTGGCAGCATCCGTCATCGGCGATGCCGCACTGGTCGCTTCAGCCGTCACCAATGCTCTCCCAGCCAGCAATGGTGCCGGCTACCGCACCGCGGAGGTGGCCCAGAAACTGAAAGACGGGCGGCTATGGCGCGACCAACCGTTCGAGGCACGCTCCGCTGACGGCCGAATCGATCCGCGCACGCTGGCGGTCGCCCTTGACGACCTACTGCCGGCCGAGCGCATCGTCACCGCGGATGCAGGAAGCCACACCGAATACACAGCGATGTATCTTCAGGTTCCGGATGATCGCGGTTACTGCCTGCCACTGGGGTTCCAGTGCATCGGGCTCGCGCTTGCCGCATCTATCGGGGCTGCCATCGCCCAGCCGGATCGCCTCCCGGTCGTTGGAGTCGGTGACGGCGGGTTCATGATGAGCCTGGTCGAGCTCGATACGGCCGTGCGCCTCGAGCTGCCGCTCGTCGTGGTTGTCTACAACGACAGCGCGTATGGAGCGGAAGTGCACCACTTCGGACACAGCGGTCAGCCGCTCGACATCGTCCAGTTTCCCGACACCGACATCGCAGCCATCGCCCGCGGTTTTGGCTGCACCGCCGTCACTGTGCGATCGCTCGACGACCTCAGCGGGGTCCGCGAGTGGCTGGACGGTGACCGCTCCACACCGATCGTGATTGACGCGAAAACGATCTCATTCCCGTCCTGGGTCGACGCTCACGCGTTCGTCGGCGAGCCTAAGTAGCCCAATGATTTCCAAGATCGTAATCAGTGCGGCGGATGCCGTGCGGGACATCGCAGACGGTGCCACCGTGATGGTCGGTGGCTTTGGCACGGCCGGGCAGCCGATCGAGCTAATCGAAGCACTGCTCGAGCAGGGGGCGTCCGACTTGACCATCATCAACAACAATGCCGGGAACGGCACCACCGGTCTGGCAGCGCTTCTCGCTGCCGGCCGGGTACGCAAGATAATCTGCTCCTTCCCCCGTCAGGTCGACTCACAGGTGTTCGACGGACTGTACCGGGCCGGTCAGCTGGAGCTGGAGCTGGTGGCACAGGGCACACTGGCCGAGCGTATCCGAGCAGGCGGTGCCGGTATCGCCGCATTCTTCACGCCGACCGCATTCGGGACCGCGCTGGCCGAAGGAAAGGAGACGCGTCACATTAACGGGCGCGACTATGTTCTCGAAGACGCATTGGTCGCCGACTATGCACTCATCAAAGCGCACCAAGGCGATCGACTCGGCAACCTCGTGTACCGCAAGACAGCACGCAATTTCGCGCCAATGATGGCGAGCGCCGCGACGACCACTATCGCGCAGGTGAGCCAGCTCGTCGAGCTCGGTTCCCTCGACCCGGAGGCTGTAGTGACGCCGGGCATCTTTACCAAACGGCTTGTCGAGGTCGGCGGCGCTCTGCCCGCGGTGACGGAAGGACAGTGATGAAGGGACCATTAGACCGCGACGGGATGGCGAACCGGGTGGCACAGGATATCCCCGAGGGCGCTTACGTTAACCTCGGAATCGGGCTACCTACTAAGGTGTCAAATTTCTTACCGGTTGATCGCGAGATCGTTCTGCACACCGAGAACGGGATGCTCGGGATGGGTCCGGTCGCTGGGGCCGATGAAATCGACCTCGACTTGATCAACGCGGGCAAGATCCCGGTGACCGAGCTTCCGGGAGCCTCCTATTTCCACCAAGCGGACTCATTCGGGATGATGCGGGGCGGCCACCTCGATATTTGCGTGCTCGGGGCATTTCAGGTGTCGATCTCTGGCGACCTGGCCAACTGGCACACTGGTGGCGCGGATGCGATTCCCGCCGTCGGCGGCGCCATGGACCTGGCGATCGGCGCTAAACAGGTTTTAGTCATCATGGAGCTATTCACGCGCGATGGCCAGTGCAAGCTAGTGACGGAGTGCACCTACCCGCTCACCGGGATCGGCTGCGTAAACACCGTTTACACCGACTACGCCGTCTTCGGCCTCCAGTCGGATGGCGTCTACGTACGGGAGGTTTTCGGAGACACTTCAGTCACTGGGCTTGCCGAGATGACTGGACTACCCCTGCAGCAGCTACCAGGCTAAGCCTCGATCGCGGGGATGGGCTGAGTGCGTGACATGAAGCGCACTACGTTGTCATCAACGATGATGTCGCTCGGTCGCAGCGGACGACTCAGGTAGAGCCCTTCAAGGCTGCTGATGCGGCTGAGGGCAACGTACGTCTGGCCCGGCGCGAACGAACGCGACCCGAGGTCAACGATCGCGCTGTCATACGTTTTGCCTTGCGACTTGTGGATCGTGACAGCCCAGGCCAACCGCAACGGAAACTGCGTGAACTCGGCAACCACATCTTTGCGCAACGCCTTTGTGCGTGCCGAGTAGGAGTACTTGAACTTCTCCCACACTGCCGGCTTCACTTCATAGTCGCGGCCGTCGACCTCAACCCATACCGTGGATGCAATCTTGGTCACGGTGCCAACGCTGCCGTTGACCCACCGCTGGGTTCCGCCCTCGTTGGTGTCGTTGCGCAAGAACATCACTTGAGCACCAACCTTCAGGTCGAGCGCGTCGTCAGCGGGATACGCCCGGCCACCAAACTCTCCAGAAATTTCTGCTTTGGCCGTGAGCAACTTGCCGGGCAGCCGTGCGAGTTCGGTGGCGTTGATGCGGGTGACCGCACTGTTCGTCGTCGCGAGGGTGATCGTTCCATCTGTTGGCGCCGGCCGCGCTCCCACCGTATTCAGTCGCTCAGCGATCTCAGCCGTCACACCGTTGTGGCGCACGGCGTTCAGCATGTACTTGAATTCGCCTTCATGCTGGCGGTGGATGCTCGTCAGCTCATAGATCGTCAGCTCTGTCTGCTCCCACACCAGAGCATCAAAGAACCACATCGAACGGTAGCGGTCTTCAAAGTAGGCACGCTCATCCGGATCTCCGGGCACAGGAGCAAGCTGGTACGGATCGCCAAAGAGCACCACTTGCACGCCACCGAACGGTTCGTTCTTTCGCTGACGCGCTTGGCGGAGGCTGCGGTCGATGGCATCGAGGAGGTCGGCGTTGACCATCGAGACTTCGTCGATCACGAGGGTTTCGATCGTGTTGAGCAGTTTGCGCAGTTGGGGGTTCTGCTCAAGTTCGTGGTCGGCGATGACGCCAATGGGCAGCCGGAACAGCGAGTGAATCGTCTGGCCGCCAACATTGAGGGCTGCCACTCCGGTCGGCGCACAAATCACTATCTGCTTGGAGGTGTTGTGCGAGAGGTGGTTGAGCAGTGTCGATTTTCCGGTGCCAGCGCGCCCCGTAACAAAGAGGTTGTCGCTCGTCGTCTCGATCGCAGCGAAGACTGCTGCTTGCTCGGGAGACAGGGTGATTTTTGACACGCAATCACCCTAATGCTGCTGATGCCGGCTCCCTGCCTCTTGCGCGACTTTCGTGCTGTGGCATATCTCTCACCTCAGCGGTTTAGGATGTGTGAATGCGTCGCGAGCTTGTTACCTGGTCTGTGATGCTCGGGCTGATTATGGTCGCCTTCGTGACCACCGTGGTTGTGCTCAATTCCATGCTCTTTAGTTCTGATGGCTTTGTGCGCAGTTACCTCGGAGCACTTGCTCGCCACGACATGGCATCGGCGTTGACTATTGCCGACATCCACCTTCCCGGTGAGTATGGTGCGGCATCCGATGATGGGTCCGGCGCAACGCCCATTGACACGACTGGTGCTGGCTCGCTGCTGCTGGCCGGATCGCACGATCTGTTGCGCCCCTCATCTCTCAGCTCGCTCGAAGACATCGCTTTGGTCGAGAAGGAGACCAACGCCGACGGTACCGAGACTGTCACCTTCAATTTTGAGTTGGATGGCCGTTCAGCACAGTCGACCTTCACTGTCGCCCGCGCCGGAACCAACTTTGGTGTCTTCGCCGATTGGGACTTTGTCACCCCGCCACTCACCATCGTGCGACTCACCGTTCTGAACTCTCAGGAGTTCAACGCCAACGGCAGCGACTTTGTGTCGTCGGCACAAGACGCTCCCTCGTCATATGTCGTACTCACCCCCAGCAGTTTCGATATCACCCACAAGTCAACGTTCCTCAAGGCAGAACCCATCGTCGTCTCGGCGACCGAGCCCGGCGGCACGGTGCGCGCCAGACTCGATGTCGTCGCAAACGCGGCAATGATTTCCCAGGTCCAGCGAGAAGTCGACGGTTACCTCGACGAATGCGCCACCCAGGTGGTCTTACTTCCCACCGGATGCCCGTTCGGTCAGCCCATGTCTAACCGCATCGTTACGACCCCCGAGTGGAGCATCGCCGAGTATCCTCCGGTGTCACTCAGCCCAGGTTCAGAACCGTCGAGCTGGCTCATGCCGGCTACGGATGCCGCAGCCCACTTGCGCGTCGATGTGCGCTCAATCTTCGATGGTTCAGTTTCGACCTTCGACAAGGACGTCAGCTTCAGCGCGAGTTACCTCGTTACGTTCTTGCCCGGAGATCAGTTGCTGATCACGGAGCAATACCCCGAGTAGACGGCACCCATGCTCGGGAGAGCTCAACGAAGTTAGCTAGCGGCGCTCGGCCAGCATCTCGTTGTAGGCGTCAAGCTCGGCATCCCCGTCGCGCTCGGCCTTGCGGTCGTAGCGTACGGAGGCACGGCCGTCACTGCGCCTCCACATGATGGCAACCGCGATGGCCAACGAGATTGTGGGGATCTCGCCGACGCTCCAGGCGATACCACCACCAATGCGCTGATCCTGAAGCGCGGACACGCCGGTGTCCCAACCCATTGCGCCGTACCAGTCGGCCAGCAGCAATCCGGTGCCGGTCATCAGACCGAGCCCGAAGAAAGCGTGGAACGCCATTGCGGCGAGCAGGATGAGCAATCGAATGGGGAATGCGGGGCGATGCGGCGAGGGATCGACGCCGATCAGCGCCTGCACGAAGAGGTAGCCGGAGCCCAAGAAGTGGATGATCATCCACTCGTGGCCAACATGGTCGGTCGTCGCCCAGCGAAATAGCGGCGTGTAGTAGAAGACCCACAGCGAGACGACAAAGATGCCAGCAGCAACAACGGGATGCCCGATGATCGCCATGTAGCGCGAGTGCACGATAAGCAGAATCCATTCACGCGCGCCGCGACTGCCATCGGTGCGTTTGGCGATGGCTCTCATCGCCAATGTCACGGGCGCACCGGGCACGAGCAGCACCGGGATCATCATCCCGAGGGTCATGTGCCCAAGCATGTGCATCGAGAACAGGTAGCCCTCATAGACGTTCACACCACCGTTGGTGATGTAGAACAGCAGCAGCATCCCCACAACCCAGAACACGGTGCGGTGGATCGGCCAGCTGTCGCCGCGCTTGTGGAGGCGCCACACGCCGGCGAGGTAGAAGAAGATCGCGAAAGCGCAAATCAATACCCAGATGAGGTCGAAGCTCCACAGACTGAACAAGTTGCTCGCTGACACCGGAGGTGGCAGCGGTGAGCCGGTGAGGTAGGCGGCTGGCGAGGAATCGGGGATATCGGCCGCCACGACCTCGGGAACGGGCGTGGGAGTTGCTGCGAGGGCAGCCGCAGCGCCTGATGCGAGCCCCATGAATGCCAGCTCGGCTGAGACGATCCACCAGAACCATCCGCGGCTCTTGGTGTGGCTCGATTCGAGCCGACCGATCGCGTAGTTGCGGTAGACGGCCCCGAACAACCCCAACATGATGAGGGCGAAGACTTTGACGAGAACGAGGAGGCCGTAGGGCGTCAGCAGGTTGCTCAGGTTCTCGACGCGAATTTCTGCACTCACGTAGCCGGAGACTGCCACGACGATGAAGCTGATCAGCGCGATTGTTGAATAGCGGCGCAGCACGAGAGTCAGCCGGCTCTTTGTGAGCTTCGGCTGCGCAATAGCGATCGCGAGAAGCCCGCCAAGCCAGAGAGCCGCAAACATTAGGTGCAGGAAGATGGCGCTCGTGGCGGCATCGTGATCTGCTGTGCCACCACTGTGGCCTTGAAGTGCCATGGGAACAAGCCCCGCAATAGCCAACACCAGCACGAAGGCGAGGCCGGTCGGGTTGCGCACCGCAAAACACAAAACCGTCACTGCGGCCCCTATGAGCACCGTGGCCAGCCAGGCTTGGCCCAACTCGGTAACGGTCAGAAAGCTCGCGAGAACGTCGCCAAAGGCGCTTGTGAAGTCGATGGGTTGGTTACGCACCGCAAGAAACGTGAAAAATCCGGTGAAAGCGGATGCCACAGCCCAGAGCGCGGCCCCTGCGGCAGCAAAGTCGAGAGTGAGGGTGAACTCATCCCGCTTCGGCGACATCGCAAAGATTGCAATCAGGAGTGCGCCAATGGTGGCGGCAAGCCCCAAGTTCACGAATAACTTAGCGATCGGGAGGCCCCAGCGAACGACTGCGCCAGGGTCAAGCAAGATGGGGGCGTCTGCTCCGCCACCGAACTGGAGGCCCGCAACGACTGCGGTGAATGCGACAACCAGCAGCAGGGCGGGTCCGGCTATCCGGCTGATTCGTAGCACTCCTCAAGAATAGCCGCAGGTAATCGAGAGAGTGCCCACCACAAACAAAACAGGGCGCCATCCCGAAGGATGCCGCCCTGTTTATGAAGCCTAAAAAGGCTGTAGTACTTAGCCCTTGGCTGCTGCCTTGAGCTTGCTGCCTGCACTGAGCTTTACGCCGTTGCTGGCCTTGATCTGGATTGCTTCACCCGTCTGCGGGTTACGGCCGGTACGAGCCTCGCGGAAGGTCTGCTCAGCAGCCATCCAACCTGGGATCGAAACCTTAACTCCGTTGCCGACCGATTCGGACAGTACAGCGAAGAAAGCGTCAACGACGCCGGATACGGCAGCCTGGCTCTGGCCAGACTGTGCGGCAACCGCCGCTACGAATTCAGTACGGTTTAGCGACTTGTCAGCCATAGTGGTCCTCCTCGGGACGTTGTGCAGTTAGTTGTTCCCGAACGTTAGAAAACGTCGGAACCGCTTGGAATCTACCAGCTTGACTTGGTAATTCCGGGCAACTCGCCCCGGTGAGCCATTTCACGGAAGCGAACACGGGAAACACCGAACTGGTTCAGGTATCCACGGGGACGTCCATCAATGGCATCGCGACCGCGTACGCGGATCGGCGAAGCATCGCGCGGAAGCTTCTGAAGTCCGAGGCGTGCAGCCTCGCGTGACTCGTCAGTTCCGGCGGGATCGACGAGAGCCTTCTTCAGCTCGAGACGACGCTCGGCGTAACGCGCAACAATGACCTTGCGCTGTTCGTTCTTTGCAATTTTGCTCTTCTTAGCCATATTTAGCGCTCCTCGCGGAATTCAACGTGCTTGCGAACCACTGGGTCGTACTTCTTCAGTACGAGGCGGTCGGGGTTGTTGCGACGGTTCTTGCGCGTCACATAGGTGTAGCCCGTTCCAGCAGTTGAACGAAGCTTGATGATCGGACGTACGTCCTGTGCCTTAGCCATTAGATTTTCTCCCCACGTGCAAGGAGGTCCTTGACAACGGATTCGATGCCGCGGGCGTCAATTACCTTGATGCCCTTTGCGGACAACTGAAGGGTTACCTTGCGGCGAAGCGACGGTACGTAGTACGTCTTCTTCTGGATGTTCGGATCGAAACGACGCTTCGTGCGACGGTGCGAGTGCGAGATAGCGTGCCCGAAGCCGGGAATGGCGCCGGTCACTTGGCAGGTTGCTGCCATGGTCATACTCCTGTTCTAGTTACCGTAGGAACAAAGCCCTACCCAAGATCACTTGTCGGCACACACACTGCGTTCTTCTCAAAGCTGTGCTTTTTCAACAAAAGCACTTCTTCAATCAGGGTGGGATGTCTGTGCGAGAGTGGAAGAAACCACTCGATCAACGGTATATGTTACGTGCTAGAGCACGCTGGGCACAAGCCGAAGACATCCACGATGTGGTGCGGCTGTGTGAAGCCATGCTCTGTGGCAACGTTTTTGGCCCACTGTTCTACGGCATCTGCCTTTATTTCAACAGTCGTGCCACACTCGCGGCAGATCAAGTGGTGGTGGTGCGAGTCTGGGGTGCACGCCCGAAACAGGCTCTCACCGTCTTGCTGCAGCGAGTCGGCGTCACCGGCTCCGGCAAGGTCAGCGAGCGCGCGATAGACGGTCGCGAGCCCGATGGAGCTACCGGCGTCGCGGAGCGCACCGTGCAGGGATTGAGCGCTCACGAAACCCTCTGAATCGGTCAGAGCATCCCGCACCGCTTCGCGCTGCCACGTGTTGCGCTTCATGGTTCCCATTCTAACTTTTCGCGGGGGTGCTTGCGTTCGCCGCTGTGGCTCCGGATGCCCCGCTCACGGTGCGGCTGTGACCCCGTCGCGACCCGATCACTCGGCACACCAGGTAGATCGCAAACGAGATTGTTGTGATGTACGGACTGATCGGCAACGACCCGCCAATAGCGAGCAGAACACCGCCCGTTGCGGAGACGAATCCGAAGATCATGCTGAGCACCGGAACCAGGCGTGGAGATGAGGAGACCCGCATTGCTGCGGCGGCCGGCGTCACGAGCAGTGCCATCACGAGCAGGGCACCGATGATCTGCACCGCAACGGCAACCATGAGGCCAAGGAGCACCATGAATCCGAGCGAGAGCATGCGCGACGGCACACCACGAGCGGCCGCAACTTCGGGGTCAAGGCTGTCAAAGGTGAGCGGACGCCACATCACAAACAGCGCAGCCAAAACGATAATGCTGATTCCAATCAGCAGGCCAAGTTGCGGTCCGTCAACCGAAATGATTTGGCCGGTGAGCAGCCCAAACTTGTTTCCACTGCGTCCGGGATAGAGCGCCAAGAACAGGATGCCGATACCCATACCAAACGGCATCAGCACGCCAATAATCGAGTTTCGATCGCGAGCCTTCGCCCCGAGCATCCCGATCACAATTGCGGCAATCAGCGAACCGGCAATCGACCCGGCAACAACGTTCACGCCAAAGAGCAGGGCGGCTGCGGCACCGGCGAACGAGAGCTCGCTGATGCCGTGCACCGCAAAAGCCATATCTCGCTGCATCACAAAAACACCGATGAGCCCGCCGGCAATGCCGAGCACTGCGGCGGCGATCAGAGAGAAGCGCACCAGCGTGAGCAGTTCGCCGTAGTCGGTGAACCCAGCAATTTGGCTCCAGAAGTCGTCGAAGGTCATACCGCCTCCTCGTCGTGGTGATGATCGCCGTGGGGAATGCCCGCAACGATCACTCGACCACCGATCCGCACAACCTCGACCGGGGTGCCATAGAGCTCAGTGAGCACCTCACTGCGCAGCACCTCGTCTGGTGTGCCAACTGTGAACTTTCCGCCAGCCAGATACAGGATGCGGTCAACCATTCCGAGCACCGGATTCACATCGTGCGTCACAAACACCACGGCGGTGTCGTGCTCGCGACGGCGCGCATCGATCAGCTCAGAGACCCCGCGCTGATGCTGCAGGTCAAGACTCAGGAGGGGCTCGTCACACAGCAACAGAACCGGATCATCCGCCAAAGACTGCGCAACGCGCAAACGTTGCTGCTCGCCGCCCGAAAGCGACCCGATGGGTTGGCTCGCGTATTCGGTCGCGCCGACCGAAGCGATCAGCTCATCGACCCGAGCCTTGACGCTTCGGGGGAGCGTTGGCACACCGAATCGGTGCCCGTTCACTCCGAGGGTGACAAGGTCGCGACCGCGCAGGGGGGTACCTGGCGCCGCAATCTTCTGTTGCGGAATATACCCAATGCACCGATCCCCTCGGCGAACCGGATGCCCCGCCACCGTGACCGTGCCAGCATCAAGCTTCTGCTGCCCCAAAATCGCCTTCAGCAGACTCGACTTGCCCGAACCATTCGACCCGAGCACCGCCAAAAACTCACCAGGAGCAACCTCAAGGTTCAGCCCAGACCACAGCGTGCGCCCCCCAAATCCGAGCGCACCATCGTGGATGCTCAGCACCGGGGCAACGGTCGACCCGGAGGTGGCGCCAGCGGGGACACCTCCGGCCGAAATTGTTGTCATGCGGTCACCGCTGTCATTCGGCAAGTGCTGCCGCGAGTGCATCGAGGTTTGACGACATCCATTCGACGTAGTTTGATCCCTCGGGCAGTGTCTCTGTGAAGGACACCACCGGAACCCCTTCTTCAGTAGCGGTCAATTGCACACGCTCAGTCTCGGGGCTTGCCGTCTGCTCGTTGTATGCCAGAAGTGCAGCGCGACCCGATTCGATGAGATCGAGCACATCTTTCAGCGCGGTCGGGGGTACATCAGCACCCTCCTCTATGGCCTGGCTGAAATCGGGTGGAGTGATGTCGCGAAGCCCGACAGCCTCGAGCAGGTACACGGCGACAGGCTCGGTGACGGCAGCACCGCGGGCGGCTGCGAGTTCGGAAATCTGATCCGCTTGGGATTCAAGATCGCCGAGCTCGATGAGGAAGGCGGCAAGGTTCGTGTCGAACTCCTCGCTTGATGCGGGGTCGAGCGCCGTTAGTTCGTCGGAGATGTGCTCGGCGATGTGCTCCATCGCGGAGAAGCTGTACCAGACGTGCTCGTTGAAGCCCTCGATGTGATCATGGCCATCGTCTGTGGTGTTTTCGTCGGCGTCATTGTGTTGGGGATCGTCCTCGAGGAGCCCCGAAGCGTCAACCGCGGTGATCAGAATCGCGGATGCTCCCGATGATTCGTAGAGCGCTTCGGCGAAGGGGTCGTAGCCGCCGCCATTCAGCACCACGAGGTCTGCACGGGATACCGCCAGCTGATCGCGTGCGGACCCTTCATAGCTGTGGGGGTCTTGAGCTGCGTTGTCGATGAGGCTCGTGACCGATACGGCGTCTCCGCCGAGAGTCGAGACGAGGTTGCCGTAGACGCTCGTTGAGGCGACGACGTCAATCTTTCCATCATCCTCGGGCGGCGTGGTTGCTGAGCAACCGGCGAGGGTGAGCGCGGAGACCGCGAGCACGGCACCGGTCGTGAGAGTGAGCGAACGGGAGGAGATAAAGCGAGACATCTAGGTGTCCTTCTAAGGCCGAAGCCAGTAGCGGTAATGAGATTCGTTATCAATAGTGTACATGGCAGAGTTTCTCACCGCGAATCAGGCAACGCCAGCCCATTGTGAATACCCCCAAAAAGTGGGCTTCCTGCCAGCCGAGAGGATCGTCGTGTCAATCAACCGCGTCAACTGGGCAAGCAACCTGGCCTACAGCGCCGAGGCGATCCTGGAACCGGCGACAGTCGACGACGTGCAGGGCCTAGTCGCTCGCTGGCCGCGCGTGCGAGCGAGCGGAACGCGGCATTCGTTCACCGACATCGCTGATACCCCTGGCGCGCTGATCTCGCTGGCCGGCCTTGATCCGGACATCAGGATTAACCCCATCACTATGACCGCGAGCGTCACCAGAGGAACCAGTTTCGGTGTGCTCATCAACGAGCTACAGGCGCACAGTTTCGCCCGGCACAACACCGGCTCCCTACCGCACATTTCGGTAGCCGGCGCGACCGCTACGGGCACGCATGGTTCCTGTGATCACAACGGCATCCTCTCCACCGCGATCTCAGCAGAAGACCCGGCTTGAGGATGGCGAGGATCCCGAGATAGCTTCCACCCTATTTGGTGGTGTCTGGTACGACGACTCAGACGAGCTTGCCCCAGAGAACGTGAATCAACGCGCCAGCGTTGCGACAACAGTACGACCCGCACGGAAAGTTCTGGAACCCGTTCCTCGAACGCACGCTCGGGTCCCCGTAAGAGCGCTCCGGTGTGCTGAGTCGCCTCAGTCCTGATTCGTCGGGTCGGCCCTTTCAGAGTCTTCCGAGTCTTCAGCGTCTTCCGGCGCGTCGCCCGGCACATCACCTGATGCGTTCCACGTCTTAATAATCGCCCAGCCAACCGCCGCAATTGGCACCGACAGTACCGCACCAACAATTCCGCCGAGCACTGTTCCGGCAGTCAGCGCCACCAGAATCACCAGTGGATGAATTTTGAGCGATTGCGCCATCACGATGGGCTGAAGCAGGTTGCCCTCCAACTGGTTGACGAGCACCACGATGCCCAGAACGATGAGGGCGACAACCCAACCATTTGTTACTAACGCAACCAGAGCAGCCAATATGCCGGCGACAGTGGCGCCGACGAGAGGAATGAACGCTCCCAGGAAGACGATCACGGCCAAGGGCAGGGCGAGCGGCACCTGCAGGATCAGCAGCCCCGCTCCAATTCCGATCGCGTCAACGGCGGCAATGATTGCGGTTCCACGCACGTACCCGCCAAGAGTTTGCACCGCTGTGCGTCCAATGCGGTGACCGCGCTCACGACGCACGCCGTGCATCGGGTGAAGGAAGAACTCCCAAATTTTGTCGCCATCTTTGAGGAAGAAGAACAAAATTACGACGCCGAGCAGCACGCCCGTGACGATCTGTGCTGCGGCAGAAACGCCCTGAATAGCACCGAGCCCGAACGAGGCGCTCGTGAAGAAGTCAATAATCGCATTCCACGCCTCGTCGAGTGAATCTTGATCAATCGGGAAGGGCCCATCTAAAGCAAACCCCTTGAGCTGCTCAAAGCCGTCCGTCGCCGACGTCGCTAGCTCCGACCACTGGTCGCGCACAGCGAACACAATTGCCGTGACGAGGCCGCCGAACACGAGGATGCCGCCAAGCAGCGTCACCCAGGTCGAGAGCAGCGGGCCCATACCGCGTCGGCGCATCCACATCACTAGTGGACTTGCTGCGGCCGCGAGGATCAGCGCGATCAGTACAGGAATCACGACGAGTTTGAGTTGGGTCAGCCCAAACACAGTCACCGAGACGAGAGTGAGCAGCAGGAGCAACTGCAGTGCTCGAGTTGACCAGGCACCAAGCCGGTCAGTCCACATCGCGCGCACGCCAGTGCGCTCGGAATCGGCAGCTGGGTCGGAAACAGACGATTTTTTTGGCTCACTCATCTGGCCACATTAGCGCCAGCAACATCAACTGCGCACGCGAAACGCGACCCACGCGAGGACGCTAGTCGAGCAGCAGTGCTGGCTCCTCGAGAACACTCGCAATGTCCGCTACAAAACGGCTCGCGACATCCCCATCGACAATGCGGTGATCGAAACTCGCGCCGACAGTTGTGACGTAGCGCGCACGAACTTCGCCATCCACAACCCACGGCTTGAGCTTGATCGAGCCGAGAGCAATAATCGCTGCCTCACCCGGATTGATGATCGGGGTTCCCGTGTCCATTCCGTACGACCCGATGTTGGTAATCGTGATCGTGCCATTCGACATTTCGGCGGGCTGCGTCTTGCCATCGCGGGCCGTGAGCGTCAGGTTCTCCAACGCTTTCGCCAGGTCGAGCAGGCTCAAGTCTTGAGCATCCTTGACGTTCGGCACGATAAGGCCGCGCGGAGTTGCCGCCGCGATGCCGAGGTTCACGTAGTGGTGAACGATGATCTCTTTGTCGGTCCAGCTCGAGTTCACCGTTGGGTTGCGGCGTACGGCCCAGCTCACGGCCTTTGCCATGATCAACAACGGGCTTACGCGCACACCAGCAAAGTCGGTGGAGTTCTTGAGACGCTTCACGAACTCCATGGTTCGCGTGGCATCCACATCAGTGAAAACGCTCACGTGGGGAGCGGTGAATGCGCTGTGCACCATGGCTTTAGCTATGACCTTGCGCACACCCTTCACGGGAATGCGTTCGTCGCGATCGCCACCCCACTCCGGCGTTTCGATGTTGCGGAAAACGCTCGCCTGCGACGCATGACGAATCACATCTTCGCGAGTGGTCTCGCCAGCCAAACCGGTAGCAACGACCTCGGCAAGCTCGACACCCAAGTCTTTGGCAAGCTTGCGAATCGGCGGCTTGGCGATGATCGGGCTCGCGAATGCTGCGGGCACGGATGCCGGACGCGGCTTCGACGGAGCGGTTGCGGCCGCATCATCCTTCGCCGGCTGCGCACCTTTGCGACGACGCGAGCTGACATGGGCCGCTGAGCCGTAGCCCACCAACACTGCGCCGGGCTTGTCCTCTTCGCTCGCGATGGTGGATGCCGTGTCGGCAATCGCGGAGGCGGTATCCGACGAACTGATGTCAGAGATGGTGCCGTGGGCTTCATCTTCGCCAGAACCGGGCGCCGTCAACTCAATCGAGCCGCCCTGTGACTGCACCGAAATGATGGGGGTTCCGACCCCAACGGTCATCCCCTCCTCAACCAGCAACTGCTTCACCGTGCCGGCGAATGGCGACGGCAATTCGACGAGCGACTTTGCGGTCTCGATCTCAACAAGCACCTGATTGACGATGATCTCGTCGCCGGGCGCGACCTTCCAGGAGACGATCTCGGCTTCAGTCAGCCCCTCGCCCACATCGGGGAGAGGAAATTCAGATACAGCCACAAGGGCCTCCTTTGTCAGTAGGCCAACGCCCGGTCAACAGCATCCAAGATGCGGTCAACACTAGGCAAGTACACGGATTCCAGCTTGGCGGGAGGGAACGGCGTGTCATAGCCACTCACTCGCAGCACTGGGGCTTCCAGTGAATAGAACGCTCGCTCTGTCACCGTAGCGGCAACCTCTGAGCCAACGCTCACATTCCCGGGCGCCTCTTGAACAACGACTACGCGACCCGTTTTTTGGGCGGATGCCACCACCGGGTCGTAATCGATGGGGGAGAGCGATCGAAGGTCAACGACTTCAATGCTCGTTCCTTCTTCTGCGGCAAGTTCTGCTGCTTGCAGCAGCATCGACACAATCGCGCCATGGCCAACAAGGGTCACTTCGGTGCCTTCGCGCACTACTCGGCTGGAGTGGGTGCCGATTCCGCTTGACTCGCGGTCGACTTCCCCCTTTTGCCAGTAGCGGCTCTTGGGCTCAAAGAACATCACGGGGTCGTTGCTGGTGATGGCTTCTTGAATCATCCAGTACGCATCATGGGGTGTTGCCGGGCTCAGGACTCGAAGACCCGGCGTGTGGGCGAAGTACGCCTCTGGGCTCTCTTGGTGGTGCTCGACGGCACCGATGTGTCCGCCATAGGGAACACGAATCACTACCGGCATCGACAGCGATCCCTCGTGACGAGCAGTGATCTTGGCCAGCTGCGAGGTGATTTGGTCGAAGCCAGGAAAAATGAAACCGTCGAACTGGATCTCACACACCGGGCGGTATCCACGCATTGCGAGACCGATTGCGGTGCCGACAATTCCCGACTCAGCCAAGGGAGTGTCGATTACGCGCTTGTCGCCGAACTGAGCCTGCAGCCCTTCGGTTACCCGAAAGACGCCACCGAGCGGCCCAATGTCTTCGCCCATGAGCAGAACTTTGTCGTCTGCGGCGAGCGCAGCGCGGAGCCCTTCAGTGAGAGCTTTGGCCATCGTTAGTGTTTCGGTCACGTTATTGACCCTCCTCAAACGATGTTTCGAAGTCGGCGAGCGCCTGGCGTTGGGCATCCATCACCGGGTGCGGATCCGAGTAGACATGATCGAACATGGTCGAGTTCGCGGGAACCTCAAGCTCAGTGATGCGCTTGCGGATGTCGGCAGCCAAGTCGTCACCCTCAGCAGCGATGTCAGCGAAAACGGTATCGCTCGCGCCGCGGCCACGCAGGAAGTTCTCGAAGCGGGTAATCGGGTCACGCTGTCCCCAGAACTCGAGCTCGCTGTCGTGACGGTACTTCGAGGGGTCGTCGCTCGTGGTGTGGGCACCCATGCGGTAGGTGAGCGCCTCAATGAAGCTCGGTCCGTGACCTGAGCGGGCAGCATCCAAGTTCGCCTTGGTTACGGCAAAGCTTGCGAGAACATCATTGCCATCGATCTGCACGCTCGGGATGCCGAAGCCTTCGCCGCGCAAATAGAGCGGTGTGCGCGACTGACGTGAGACGGGCACGGAGATTGCCCAGTGGTTGTTTTGCAGGAAGAACACTTGTGGCGTCTGGTAGCTCGCAGCGAACACCATTGCTTCGCTCACGTCACCCTGGCTCGTGGAACCGTCGCCGAAGTAGACCATGACTGCGGTGTCTTTGTCTGGATCGCCGGTGCCGACCATCCCATCGAGGTTGATTCCCATGGCGTAGCCGGTGGCGTGCAGCGTCTGCGAGCCGATGACCAGCGTGTAGAGGTGAAAGTTGTTGTGCTCTTTCGGATCCCAGCCACCGTGGCTATGGCCACGCAGCATCGCCAAGATCGTTACAGGATCAACACCGCGGATGCGGGCGATCACATGTTCGCGATAGGCGGGGAAGAGATGGTCTTGTGGTTTCGCAGCAAGCGCCGAGCCGACCTGCGCCGCCTCTTGCCCATTGCTGGGGATCCACAGCGCAAGTTGACCCTGACGCTGAAGGTTGGCCGCCTCAATATCAAAACGGCGCATCACGACCATGTGGCGGTGGAACTCATAAAGAGCGTCGTCACTGAGCTTGTCTACATACGGAATGTACTGTTCGTTGGCATCGCGCTGAACGAGCGTGCCTTCGGGAGACAGCAGCTGAACCGTCGCGGCGGTATAAGGCATTCGACTAATCTAACGTGGCTCGTGCGGGTTCGTTTTCGCGAGAACTCACAACCTCTTGCGCTGCCCTTAGGAGTTTCTCCACAGATTCTTCCTCTCCAACGCTTACTCGAAGGCCTTCGCCGAGCGCTCGAACGACGATTCCGTGGGTGCGAAATACCTCTGCAGCCCAATTGGTTGCTGCCCCTGTGGGTAACCACACAAAGTTTCCGCTTGGCGCGGGCACGTGCCAGCCTTGGCTCTGCAGGCCATCCACGATGCGGTCACGGAGGGTGTTAATTCGGCTCACCCGCTCCAACAATTCATCTTCATGTTCGAGGGATGCGATGGCGGCTGTCTGGGCAAGTTCGGTAACCGACAGCGGAATCGCTACCGCTCGCGCCGCATCCATCACATATTCGGGGCCCACTGCGTGCCCAATTCGTAGGCCTGCAAGCCCATAAGCCTTGGAGAAGGTGCGCAGCAAAACGAGGTTGGGGTACTCGCCGAGGAGAGTTTCGCCCCGCACCGCTTTGGGGTCGGTCACGAACTCGCGGTATGCCTCATCGAGCACGACGAGCACGTTCTCGGGAACCTCGGCCATAAATTCGCGAAACTCGGAGTCGGTAACCACGGTGCTGGTGGGATTGTTGGGGCTGCACACGATGACGACTCGAGTGGATGCCGTGATGGCCGCCTGCATTGCAGCGAGGTCGTGCCGGTGGTCGGCTCCGTTCGCGATCTGCACGCTGGTGGCACCGCTGGCGGATACCAGCAGCGGGTACGCCTCGAAGCTACGCCAGGCATAGATGACTTCGTCGCCGGGAGCTGCGGCGGCGCTGATGAGCTGCGCGAGAACGGCGACGGATCCTGCGCCGACCTGCACGTTCTCGGGGGCAACTCCGAAGCGGGCCGCAATGTGGGTGCGAAGGGCGTAGGCCGAGGCATCCGGGTACCGATTGATGCTGTGGGTTGAGAGTGCCTCTCGCACCGACGGCAACGGCTCGAAGGGGTTTTCGTTTGACGAGAGCTTGAAGGCGTCCGCTTCAGCAGGGGCACCCTGGCGGTAAGGCACGAGGGCGGCGATTTCTGGCCGAAGCTGTACGCGATGTGATGTCACTGCCCCAGCCTAGAGCCGCCAGCCCGCGTGGTTGTTTCGCTGTCATCACAAATTGTGTCTCTCATCGGGCAGGTAACCGGTCGCAAGCGTTGCGGCCCAACAATTTGGGGGTGCATAGTTGAACCATGAGAATCGTCGTGCGCCTGCTGATCAACGCTCTTGCCTTGTGGCTAACTACGGTGATTGTTGCCGGCGTGGAGTTGGTTCCTTTTGAACCGGGGGGAACCCTTGAGGTCGTCTTGACCTTCTTGTTGGTTGCTGCGGTATTCGGAATCGTGAACGGTGTCTTGGGCAACCTGATCCGCATTGTCGCGTTCCCGCTGTATGTTCTCACTCTTGGTCTTCTTGCTCTTGTTGTTAACGGGTTGCTGTTGCTGCTCGTCAGCTGGATTTCGAGCCTCTTCGGCTTCGGTTTGGTCGTCAATGGTTTCTGGTGGGGCGTGCTCGGGGCTCTAGTCCTTGGCATGATCAGCTGGTTCATCGGCATCGTGGTTCGCCCGATCGTGGGTAAGCAACGCTAGGGCTGCACTCGCTCGTAGTTGTAGCTCGTAACGGTGCAAGAATCGCCACCGCGTTGGCGCGGCACCGCACGGCAGCTCGGACATAACTGCTCCCACCTCCACGATGCGCGTGAGGAGGGCGTCGTGCCCAGCCGGGTACAACCGGTCCGCATCTCCGGCTGATGTGGAAGACGATCACGGCGATCTGCACGACCCCGAGGTCGATCGCACCGGGGACCTCGGCAGCCCAGATCAGTCGAGTCAGCACGGTTCCCGCAGATTCGGCCCAGTTCAGCTGCGGCCGCGACACCGGGGATGAGACCTTCATCCCGCCCGCCGCGAGGTTGACCAAAGCGAGTAACACAGTCACGATCCAGGTCGCGATGATCATGATTTCCTGGCCAATGAGCCTGCAAATAGCTCACTGCCAGACGATTATTCTGTCTGCTCGAGACCTCGTCGCTTCGACCAGCAACGCGTTCTGCTCATCGGATCCCTTTGCCCACTGCGCCGCGACGTCGGGGGCTTTCCCGAAAGCCGTGTGCCGCTGGATCAACCGGGCAACCCTCACATCATGTGGGGTGTCGACGAACCATGTTTCGTCCAGAAACTGTCTCACCTCACCCCACCTGCCCGTGTCGGCCAGCAGATAGTTGCCTTCGGTGAGGACGACTCGCACTGACTTGGGAATAGCGATAGCCGCAGCAATCGGATCCTCGACCGATCGTCGGTAGTCCGGAGCGTAGATGACATCTTCACGATTTCGCTTAAGCCTCTCGAGGAGGTTGATGTAGCCCCCAACGTCGAAAGTATCAGCAGCGCCCTTCCTAGTCTCAAGGTCCGTCCCGCGAATCACATCTTGGCTCAAATGAAACCCGTCCATGGGCACGACAACGCAGATATCCTCACCGACTAGGCCTTGGAGACGCTGGGCGACCGTGGACTTTCCGGTTCCTGGCGCACCTAAAATCCCGATAATCACCCGTCGCTGACTACCCGCAGCTCCCTCACTGAGTTCCGTGGCGAGAGCCGGCAGCGGATCTCTCATTGTTTCTTGTCACCGATCGCCGAACTCACGGAGGCGAGAAGCTCTTTCCAAGACGATTGGAACTTATCGACTCCCTGAGCCTCCAAGACGCGCGCGACATCGGCAATTGAGACCCCCTCCTGACTGAGCTTCGCCATGCTGCTGCACGCGCTGTCGAGATTGGACTGGATTGTTTCGGAGATCGGCTCGCTAGCCTCTCCCACGGCCTCCAGCGTGGCCGGTGAGATCGTGCTCACTGTACTCGGGGCGACAAGTCCGATGACATAGAGGGCGGCAGGCAGGGCTAGATTCTTGACCGCGGTGGACGCCCACAGGGGTCGCTGAACGTTTGCGCCGATCGACTGGAGGTCGCGAGCGCGCTCGGTGCGGAATGCCTCCAAGAAGGCTTGATAAGCCGTGAGCGCGTTTGCGATGGCAACCTTCCCGACTAACGGCGAGCTAGCTCCCAGACGTCCCGACACTTCGGCGTCAACCCGCGACACAAAGAAGGATGCGACTGAGTGAATCAACGCCAGATCAAGCCCATCTTTGGCAGCCTGCTCCAGCCCTGAAAGATAGGCGTCGACTACTTGGAGATACCGTTGAACCCCGAAGATGAGAGTCACATTGACACTGATGCCCAATGCGATTGTCTGTCGAATCGCGATCAATCCTTCGTCGGTCGCGGGGATCTTGATCATTACGTTGGGCCGGTCAACGACGGATGCGAGTTGCTGAGCCTGAACAATTGTGGCGTCGGCGTCGTGTGCCAGACGTGGGTCAACCTCCACGGACACCCATCCGTCGCGCCCTCTGGAAAGGATATGAGTATCCCGTAGGACGTCGCACGCTGCTCGGACGTCATCGGTGATGAGCCGAAAGGCGATTTGCTCAACATCCTTACCTTCGGAGGCAAGTTGTCGGACTTGGCGCTGGTAGGAAAAGTCGTTACCGATAGCCGCCGCGAAGATCGTTGGATTCGTCGTAACTCCGACCACGTTACGTTCGGCGATCAGATCTCTGAGACCCCCACTCTCCAGAAGAGTTCGGGAGAGGTCATCCAGCCAGATGCTTACGCCGGCGGCAGTGACCCGCTCGGTTCCGTTAGGTGGTATAGCCAAAGATCAAGTCCTCCGTTGTTTGGTGGTCAAGGCAGCTCGAGAGAGCCCCAATTAGATGGTTGATATCGCTTCAACGATGCCGACATTGGCGATTCTTTCTCTCCAGCCGATGAATTCCTGCCGGAGTTGATCGTTCTCTCCGAGGTTCCCGAATACATCCGCGTAGTCGAGGAAGGAACCCGGCGCGCGCTGCTCCAGAGCCACCGCAGCGGCAAGACCGTCACGGCGTTTGTCGACGATGGGGGTCGGATCGTCCTGCCCTGCGTGAGTTTCGAGATAGGTGCACCAGGCGGCCAGCACCAAGCTTGAGTGACGTGTTTCGCGGTCGTTGCTGAGCTGGTTTTGCACGACCGGGAGCAGGAACTTGGGGATCCTATCCGAGGCATCGACGGCTAGGCGGGCGAGGGTGTCAAGGATCGCCTGGCTGCTGAATCTGCTGATCAGCTGTTGACAGTAGTCGTCTAGGTCGACTCCGGGGACCGGAAGCAGGGTGGGGATCGCTTCGTTTCTCATGTAGCCGAGCAGGAAGTCGGAAAACACTGGTCTTCGGCACACTTCATGGACGTAAGTCTCCCCGGCCAGAATGCCGGTGAACGCTATCGCTTGATGGGATGCGTTAAGCAGTCGCAATTTCATGAGCTCGTACGGTTCGACATCGCCCACTACTTGAACGCCGACTGTTTCCAGGGCGGGTCGGCCAAGTGTGAAGCGGTCCTCGAGTACCCACTGTTCGAAAGCCTCGGACAGAACCGGGAATTCGTCGTCGATCCCGAACTCAGCTTGGATGCTCGCGCGCGTCTCGTCGGTCGTTACTGGAGTGATGCGGTCAACCATGGAGTTGGGGAATGCGACATATTCTTCTATCCACGTTGCGAGACCGGTGTCCTTGCGGCGAGCGAACTCGACTACAGCTTTCTTGGCAAATGCCCCGTTGCCCTGAATGTTGTCGCACGACATGACAGTGAACGGTTGCTCGTCAGCGGCGCGGCGGCGTGCAAGCCCCGCAACAATGAGGCCCAAGACACTTCGGGGAGTAGTTTTAGAACCGATGTCTGCGAGCGTGAGCGGGTCACGCGGGTCGAACTCGCCGGTTGCGTCGTTGATGCTGTAGCCGCCCTCGGTGATGGTCAGCGACACGATTCGAGTGGACAGATCCGCGAGCTTGTCGACGACTGCCTGAGGGTCATCGGGGGCATACAGGTACTCAACGATGGAACCGATGACCGCGGCCTGGCTGACCTCATCCGTGTCTTTAGTGACCAGAGTGTAAAGGTTGTCCTGATGATCTAGCGCATCCCTGATCGGCAGGTCGAAGGGCAGAACACCAACCCCGCAGATCCCCCATTCGCGCTCTCCAGCGTTGAGTAGACGGTCAAGATACATCGCCTGATGGGCTCGGTGGAAAGCACCGACACCGAAATGGACGATTGAAGCTGGGATGTGCTCTGTAAGGTAGTTCGGTATCGGCACCGTTGAACTGACCTGGTCGACGGTCTCCCGTGACAACTTCGGCAAGGTGATCACTTCATTTCTTCTAGGCTGGGGACACACTTGTGTCGCTGGATTCGTTGGCTAGGTCGCGTGGATCACACCGCAGGAGTCGCGGTGCATCAAAGTGGGTTTGAGTGTCTCAACCCTCGTGGGAAGGTCAGGATTCTCGAGCCGCTCCAACAGTAGGGTGACGGCGCGATGGCCCAATTCGGCGAGAGGCTGTGCAATTGCAGTGAGTCTCGGATGGAAGAAATCAGCCCAAACAAAGTCATCGAACGATGCCAACGCGAGATCGTCTGGCACTGTCATATTTAGGGCACGAAGGGTACGCATTGCATCGATCGTGACCATGTTATTGGCAGTGATGATCGCCGTTGGGGAGTTTGCCACATTCAAGATTCTGCGTAGTGGGCCTTCGGCCGGCTGTTCCCCTGGGTCAGAGTATGCGATGAAGTTCTCGTCCACTTCGATGCCTGCGCGCGCCATGCCCAACCTAAATCCGCTCACTCGTTCCTCAGACGTGGTCAGGCCCGCTCGGCCAGCAATCATGGCAATCCGAGAGTGCCCGGCAGACGTGAAGTGGTTGACCAGCGAAGCCATCGATTCGAGGTTTTCCACTCCGATCGCATCCAGACCAGTCAGATCTATGCCCTCGGGAATCCGGTCGAAGAGCACAGCGGGCACGCTTCGTGCCCTTAGCTGCCGTACTACTGTGGCCACCTCTTCAGAGGGTGCCACAATAACGGCGTCAACCCGTCGACTAAGTAGCTCGGCTAGAACCGTTTTCTCGCGGCTGGGATCGTCGTGGCTGTCCACGAGGATGATCGTGTAACCCGCGGAACTAAGTTCACGTTCGATCGCGTGAACAACTTCACCGAAGTACGGATTGCTGATGGCTGACACCGCCAGCCCGACGGTGTTGGTGCGACCCGTCCTCAATGATCGAGCAATGATGTCGTTGGTGTAGCCCGTTTGCTCGATAGCGATATTGACCCGCTCAACAACGTCAGGGGACACCCGGCGAGTCTTGTTGAGCACATGAGAAACCGTGGACTGCGACACATTTGCAGCACGCGCGACGTCCTGCATCGTGACTGGTTCGATCGTATTAGACATTAAATCGCCCCCGGCTCGATCTACTTGACCGCACCCATAGCGAGACCGCGCACGAGCCGCTTCTGCGCCAGCCATCCCGCGATGACGACAGGAAGAACCGCTAAAGTGGATGCCGCGCTCAGAACGGCGAGGAACTGTCCTCGACCGTCGACAAATCCACCGAGCCAGGGCGGCGTCGTCCGAGCCATGGTGGATGTGAGAATCGTCGCAAGGAAGTATTCATTCCACGCGAAGATAAAGCAGATAAGGGCTGTGGCGGCTACACCCGGGGCAACAATGGGAAGCACGATTCTGACCAGTTCGGTTCGCAGGTTCGCGCCGTCAACCTGTGCAGCCTCGATGATCTCGACGGGAACTTCAGAGAAAAACGACCTCATCATCCAGATCGCCAGTGGCAGGTTAATTCCCACGTAGAGCAGGGAAAGAGCGGTAATGTTGTCCACTGCACCCAACGCCTTCAGAATTAAATACACCGGGATGATGCTCGCCGCGATAGGCATGAACCGCGTGGAGATGAAGAAGAATAGTGCATTCTGGGGCTTAACGATGGGCCGAATGGAAAGTCCGTACGCGGCCGGAATCGCCAGTGCAAGCACTATCATCGTCGAAAGCAGGCTAGCGGTAAGGGAGTTCACTAGGACCGGGACCAAGCCTTGGCCAATCACCGATTCGAACTGGCGTAGCGACAACTCGACGAAGATAGTCGGCACTGCGGTGGCGGCATCCTTTTCGGACTTAAAAGCAGTGAAGACCATCCACAGGATAGGGAAGAACACTGCGAACGTGATCGCCCAGGTCGCAAGGGTCAATGCGCCGCCCCGAACTAGGCTCAACAGCGGCGCCCTTCGACGTCGCGCAACTCGTGTTGACATTACTTGTTTCCTTCCAGCGAGAAGATCTTGAACATGAATCGAAGGGCGAACGTAGCTATAGCGATCGTGAAGACAACCGTAACCACCCCATACGCAGCCGCCTCACCAACGTTGAGGGCGATGAACGCCTTCTCATACAAAAGGTAAGGGAGTGTCTTGGTACCCCCGGTTCCCTTCGTCATGATGTTAACGGGGTCAAATACCTGAATCATGAAAATGGTTCCGAGCAGCGCCGCCAACTCAATGTACTGGCGCATGTGAGGCAGGGTCATGCTGGTGAAGGTGCGGAATACTCCAGCTCCGTCAACGCTTGCCGCCTCGAGGACGTCCTTGCTCTGGCTCTGCAATCCAGCGAGAAGGATGAGCATCATGAACGGGGTGAACTGCCAGGTCATCACCGCGATGATCGTTAGTGCAGGAAAGTCGGTATTCCATGCGACAGCGGGAATCCCGACAACACCGAGAACCCAGTTGAAGATTCCCACGTTCGCATCGAACAGTGACCACTTCCACATCAAGGCGGCCGCCGCCGGCATCACAAGGAATGGTGTAATCAGAAGTGTTCTCGCGAGGCCCCGCCCTCGGAAGTTGCGGTCGAGCAGCAGGGCCAAGATCAGCCCGAATAAAACTGAGAGAACTACTGAGCTTCCGGTGATCACCACTGTCGCAAGCATCGAGGAATACAGATCTGTGCTGGTGAATACTGTCACATAGTTCTCGAACCACACAAATTTTTGAGACGCTGGCCGCAAAAGATTCCAGTCCTGCAAGGAATACGCGATCGTGGCAAGGAATGGGATTTGCGTAAGAGCAATGGCGGCAGCACGAGACCACGAGGAATCCATCTGGCACGCCGTGCGGCGACTGCGTTTGCGCGGGATGGCAATGTCGGCACGGTGACCGGCCGCCCCATCGTTGGGATATCTGTTTTAGGCATATGTAGTTCCAGTTTCAATAGATACGCGATTGTGGGCCAATCCACCTACTGGCGCTTGGCCCACAACTGTGCCGTCACGGACTCAGCTGACTACTTCTGAGCGTCTCCGGCTTTCTGCGCGAGGATCTGAACCTTGGCAAGTGCCCCATCGACGGTCTCACGACCAGCGTAGACATCCGCGAAGATCTGCGAGGCCTGGTTGCCCAGATCCTGCCACTCAGGGATGGTCACATACTGGATACCGACCCACGGCTGCGGGTTCACCCCGGGCTGCGCCGGGTCGACACCGAGAATTGATTCCTTCGTGATGTCTGCAAACGCAGCGGCGGCTTCCTTATACTCCGGAATATCGTACGTCGACAGGCGCGATCCCGGAGGAACGCGGCTCCAGCCGAGCTCGGTGCCGACTAGGTTGGCGTAGTCCTTGTTGGTTGCCCAATTGATGAACTTCCACGCGGCATCCTTCTTGGTCGACGTGTTCGGAACCGCGAGGTTCCACGACCAGAGCCAGCCGGACGACGCGGTCTCGACAACCGGTGCCGCGACGTAGCCGACGTTGCCGACAACGGTGCTCAGGTCGGGCGACTCGAGAGAGCCAGCCGCCGAGGTTGCATCGTACCAGAATGCCGCCTTGCCTTGGCTAAACAGGTTGAGGCACTCGGTAAAGCCAGCCGATACCGGGTCGGCTTTGCCCGCAGCCGCGAGGGTGTCAGCGTAGAACGTGAGAGCGTCGCGGAATCCAGGCTGGTCGACCTGAGCAGTCCAGTCCTTATCAAACCAAGCACCACCGAAGGTGTTGACCACCGTGGTCAGCGACGCAGCGCCCTCACCCCAGCCAGGCTTGCCGCGGAGGCAGATGCCAGCGTGCTCAGGGGTGTTGACTTGTTTGGCCAGATCAGCGATCTCCTGCCACGTCGGGTTCGCTGGGACAGTCAAGCCAGCGTCGGCGAGGATCTGCTTGTTGTACATCAGCATCGACGACTCACCGTAGAAGGGAATCGCGTACATGTCGCCATCGACCGACACCGCCGTGCGAATCGGGTCGAAGAAGTCGCTGACCTCGTAGGCGGAGTCCGCATCAGCGTACGTGGACAGGTTCGTGAGCCAGCCGTTCTGCTGCCACAGGGGAACCTCATAGGCGCCGACCGTGACGATGTCGTACTGACCACCCTGAGTGGCGACGTCCTTGGTCACCGCGTTACGCAGGTCGTTCTCCTCCATCTGGATGAAGTTCACCTTGATGTCGGGGTTGTCCTTCTCGAAGTTGGCCTTCAACTCCTCCATATCCTTCATCTGTGGGTTGTTGACCGTGGCGAGGGTCAGTGTGGTGACACCGCCAGTGTCTCCACCACCTGCTCCAGTACATGCACTCAGCCCAACCATCACCACCAAGGCACTCGCCGCGAGAGCGGACGCGCGAACCGTTCGGAAAATATTCATGTGAAACCTCTCTGTTTCTGCAGGACATCTGCTGTCGAGCAACCATAAACCATGCGCATACGAATGCGCAATCGAATTTCTTCGCTATTCCCCCAAACAGATAGCAGCTACAGATCATCGTGCGCTTGCTGATCAACACTCTTGCCTTGTGGCTGGCCACGGTGCTTGCCGCCGGCGTGGAGTTAGATCCTTTTGATCCGGGCGGAACCCTTGAGGTCGTCGTGACCTTCTTGTTGGTTGCTGCGGTGTTCGGAATCGTCAACGGTGTGCTGGCAACCTGATCCGCATCGTCGCGTTCCCGCTGTACGTGCTCACCCTCGGTCTTCTTGGCCTGATCAGCTGGTTCATTGGCATCTTGGTGCGCCCCATCGTCGGCAAGCGGCGCTAGGGCTGCACCCGTTCGTAGTAGTAGCTCGTAACAGTGGCTGTTGTTGCTCCGCGACCGAACACTGCCATGCGGTGGGCGGCGCTCTGCAGTTCACGACTGTCTGACTGATCCATGAGACGCGCAGTTTCGCGGTACTCACTGAGCTGATGGGCGGGAACGGGCACTCCTTCGGGCAGGGTGCGCCCACCGAAGGCGTGTCGCTCCACCGTGAGCGCGTGCCGGTTGTCCTGCAGTCCGCCTGCCGCAACGACAAGGTCATCCGTATGCTCAACGATGACCGTGGGAACGTCGTCAGGAATGTCAATCTGGCCGATGTTTCCCCCCACTGTGAACACCCCTGTGGTGTTGTACTCTCCGGATTCGGCGAGCCGTGCCGCCGTCGCGGCGCCCTGCGAGTGACCGTTGAACGTAACCGGACTCTCGCTCGTGATGCCTGCCTCGCGCATGGCCGCAGCGACCGCAGCGATCGACCCCGACTGCTGCCCTGCCGCAAGGGAGAGGTTGCTCGTGCCGTCAACCGGTTCGGTGGAGCCCGAGATCGCGAAGTCGACTGTTCCCGCAATGTAGACCTCGAAGCGGTGAGGCTCACCCAAAGTTTCGTACTTCTCGATGCGCACTTGCTCAGGACGCTCGTCCGCGGGTTGGGGGATGCGCTTGACGCGCTCCTCGACTGATTCTGCTGCGGTGACGGGTTCGGGTTGGGTGGTTCTCTTCAGCGCGACAGGGGTCTCCTTCAGAACCCCAGCTACCCCTCCAGCCCGCTGGATGAACCCGGCAGACGATGCCAACCCGATCACCCCTGCGGTGCTAAGAGCAGACACCAGACTGGGAGGGAATCCGGCTGCACCAGCCGCAAACTCATCAACAGTCATAACGCCGTACCGGAGTGCACGCACGAACGCAGGGTCGCTGATCAGTTCATTCAGTTGCGTCGACATCCATTTCTGGTCCGATAGCTGCGGATCGGCTCTCCCGAGCACGAATGCGGCCACCCCAATGCTGGCAAGGATCGGCAACAGGGGACTGGTTAACACGACGGTAGCTGCCCACGCGGGAAAGAAGAACCCGATCACTGCCGCTGCATCGGCGGCCACCCGACGAATAAGGCTCTCGGAGATAGCCTCACCCAACCCATACGCTTGTGCGGCGAAGCGCACAAGACCGCTCATCAGTTCCGCCCGAGAAGCAAGCTGACTCAAAGCAAAATGCGCATAGTCGAGATCGGTCTCAGCGAGAGCCGCTGCGGTGGGAATGCCCAACGATTCCAGTTGCCCGATCGTGAGTCGAGCATCCACCATCTCAATGGCGCCAACGATGTCTCGTGTCATATCTGCGGCGCGCAACAGGTTGGCCGCATTGCTGAGCATCTCATCGGTAGCAACGGCATGACTGCCGCCGCCCGAGATGATGAGCTCATCCGACACGAGCACTCAACTGGCTCGCTGCACTCATCGTGCGCTGCTCTGCGGCCTCGATCATGGTGCGAGCGCTTGCCAGATCACGATGCAGTTCTTGAACGCCCGCATCGAACAGCTGCTGGGTCGGGCCCCGCCAATCGACACTGGCGTTCGGCAGCAGCGCACGCACATAGGCGAGCCGTTCGTTGATCATGCGCAGCTGCTGGGCCTGAAACTCGAGCGCAACCTGAGCCGTGGCATCCATGGGAATTGTCATCTACTGCCTTCCGATGACTCAACTCTCATGAAACTTCTGCCGGTATTGAGTTAGCCGGGAGCAATCCGGGAGACCAATCCCTGAACCACCCCTGTTGAGGAGTCGAAACTGCGCAAGAATGAATCATGACCTTCGAGCGTGCTCTTTCCGACTCGACGACATTCAAAGTGTGTTTTGTGTGCACGGGCAACATCTGCCGTTCGCCGATGGCCGAGGCCGTCTTCAACGATCTGATAGCCAAGGCCGGACTCAACAAGCGCATCGTCGTAGCGTCGGCGGGCACCGGCGACTGGCATGTGGGCGAGCCAGCCGACGACCGCACCATCAACGCCCTCGCAGCACGCGGCTACAATGGTTCTGGGCATCGAGCCCGCCAGTTTGACCCCGAATGGTTCAGCAAGCTTGACCTCATCGTTGCGTTTGATCGAGGACAAGAACGAATTCTGCGCACCTGGGCACCCAGCGACCAAGACCGGTCAAAAGTGCAGCCCATGTTGGGCTTTGATAGCGACCTCGCTCATCTCATTGACGTGCCAGACCCCTACTATTCGGATGCCGCACTCTTCGACCATGTCCTCGGCGTGATTGAGAGGGCCTGCGGCTCGCTATTTCGCCAGATCACACCAGGAATCACCTAGGGAGCCCCATGAGCCCGTTGCCCGTTCAACCACTAAGTCCTCTCGATGGCCGCTACCGCCCCGCCGTGTCGGCACTGGGGGAGCACCTCTCCGAGGCGGGACTCAACCGGGCCCGCGTGCACGTCGAAGTTGAGTGGCTCATCTTTCTCACCGGCAAGAGCCTCTTCGGCTCCAGCCCGATAGGCGCTGACCAGGTCGCCGCTCTGCGCGCCTTCGCCACAGATTTCGGTCAGGAGCAGATCGACGAACTTGCTCGCCTCGAGGCAACCACCCGCCACGACGTCAAAGCGGTCGAATACCTCGTGCGCGCCAAGCTCGACGAGCTCGACCTCAACTCGATCGCCGAACTCACCCACTTCGCGGCAACCAGCGAAGACATCAACAACCTCTCCTACGCACTCACCATCTCGGATGCCGTACGCGAAGTGTGGCTGCCCAAGTTCCGTATCGTTCTCGACGCGTTGCGCGCGCAGTCCGAGCTCATGCGCGACAACGCGATGCTCGCCCACACGCACGGCCAGCCCGCGACGCCCACCACTATGGGCAAAGAGTTTGCCGTCTTCGTGTACCGTCTCGACCGCATCCTGACTCGCATCGAGGGCATTAGCTACCTCGGAAAGTTCAGCGGAGCCACCGGCACTTTTGCCGCACATCTCGCTGCTGACCCCGACCAGAATTGGCCTGCACTGTCGAAGGAGTTCGTGGAGTCTCTCGGGCTCGACTGGAACCCCCTCACGACGCAGATCGAATCACACGACTGGCAAGTGGAGCTCTATCAGGCCACAAGCCACGCCAACCGCGTGCTGCACAACCTCTGCACCGACGTGTGGTCGTACATTTCGATGGGCTACTTCCGCCAGATCCCTCAGGCCGGTGCAACCGGTTCGTCGACGATGCCCCACAAGATCAACCCAATCCGCTTCGAGAACGCGGAAGCCAACCTTGAGCTCTCCAGCGCCCTGCTTGAGTCGCTCGCGCAGACCCTCGTGACCTCACGACTGCAGCGCGACCTCACCGACTCCACTACGCAGCGAAACGTGGGTGTCGCTTACGGTCACTCGCTGCTCGCCCTCGACAACATCGAGCGTGGCCTCCGCGAAATCGCGCTCAACCCTGTTGCCCTTGACGCTGACCTCGACACCAACTGGGAGATCCTGGGGGAGGCTATCCAGACGGTCATCCGCGCCGAGGTTACCGCCGGCCGCAGCACCATCAGCGATCCCTATGCGATCCTCAAGGAACTCACGCGTGGCAAGCGCATCAACTCCACCGACCTCAGCGAGTTCATCGCCGGGCTCGACATCGGTGCGGATGCCAAAGCACGCTTGCAGGCACTGACCCCCGCCACCTACGTGGGGCTGGCCAGCTCGCTCGTCGACTACCTGGGCGACAGCAAGTAGCTCAGACAGGGTTCCGCTTGCGATCGCGAGCGGGACTGCGATCGCGATTGCGTGGCAGTCTTTCGCTCTGCACAAGGCCGGTCTCCTCAGGAGGCCGGCCTTCTGCGTTGGTAAACGCCTTCGAACTACTGCACGGCCTCTCATCGGACGACGGGCGAGTGCTGTGCCCCTCCTCAATGTGGAAATTCAGGAAAATGCGGCGACGCGAGAAATCCGATCCCAAGAATCCGGCCAGTTCCGCTCGTCATGAGCCGAAGCTGCAATTGTTTTTCCTGAATTTCCGTGGTCGCAGCGCCCTTATCGAGACGCTCGCCGAGCAATTACGTCGAGGCGAAAGCAGGTCTCTAGCGAACCTCCGTGCAGACGCGGCTAGTGCGAGGCGTCGCGATCTTGCTCGTCCATGTCGAGCAGTTCATCTTTGTCTGGGCGCACGGCGAGAACGAGCATTGCGATAACAACGAGCGAGACGATGAAGGCGATTCCGGCAAAGATGAGGCCGAGCATCCAGTCGCGGGTCGACATGAAGACGACGAGACCGGTGAAGACAGCGAAGATTCCCGAGAGACCGAGCATCTCGGCTGGGCGCGTGCGGTCACGCTTGTTGGGGGAATCCACCTAATCCTCTTTCTGTTGCACGGCTGCGGTGGCCGCGACGTAATCTTTGTTGCTCCACTTGAGCGAAAGCGCAGCAATCACTAAATACACACCAAGGATGGCCCAATAGGCTCCGAGAAGCCCGACCACCACTATGGATGCCGTCAATTCCCGATCTACTCCGTCGGGGCCCGTATACGGCTGGCTGAACGCCGGTGGCACAAGCAGCACGATCAGGGCGAGTAATGCGGTCAGCGAGCCGACGAATACCCAGTCGCGCGACGATGCATCTCGCCCGCGGCTGCGTAGCCCGAGGTAGAGCTCGATGAAGCCAGTGATCGCAGCGAAGGCGGTCAGCAGGAACACGAAATACGCCTGCCCGCCACTAGTGGCTACGAAGGCGGCGATGGCAGTCGCGAGCGTGACAGCACCTTGAGCAATCGACAGGGTGCGCACGATGCCGCGGTGGGGTGACAGCAGACTCGAGGTCAGGATAACGGTACCGGCAACGAGCGTGAAGCTTGCCAGCGTAACGAGCCCGAGGCGTGCGGAATGGTCGGCCGAGAACGTGATGGCAATTGCTAGGGCAACGGCCGGAATGGCTCGGGCTAACGGCACGTACCACGCGGTGGATGCCGGCAGCGGCTCAGCGTGAGCACTAGTCAAGCGATCGCCTTCTTTCTGAACGAGCGGTTACCTCTAGTGTAAGCCGCGCGCTTCAGTCGGCGCGTACGGCCGAAACCGCTAGGAACCCGGTGGCAGGTCGACGAAGCGCGAGAAGTGACCGTGGAAGCCGACGGTGACCGTGCGGGTTGGTCCGTTTCGGTGCTTGGCAATGATCAGGTCGGCTTCTCCGGCGCGGGGGCTGTCTGCTTCGTACGCGCTTTCGCGGTGCAACAGAATAACCATGTCGGCGTCTTGCTCGAGCGATCCCGATTCACGCAGGTCGGAGAGTGCAGGTTTCTTGTCGGCTCGCTGCTCTGGGCCACGGTTCAGCTGTGAGATTGCGATTACGGGAACTTCGAGCTCTTTAGCGAGCAGCTTGAGGGCACGCGAGAATTCACTGACCTCTTGCTGACGAGATTCGACCTTTTTACCGCTGGTCATGAGCTGCAGGTAGTCGATGATGACCATGCGCAGCCCGACCTTCTGCTTGAGGCGACGACATTTGGCGCGAATTTCTACCAGGGTCATGTTCGGGCTGTCGTCAATGTAGAGAGGTGCGTCATTGATGCGGCCACGGGTCTGGGCGATCGTGGTCCAGTCATTGGCATGCACTGAACCCTTGCGCATGTGTTGCAGGGGAACACTGGCTTCTGCTGAGAGCAGTCGCATGGCAATCTCGCTCCGACCCATTTCTAGGGAGAAGACGATCGACGGCAAATCATGGTGGATGGATGCTGCGCGAGCGAAGTCCAAACCAAGAGTCGACTTACCAATAGCGGGTCGCGCGGCCAAAATGATCAGCTGACCGGGGTGTAGACCGTTGGTCAGTTCATCGAGCTCAGCGAATCCGGTAGGAACGCCGATCATCTGACCGTCGCGGCCGCGAGCGGCTTCGATTTCGTCGATGGCGCTCTCAACAGCCGTCGTCAGTGGTACGTAGTCTTCAGTCTCAACGCCGCCGGTGACCGAGTAGATCTCTGCCTGGGCATTGTTGACGAGGTCAAGAACTTCGCCTTCGCTGGCATAACCCATCTGAACGATTCGGGTTCCGGCCTCGACGAGCCGTCGCAGGACAGCTTTCTCGGTGACGATGTTGGCATAGAAGCCAGCGTTCGCTGCAGTAGGAACAATGCCGGTCAGCGTGTGGAGGTATTCAACTCCGCCGGCGCGAGAGAGGTCACCCGTCTTAGTGAGCTCATCGGTGACCGCGATAACGTCGGTGGGTTCACCGTGGGAGTAAAGGGTGAGCACCGCGTTGAAGATCGTCTCGTGCTTGGGAACGTAGAAGTCCACACCACGCACGGTTTCGATAACGTCGGCCACTGCGTCTTTGCTGAGGAGCATGCCACCAATTGCGCTCTGTTCCGCGAGGAGATCGTGTGGGGGTACACGGTCGCCGCGCGAGCCCCCGCGGGATTCGCCCGACTGACGTTCGTCACCGGCGAGACCCAAGTGCGCTATAGACATACGTTTCCTCCTAGTGGGGCAGCCCTAGTTATACGCGCCACCCCCGACACTCAGGCAGGCTCCACACTGGGACCCGCTTCAAGGCTGCTTCACAATACGAACCAGAATCAACAACCCACAACTGGGGCTGTGGATAATGCTGTGCACAACTCGGGCGAAACGCCGGAAGTATTGTGAGCAACCTGTGGAAACAACTGTGGAAACTCACGCTGGTATTTCAGAAAAACGCACTCTGACCTGCAGTTTTATAATCCACACACAGTGTGTAGAAACATGTCTAAAGTCAGGCTTGAGGGTTCCGTATCTTTTCGAAATCCTGTGCATAAAGGGCTTGACAAGTGGGCTTAAAGCACAAGGACGACGAGCCTTGCGGCCCGTCGTCCTTGTGGAACTTCAGTTACTTGCCTGCAACAACCTGAAGGGTGATCGTCGCAACGATGTCGTCACGCAGACGAATCGTAGCTTCGTGGTCACCAACAACCTTGATGGGGCTCGTGATTTCGATCTTGCGCTTGTCGATGTCGCCAAGACCCGCAGCGATGACAGCTTCTGCCACGTGAGCGGGCTTAACCGAACCGAATAGACGTCCACCGTGACCCGCGGTCACAGTGAGCTTGACCTTGGTCGCCTGGAGGCGAGCCTTGAGGTCCTGCGCTTCTTCGAGAGTGGCGTGCTCGCGGGAAACGCGTGCTGCCTTGATTGACTCGACCTGCTTTTCGCCACCGCGAGTCCACGCCACGGCAAAGCCCTGGGGGATGAGGTAGTTGCGAGCGAAGCCGTTCTTTACGTCGACGACGTCACCGGGAGTGCCGAGACCGGTCACTTCGTGAGTGAGGATGAGCTTAGACATGTCGGTGGCTCCTTAACGGCCTGCGCCGGCGTAGGGCAACAATGCCATCTCACGGGCGTTCTTGACGGCCGTGGCGATGAGACGCTGCTCCTGAACGGAAACACCGGTGATGCGACGGGCGCGGATCTTTCCACGCTCGGAGATGAATTTACGAAGCGTAGCGATATCCTTGTAATCGATAACGCCTACGCGGATCGACTTGGCTGGTGCGGCGTTCTTGCCGTCCTTGCCCTTGCGGATGGGCTTGCGGCGGTCGCCGCTGCTCTTTCCTGCCATGAGTGTTACTTCTTTCTGTAATTAAGACTAAGCGTCGAGTGCCTAGAAAGGCGTCTCGTCGGAGTAGTTGCCTGGGGTGTTCCATACGTCACCAGATGCTGCGGGAGCACTTGCAGCCCACGGCTCGTCTTTCGACTGACCGCCACTCTGCTGGGCGCCACCGCTCTGCTGGGCGCCGCGAGGGGCCGAGCTGTCACGGGGTGCACGGGTTACCTGCGCGGTTGCATAGCGGAGGCTGGGACCGATTTCGTCGATCTCCAGTTCCATGCTCGTGCGCTTTTCGCCCTCTTTGGTTTCGTAGGAGCGCTGACGAAGGCGGCCCTGCGCGACTACGCGGCTGCCCTTTGTCAGGGTTCCAGCAACGTGCTCGGCGAATTCACGCCAGCACGAAGCGCGGAGAAACAGTGCTTCTCCGTCTTTCCACTCGTTCGATGCTCGATCGAAGGTGCGCGGCGTTGAGGCAATGGTGAAGTTAGCTACAGCAAGTCCACCCTGCGTGTAACGCAGTTCGGGATCTGCCGTGAGGTTACCCACGACCGTTATGACTGTCTCGCCGGCCACGACTACTCTGCTTCCGCTTCAGCCTTGGCTGCTTCGACAGGAGCCTCGGTTGGAGCAACAGGAGCCTTCACTTCTTCGGCAGGAGCCTTTGCTTCTTCGGCCGGAGCCTTAGTTGCGGCAGCAGGAGCCTTAGTTGCAGGGGCAGGGGCCTTGGTGGCAGCAGCCGGAGTTTTTGCCGGAGCAGCAGCCTTGCGGGCAGCCTTCTCTTCAGCAATCTTCTTGGCTACAGCTACCTGAGCAAAGCCAGCTTCTGCACGAAGCACCTTGGTGCGCATGACAGCTTCGCTGAGCTTGAGTTGGCGGTCGAGTTCGTCAGTAGACGCGCTCTCGGCGGTGAAGTTGACGACGGCGTAGATGCCTTCGGTCTTCTTGTTGATCTCGTAGGCCAAACGACGGCGACCCCAAATATCGATGTTATCGATGCTGCCACCGTCATTACGGATGACATTGAGGAACTTGTCGAGACTGGGAGCCACGGTGCGTTCGTCGATCTCTGGATCGAGGATGACCATGAGTTCGTACTGATGCGTCACAAACCCACCTCCTTCGGACTTAAACGGTTACAGACGATCTGTAACAGGAGGGTGTTGACGTTCGTCGTTCCACCTAAAGGCAGTCAGACAACCTGCCCAGTGTAGTTGCTTTACGAGGCAATACTCAAGACGAAGCTCAACCTTCGTTGGTCTGACGCTCAGACCACCACGCGCGCAGCCGTTTTTCTGCCTCGTGAGCGTCGAGCGGACCCTCGTCGAGCCGCAGCTCGAGCAAGAACGAGTACGCCTCGCCAACATCACGGCTGGGCTTCAGCCCCAGAATTGCCATTATCTGCTCACCGTCGAGATCCGGACGAACTGCAGCGATTCCCTCTGCCTCGGCAATTGCCGCGATTCGATCCTCGAGATCGTCATAGGCAAACGCTAAACGATCGGCCTTGCGCACATTGCGGGTGGTGACATCCGCCCGCGTAATGATGTGCAGGCGCTCAAGCTGATCGCCAGCATCCCGAACATAGCGGCGCACGGCCGAATCAGTCCAGGCACCCTCCGTGTAACCGAAGAACCGCAAATGAAGTTCAACCAGACGGGCAACTGAGGTGATGGTCTCTTTGTCGAAACGCAATGCCCGCAGTCGTTTGGTCGCAAGTTTCGCGCCGACAACATCGTGGTGGTGGAAGGTAACCACCCCGCCGCGCTCAATCTTGCGCGTCGATGGCTTGCCAATGTCATGAAGTAGAGCGGCAATACGCAGCACCAGGTCAGGACCCTCGATGCCCGGTCGGCTCTTCTCCAGGTCAATAGCCTGGCGCAGCACCGTGAGGGAGTGCTCGTACACATCCTTATGGTGGGCGTGCTCATCCACCTCAAGCTTCAATGCCGGAATCTCCGGAAGCACCTGCTCAGCAAGTCCCGTCTCAACTAGCAGCCGGATGCCCGGAACCGGGTCATCCGTCTTCAAGAGTTTCGTGAGCTCATCGCTCACGCGCTCAACACTCACGATTTCGATGCGCGGCGCAAGTTCGGTCATCGCACGGACGGTATCGGGGGAGACCGTGAAACCCAGCTGCGACGTGAAACGTGCGGCCCGCATCATCCGCAGCGGATCATCACCAAACGACACCTCAGGCGAACCCGGCGTCGTGAGCGTTTTGCTCAGCAGATGCTCAACGCCATTCCACGGATCGACCAGCACACGCTCGGGCAAGCGCAACGCCATAGCGTTGACGCTGAAGTCGCGGCGCTCAAGGTCTTTTTCCAAAGAGTCACCGAAAGCAACAACCGGCTTTCTGGTCGCGCCGTCATAACTGTCGGCACGGTAGGTCGTGATTTCTACCGTCTCGCCGTCAATGCGGGCGGCAATCGTTCCGAAATCGCGGCCAATGTCCCACTGGGCATCAGAGATCGGCTTGACGATCCTCATGATGTCGTCAGGGCTCGCATTTGTCGCGAAATCTAGGTCCGTGACCGCTCGCCCCAAGAACGCATCGCGAACTGGCCCGCCTACAAGCGCGAGTTCGAAACCTTCGGCATTGAATCGCGCAGCTAGGGTGGCTACGGGTTTAGAGTCGGCAAGCTTTCCGAGACTCTCAATTGCATCGGCAACACTCTCCATAGTGCGACTAGTTTCGCACGACCACAGGGAGCAATTTGCCCGAAGCGTGCACAACGCACCCATCATTCAGACAAGGACGAATAAACTCACATCATGCTGGCCAAGCGAGAGTATGAGGTCGACCCTTGCCTATAAGAGTCTTCAGCGCTGCTGTCGCGCTCGGTCTTGGCCTTACTCTCGCCGCGAGCGGAGCTAGCGCTACACCGAACGCAACCGCCGTTCCCGCACTGACGACCGCATCCGTCGCCACAGAAGTCGCCGTAATTGCTCCTCTGACTGTGCCGAGCGGCAGCGGCGGACTGATCGATGCCGAAACGCTCGCCGACTACACCGACTCCTTAGGTCTACTCACTCGACAATTGGATGCCGTAGCCGGAAAACCCATAGCGGTGGCCGTTGATCCAATGATCTTGGCCTCCATTCGCGTGTTGGGCACGAGCGCTCCTGAGTCTGCGCGCAACTGGTTAGAGCGCCTGTCGCTCATCAGCAATGAGATCGTTCCGCTGTCGTACGCCAACGCTGATCCGACGTTGGCAACTCAGGCTGGCGAGGCAAGCACACTCTCGCCGGTAAGTTTTGATTTCGCTCTCGATCCGGCGAACTTTGCCCTGCCTGACGAGCCTGGCTCTGGTGCAACAGCCGACCCAATGGATGTCGGGACCGACGTAGTTCCGACCTACCCGACGACCGAGGAGATTCTCGCTTGGGACTACTCGATTGATGGGTTCATGCGTCCCCGAGCAAGCAGCGTCGTGTCGAGCGATCTTGCCGCATTCGCAGAGAGTGGCTTCAGCACTGTCGTGTTGTCGTCAAAGAATGTTTCACGGGATGCCGGTGCCGGTTCTGTGGCGACGATTGACGGCATGAAGGCGTTGATTTCCGACTCCACCGCCTCCGCTGCCATGGATGAAGCATTGGGCTCCACTCTCGACCGAGATGTGACTGCGGCCGAAACGGCTCTGTCTTCTGCAGTGCTCAGTGCTGGGGCTGCACAGTCAGCGACAACGGCATCCGTGCTCATCATGATCGACCATTCCCTTGAGCTGAGTTCAGCACGTCTCGATACGGCGCTTGCGAGCCTTACCGCGAGCCCATCCATCACTCTTGTTCCGCTCACCTCATTGGCCTCTGTGACGGCATCCGCGGCCACAGTGGTTGATATGCCGCAGAGCGATGCTCGCCTGGCTGATTTTGCCCGACTGTTCTCTGCAGCTCAGCAAGAGCGCACCTTCTTCTCGATTGCCGCCGATCCTGAAGCGTTAATCGCACAGCGTCGCCTCGCCCTGCTTGACGTATTGGGCACGATGCCGACTGAGGATCCCGCCGATTGGCTCACCGAAGTCAATGGTTTCTTGGGCGATTCCGGAGACTTTCGCACAGCAGTAGCCGTTGTGGAATCCAGCAATTTCCTCTTTTTAGCCGATAGGAGCTTCATACCGGTCTCGGTGAACAACAAGCTCAATCAGGCTGTGACTGTCTACATCACTGTTGATCCGAAGACGGCACTCCTCGCGGTAGGAGACAGCCGGGTCGAGCTCGAGATCGAAGCGAACTCGCAAGCCAAGGGCAATGTCCCCGTGCAGGCGCTCTCCAACGGTGTTGTAGATGTTGAGATCAGCCTCTCGACCGGCACAGGCCTAGCAATCGGCAAGAGCACGGTCAGTGAGGTCAATGTTCAGGCTGGCTGGGAGACGCCCATCGTTCTCGCGTTTGCCGCGCTAGTTGTCGTGATCTTCGGAGTCGGCTTCGTTCGCAGCATTATTCGTCGACGAAAGCCAGTCGATGACTGATCGCCCAGCGCCGGGAGTTGAGCCCGAACCGGGTGTTCCGGGGGCACCCGCCGGTGTTCCTCCGAGCAAGGTGTCGACGATCGGCCGGGCGAGCGCGCTGCTCGCGTCGGGCACTCTCGTGTCCCGCATCCTCGGATTCGTTAGTGCGATAGTCCTTGCCCGCACTCTGGGCCTATTCGGAACTGGCGACACGTACGCCATTGCCAACCAGCTACCCAAGGCGGTTTACGCCATCGTGGCCGGCGGAATTCTTAGCGCCGTTATCGTTCCACAGATTGTTCGGGCTGCGCTCCACAAGGACGGCGGGCAGAAGTTCATCAATCGCTTGGTGACGCTGGGCATAGTCGTCTTCCTCATCATCACGGTTGCGGCGACCTTCAGTGCCCCGCTTCTCGTACAGGTGTATGCACGATCCAGCTCCAATTTTGGGCCGGAAGAGTTCGCACTCGCTACAGCCTTCGCCTACTGGTGTCTCCCGCAGATCCTTTTTTACGCGCTGTACTCACTGCTCGGTGAAGTGCTCAACGCCCGCGGCAAGTTCGGGCCATTCACGTGGGCCCCTGTTGCCAACAACGTGGTTATGCTGACCGGGCTCCTCGTGTTCCATCTTCTCTTCGGTGACGTCACACGGTTCACTTCGGAAGACTGGTCCGGGCAGATGATTGGTGTGCTCGCGGGAAGCGCCACCCTTGGGGTTGCCGTTCAAGCCGCACTCTTGGTCTTCTTCTGGCGTCGTGCTGGACTTCGATATCGGCCCGAGTTCCGCTGGCGCGGTGTTGGTCTTGGTACCGCAGGGAAAGCCGCCGCGTGGACTTTCGGCATGATTCTCGTCACGCAAGTCGGTGGGGTTGTTGGCACTCGAATCGCGACTCTCGCCTCTGGTACGGATGCATCAGTCTTTGTTATCACCACGGCCTGGTTGATTTTCATGCTGCCGCACTCTGTCATCGCCGTGTCGATCGGAATGGCTTACTTCACCCGCATGAGCCGCCACGCGCGTGACCGAGACCTTGCGTCGATGCGTGATGACGTTTCATCGTCATTACGATCGATTCTGATGCTGCTGATGTTTGCCGCGGTCGGCCTGATGGTCATTGCATTTCCGTTCAGTGCGCTTTTCGCCACCGACTACGCAGAATTGTCGTCTTTAGCGCTAGTGCTCATCCTTTACCTCGTCGGGCTAGTCCCGTTCAGCGTCATGTATGTCTTGCAGCGCGTCTTCTACGCGTTCGAAGACACGCGAACCCCGTTCATCCTGCAGAGCCTTCAAGTGTTGCTCTATGTCGTCGGGGCGCTCTACGTCTCAAGCTTCCCCGTTGATCGAATTGCGATGGGCTTAGCGGCAATGATCAGCATCGCTGGCACAATCCAAACCATTGTTGCGCTGATCGTGCTGCGCAAGCGCGTTCCCGGGTTCCTCCTGCTTCCTCTCGTGCTTCGTGCGCTCTGGTTTCTTGCCGCAATGGTTCCCGCGGCAGCCGCCGGTTTTGGCATCCTGATGCTGCTGGGCGGATTCGGCCCAGGCTCGTTCGTCGTGTCCGGATTCGCCGGTGGCTTTGCCTCGATCGCGCTGGCGGGTACCGGCATGCTAATCGTCTACGCGGCCACGCTCGCGCTCACAAAGAACGCGGAGTTCTTCGCATTCGCGCGGCCCATTTTGTCTCGTCTCCGACGCCGGTAATTTTCACTAAAGTTCACCGGCGGTTCGCCTTGGAGCGAACAAAACCCGACGATGCTCCGAACAGTATGGAGCCAGCCCCGCACGCCACGGCCACTAGGAATATTCCGTAGCTAGGATGTGTTGAATCGGGTAATTACAATTTCAAGGAGACCCAAAAAGTGCGCCAACTCATCATCATCGGATCCGGTCCGGCCGGCTACACCGCTGCGATCTATGCGGCGCGCGCGAACCTTGCGCCGCTGGTGATTGCTAGTTCTGTTGAGGCGGGTGGCGAACTCACGAAAACCACCGAGGTCGAGAACTATCCCGGTTTCGCTGAGGGTATCCAGGGCCCCGATCTCATGATCGAAATGCAGAAGCAGGCTGAGCGGTTCGGCGCCGAGATCGTTCTCGACGACGTCACCGACCTTCAGCTTGAGGGCCAGATCAAGAAGGTCACTCTCGGCAATGGCGACGTGCACGAAGCACTCGCAGTGGTCTTCGCGACTGGATCCGCGTACCGCAAACTTGGACTGCCCGACGAGGAACGCCTCAGCGGCTACGGAGTCTCTTGGTGCGCAACTTGCGACGGCTTCTTCTTCCGCAAGAAGACGATCGCGGTCATCGGAGGTGGCGACTCGGCGATGGAGGAAGCAACCTTCCTCACTAAGTTCGCCGACAAGGTTTATGTCATTCACCGCAAGGGTGAGCTGCGCGCCTCCAAGGCGATGCAGGAGCGCGCCTTTAGCGATCCGAAGATCGAGTTCCTCTGGAACAAGGCTGTAACCGGCATTAGTGGTTCCGAGCTTGTTGACGGTATTGACCTGGTCGACACTGTCGACGGCACAGAGTCGCACCTCGACCTCAGTGGCGTGTTCATTGCGATCGGCGCTGACCCCCGCACCCACCTGGTGCACGATCAGCTCGACATCAACGCCGACGGAACAGTGGCCGTGGATGGCCGTTCCTCACGTACCAACATCACCGGCGTTTTTGCTGCCGGCGATGTTATCGACCCGACCTACCGTCAAGCAGTAACGGCCGCCGGTTCTGGCACTGTTGCCGCTCTCGACGCGGAGCACTACCTCGCGTCGCTGCCTCGCGAACTCGTCGCAGGCGCCGTTCAGCCCACGGAGCTCGAAGTTCCCGAAGCTGCCGCCGTACCCACTCCGGCTTAGTCACTCTCACACTTACACCCACCGAACAAAGGAACACTTAATGTCTTCAGCAACCGAAGTAACTGACGCTAACTTTGAAGAGCTCGTCATCAACTCACAAGACACCATCATGGTGGATTTCTGGGCTGAATGGTGTGGCCCGTGTCGCGCCGTTTCCCCCATCCTCGACCAGATTGCTGCCGAGCACTCCGACAAGATCAAGATCGTCAAGCTCAACGTTGACGACAACCCGCAGATGGCGATGAAGTACCAGATCACGTCGATCCCCGCGATGAAGGTATTCCGGGGCGGCGAGGTTGTTAAGACCGTTATTGGTGCAAAGCCAAAGCCTGCGATTGAAGCAGACCTCGCCGAGTTCCTGGCCTAAAGCCACTTCGCTAGCGAAAGCCTCCGGCGTCCACTATTTGGTAGGTGTGCGGAGACTTTCGTAGTTAACGCCGGTGAGTCGCTCCGATTCGGTCCATAATTTGGCCGCATCAACTTCAGAGTGCGAAGCGGGGTTTGATTCGACCAGCACAGGGGCGCCACGGTGCTCCTCGCGGCCAGATGGACCGAAGTAGTCGCCTCCGGTCGCCTTGGGGTCTGTTGCGGCACGCAGTGAGGGACGAGCGCCCTGCTTCGGAGTCTGGATGCCCAGGAATACGAGCGCTTTCAGTGGGCGCAGGTACCAGCGGTCGAACATGTGGTCCGCGAGACCCGTTCCTGCGGTTCCCGGATGCGCGGCTACCGACATCGCGTCGACTCCCGCTGCCTCGAACTGGCGTTGCAGCTCGTAGGTGAACAGCAGGTTGGCAAGCTTGGAGCGGCCGTAGGCGGCGCGCGGAGTGTATGAGCCGTTCTGGAACATCAGGTTGCCGAACTCCATGAAGCCCCAGCGGTGGGCCATACTCGACAGGCTCACGACACGGGCGCCCGGCGTGGCTGTAATGATGTCTAGAAGGCGACCGGTGAGCGCAAAGTGCCCGAGGTGGTTGGTGCCGAGTTGTGATTCGAACCCGTCGATCGTCAGTTGGGCATCCGTCATCATGATTCCGGCATTATTGATGAGCAGATTGAGGCGTGAATGTTTCCCGTGAAACTCTTCGCTGAATCGACGGATCGACTCAAGATCGGCAAGATCGAGAAGCATTGTTTCGATCGATGCATCTCCGAGTTCCTCGACGAGTGCGTTTTTGGCCGCGGCAGCCTTGTCGGCGCTTCTGGTCGTCATCACGACGTGGGCACCAGCCTTGAGCAGTGCTCGGGCGGTCGCGAAGCCAAGACCCGAGTTTGCTCCGGTGACAATCGCTACTGTGCCCGTAAGGTCTCCAATGTCAGATTCGGTCCATTGGCTGCGAGCGTTCACTATCGTCCTCAATTTCGTGCCGGAGTTGTGGTTCTGGGGGCCAAGTCAGTGGTGTTTTAGAGCCAATGTGCACGGGCACACAACTAGTTGACCATGACTTTCTCTGCACAGGCGTACAAAAGAGGTTCGGAGCGGAGATGCTAATCGTTTGTTCGGCTCCTCAGCGTAATCATCGCTCAGTTTCAGGTGTCAACCGACAAACGCCTATTGTTTAAAGTCAACCGAACGGGACTACCCATGACGACACAGCCAAACAACCTCGATCAGTGGTTCCACCACTATGCGGACCGCGCCTCTGGGCTCGCGGCGTCCGAAGTACGAGCGTTGTTTGCGGTGGCCTCTCGCCCCGAGGTTGTCTCGCTAGCTGGCGGCATGCCGTACGTCTCCGCACTGCCCCAAGACCTCATCACTGAATCGATTGACCGTGTGATGCGGGATCGCGGCCCTGCGGCGCTCCAGTACGGGTCCGGGCAGGGTTTGCCGGCACTTCGGGAGCAAATTCTTGAAGTGATGGCGCTTGAAGGCATCCGGGCGAGCGTGGATGACGTTGTCGTCACTACCGGCTCGCAGCATGCGCTTGAACTCGTTACTAAGCTCTTTATCAACCCCGAGGATGTTGTCATTGCCGAGGGCCCTAGCTATGTCACCGCAATGGTCGTTTTCAAGTCGTTTCAGGCTGAGATCACGCACGTCGAGATGGATGACTTTGGTCTGGTTCCTGACTCGCTGCGTGCTCACATTGCCTCGGTTCGTACCGCTGGCAAGACGATCAAGTTCTTGTACACCGTTCCCACCTTCAGCAATCCTGCGGGAGTGACGCTCAGTTGGCAGCGTCGCCTTGAGGTGCTGGAGATTTGTCGCGAGAACGGAATTTTGGTTCTGGAAGACAACCCTTACGGACTGTTGTACTTCGATGGACCCCCACCGCACGCTATGCGGTCAGTCGAAGAGGATGGTGTGATCTATCTCGGCACGTTCTCTAAGACTCTCGCGCCAGGTTTCCGGGTCGGATGGGTGCTCGCTCCTCACGCCATTAGAGAAAAACTCATTTTGGCAAATGAGGCGGCTATTCTTTCTCCCAGCTCGTTTACTCAGAGCATCATTAGCGAATACATGAGTGTTGCCGACTGGAAGGGCCAGATTGACACCTTCCGCGGCGTCTACCGTGAGCGTCGGGACGCGATGCTCGATGCGCTCGATGACTACCTCCCCGACCTGCAGTGGACAGTACCCAACGGCGGTTTCTACATCTGGGTGACGCTGCCAGACAACCTCGATTCAAAGTCGATGCTGCCCCGCGCCGTCAAAGAGCTCGTGGCTTACACGCCGGGGACCGCATTCTTTGCCGATGGAAACGGCCGCAACAACATGCGGCTGTCCTTCTGCTACCCCACCCCTGATTTCATCCGCGAAGGCATCCGTCGTCTCTCCACTGTTATCAACGGCGAGATTGAATTGCTCAATACGTTCTCGCAGACAGCACCACTAACGATTGCGCCGCCCGCGCCGTCGATGATCAACCCTCCAGCCAACCTCAGCTAGGACACAATGAACGCTTCACCCACCCGCGTACTTGTTCTCGCCGGCGGCATCTCGCATGAGCGTGATGTTTCGCTCCGCTCTGGACGCCGCGTTGCCGATGGGCTTCTTGCTCAGGGCAAAGATGTTGAGCTGCGTGATCCGGATGCGAGCCTGCTTCCGTACCTCCGCGAGAGCAAGCCGGATGTTGTCTGGCCTGCACTTCACGGCGCTAGTGGTGAAGACGGGGCTTTGCGTGGCCTCCTCGACCTGATCGGTATTCCCTATGTCGGATCACGCGCTGATGCAGCCCGCCTCGCCTGGGACAAGCCCACCGCAAAAGCTCTTGTTTCGCGCGTCGGTGTTCGCACACCGTTGTCGATCGCGCTCTCACGCGACTCGTTTCGCGAATTGGGCGCTCACAGCATCTTGGATGAACTCGCCGATGAGCTATCGGGGGACCTGGTCGTCAAGCCCGCTCAGGGTGGATCGGCCCAAGGTGTCTCCATCGTCTCCGATCGATCCGACCTGCCGCGCGCGATGGTCAACGCGTACAACTATTGCGACGTAGCACTCGTTGAGCAGCGTATTACGGGTGTTGAGATTGCAATCGGCGTGCTCGACAGCGGAATGGGCCCGGTCGCTTTGCCAGCAGTCGAGATCGTTCCCATCGAAGGTGCTTACACGTTCGAGGCTCGTTATAATGCTGGTCAGACCGACTTTTACACTCCGGCTCGTATCGCCGCGAAGGATGCGGATCGCGCCGCAGAGGCCGCCCTCGCGGCGCACTCAGCGCTCGGGTTACGTCATCTTTCCCGCGTCGACATGATCGTGGACGGCGCAGGAACACCCTGGTTCTTGGAGGCAAATGTTCTGCCCGGGCTCACCGAAACCTCGATTTTGCCCCAGGCTCTCGTGGCCGCCGGGCACGATCTCGGGTGGGTTTACTCGGCCCTCGCTGAAGCGGCGATCGAAGGACCGTAGCGGCAGAGACGCCTGACAGGTGGGGAGCTCTCGTCTTCAGGAATGCAGAATACTAGCGGGCTGGCGGCGGCGGGACTCCGGACCCTCGCGGCATAACCGCGCCGGAAGTCCGCGCTCGACGGCATCAAGTTCGCCCCGGGCCCATTCATCGGCTTTTCCTCTTCCCGCTCGCCTCGGCGCCCGCCGTGTGGATAGATTCTGCGATGTTGTGCGGGTAGTTTCACGTGAAACAACCCGCCCGCCTCATTCACTGCTCTGCACGAGGAAACCAGTCTCTAGGTTTCACGTGAAACATCTGCTGTAGCCATCGAGTCGTCGCTCCGTAGATCACTATTTGCCTAGTTTCACGTGAAACATCCGCACGGAGGCCCTTAGTAGCAGTCGGTGGTGCCGAACGGGCGTTGGCGTTGGCGTTGGCGTTGGCGTTGGCGTTGGCGTTGGCGTTGGCGCAAATTCCCACACTAGCGAAGGCGAAACGGCATCGGCAGTTGCAGTTGCAGTTGCAGTTGCAGCGCTGATCATTCATAGAGCTAGTTCAACGAATCACCTAGAACGCCAGCGCCAGCGCCAGCGCCAGACGAAGCAGGCCGCAACCAGCATCCAAAACACCGCCGCCGCTAAGAACAAGAATTAGGTGCCCGGGAAGCGAGAAAAGGGGCCCATGTCGTGGCGCCTGGAAACTTTCCGTAACGAAGTTCACCGAAAGCTGCGGCGGCGAAACCTAATGGCACGAGCCGCACACCTCCCGAGGCTAGGGCGGCCGAGCAATCGAATCAGAGCTGTACAACAGGAACGCGCTGCGTCTGAGAACCGTTGAATCGAGTGACGTAGAGTCACCACGCTAGGGTCGACTGCCTACAAGCGCTTAACGCGAAACCTTGAGGGGATAAAGTCGGCGAAGTCGCGGAGACCTAGCGGTTGTAGCCTGTATCTCCGAGTTCTGCGAGAATTCGGTTGAGGTCGCCGACCGTCGCGAAGTCAATAATGACTTGGCCCTTGCTGGCACCGAGAGTTACTTTGACGCGAGTGTTGAGTCGATCGGCAAGACGCTCCGCGATTTCATCCAGCGGACCCTGCTTCTTTCCTCGCGAAGGCTTCACTCGAGCAGGCTTCGTCGACAACGAACCGGCTGCAGCCTCAGCCGCTCGCACGGAAAGCTCCTCATTGACGATTTTGTCCGCCAAACGCTCCATTCCCTCGGCGTCAGGAAGCGATAGGAGCGCGCGCGCGTGCCCAGCGGTGAGAACTCCAGCCGCTACACGGCGCTGAATGCTTTCTGGAAGGCGCAAAAGACGCAAAGTGTTCGTGATTTGCGGGCGAGAGCGGCCGATACGCTCAGCAAGCTGCTCCTGAGTGATGCCGAAGTCGGAAAGAAGCTGCTGGTAGGCCGAGGCTTCTTCAAGAGGATTGAGGTTTGCGCGGTGAAGGTTCTCCAGCAGGGCATCCCGCAGCATGTCCTCATCGGCGGTGCTCTTGATCACGGCGGGAATCGTGGCTAGCCCCAAGTGTTTGCTGGCCCGAAGACGACGTTCACCCATGATGAGTTCGTATTGGGGTTCGCCCTCAACGGCGCCCGCGAGCGGACGAACAACAATGGGCTGAAGTACGCCTACCTCACGGATCGAGACGATCAGCTCAGATAGCTCCTCCTCGCGAAACTCGGAGCGAGGTTGACGTGAGTTGGGAACAATATCCAGAGGGGAGAGGCTCGCGAGACGCGCCCCAGGAACGGCGCGGAGTCTATCGGTCGCGATCTCGCCGCCGGGGAAGAACACATCGACTGGGCGTTCTTCGTTCCCGTCCGAGATTGGGATAAGCGAGCCGATACCCCGGCCAAGGCCGGTGCGTTTGGGTGCGGCCATTATTGGGGTGCTCCTCGGTGTGCGATCTCCGCTGCCGCTTCCAAATAGGAAAGCGAGCCGGGGGAATTCTGGTCATAACTAATAACACTCTGCCCATAGCTCGGTGCCTCAGAAATTCTCACCGAACGTGGAATCAAAGTCGTTAGGACCTGATTGGGGAAGTGCTCACGCACATCAGCCACAACCTGGTTGGCCAGATTCGTGCGGGAATCATACATAGTCATCAGAATCGTTGATACCCGGAGCTTCGGGTTGAGATGACGTTCGATGAGTTTGATGTTATTGAGCAGCTGGCTAAGTCCCTCTAGCGCGTAGTACTCGCACTGAATCGGAATAAGAACTTCTTGCGCGGCGACAAAAGCGTTAATCGTGAGAAGACCAAGAGATGGCGGGCAGTCGATGAACACATAGTGGTACGCATCTGGGGAATCTTGAAAGAACTGATCGAGCGCCGACCGCAATCTTTGTTCACGAGCGACGAGCGATACTAGTTCGATCTCGGCACCAGCAAGGTGGATCGTGGCAGGCACGCAGTACAGCGCTGCGAACTCAGGGCTCTTCTGCACCACGTCGGCCATAGGAACATCGTTGATCATGACGTCGTAAACACTGGGCGTTTCTGACCGGTGCTCTACACCAAGGGCTGTTGATGCGTTTCCTTGGGGATCGAGGTCGATGACGAGAACACGCGCCCCAGTACGCGCCAACGCCGCTGCGAGGTTTACTGTCGACGTCGTCTTGCCAACACCACCCTTTTGGTTAGCAACCGTGAAAACGCGAGGGCGCTCGGGCAAGGGGAGTGTCGCGGCTGCTACTGCCTGACGGCGACGAGTGAGATCTGCGATCTCCCGCGCAAGCGGAGTGGTTTCAGCGAACGACTTGCCTTGTTCGTTGACTTCGCTTTCGGGATGTTTCACGTGAAGCTTTCTCTCTAATCGTACTGAAAGGGGGAGTGGTGATGAGGCCGAGCATCTGGCCGAATCAGTCCACTCTAGCCCGAAAGACCCTAGTGATCTCTGGGGTTATTCCTTCGCCGAGTACGAGAGACTGTACGTCGCGGAGGCCAGCCTTGCGGATGACCTTCGACGCTGCCTCAATCTCCTCGTCGATGCGCGCGCCCTTCATGAAAACAATTTCACCGCCGGGCGCCAGTAAGTGTTCCGTAGCCGGAATCAGCTTCGAAAGCGCGGTAACCGCGCGGGCTGTTATCTGAGTTAGGGCCTCAGCATAGGGAGCATCCTGTGAACGTGATCGGTCCACAGTCACGTTATCGAGCCCGAGACGGTCAGACTCTGCGGTGAGCCAATCAACGCGGCGTTCCATCGGTTCGATAAGAACAAATCGAATATCAGGACGCGCAATAGCAAGAACAAGACCCGGAAGGCCAGCACCGCTACCAATGTCACCGACAAGACCAGGACGCAGCAGGGGAGCGACCAACACGCAGTTCACAATATGACGCGTCCAGAGCCGCGGAACTTCGAGGGGACCAATGAGCCCTAGTTCTTCACCACGAAGAGCGAGGCTCTCGGTGTACTGCCGCGCGAGATCGATGCGAGCGCCAAAGAGTTCTGCGGCAATCTCAGGCTCAGTCTCCAGCCCTAATTCCTCGGTCAATGTTTCACGTGAAACTATGCGCGGGTGATTACGGTGTGGCGGTCACGGCCTTCACCGCTTGACTGAGAGACGAAACCACGCTCCGCTACAACATCGTGCACTAGCTTGCGCTCGTACGAGGACATCGCGGGGAGCGCTGCAGAATCTGCTCCAGCTTCAATCCGTCCAACCGCGGTATCAACGAGCTTGGAGAGCTCAGCCGCACGGGCTTCACGTGAACCGCCAATGTCCAAGATGAGTCTCGAGAACGCGCCCGTCTTGTTCTGCACAGCGATTCGGGTCAGCTCTTGAAGCGCAGTAACCGTATCGGGACGAGACAGGAGACGAAGGTTGGTTTCCTCGCTCGAGGTCACAGAAACATAGGCGCGACCAGCGCGAGCATCAATCTCGATATCACCGTCGAGGTCAGCAATATCGAGAAGTTCCTCGATGTAATCGGCCGCGATGTCTCCCTCTTCTTCTAGCTGGACAGAAGTGCGGTCTTCGCGATCGTCAACAGGAGAGGTCTCAACTGCTGCGGTGTCTGTGTCAGAAACGTTCGTCATTTCTTCTTTCCCTGCTTCTTCTTTGCACGGTTCTTACTAACGGGTTGATCCCGCTGTGGGTTCTTGGGTTCCTCGACTACAACAGTTCCTGTTCCAGTTCCAGAGTCCGATTCAGGGGCCTCTTCGATGATGCCCTTGCGTTGGTTGCGCTTCGCTAGGCGCGCCTCGCGAGCGAGTGCTGCCTCACTACCTGGCGTCGGCATGTTGCGAATAACGAGGAACTGCTGACCCATGGTCCAGAAGTTCGAGACGAGCCAGTAAAACATCACACCGAGGGGGAACGTGAAACCAGAGAACGCGAACACCAGGGGGAGCATGTAAAGCATGATCCGCTGCTGGCGGTACATCGGGCTTGCCTTCATCTCAGCCGACTGGTTCTTCGACATGATCTGAAGCTGAGTGATGAACTGCGAACCAGTCATCAGAATGACCATGATCACCGCAGTAATAATCACGGGAACGTTGCCCTCTGCGGTACTGATCGCGAGATGCAGGGGAGCGATATCGAAGAGAGAGGATGTTCCGAACGACTCAGACAAATCAGCGTTGAGTAAGCCAACTCCGGCGGCATTGCCCTCCAACTGGGCATTCCGGAGAACCGAGAAGAGCCCGAAGAAGATCGGCATCTGAAGTAGCAGTGGAAGGCACGAGCTGAAGGGGTTAGTACCAGCGTTCTTGTACATCGCCATTGTCTCGCGAGACATCGCTTCGCGAGAGAACTGGTCCTTCTTGCCCTTGTACTTGTCCTGGATCTTCTTGAGCTGAGGCGCGACCTCCATCATGCGTCGCTGACTCTTAATCTGGCGAACAAAAACCGGGATCAATGCAGCACGAACGACCAGCACCAGACCAACGATGGATAGCACCCAGGTGAGGCCGGCATCGGCATTCATCCCAAAGAAGGTCAAAAGCTCGTGGAAAGCAACAAGAATTGCTTCGATCACCCACTTGATTGGCCACAACAGCGTGCCAAAGAAAGCAAAAAGATCCATGTGGTGGTTAGCCCCTTTCGTGGCTTGCGGCTATAACAAAGCCGAACCTGGTGATCTGGTAGCGGTCGTTCCGGCGAGCAGGAATGTCATCGATGCCGCCTTCTGCCCACGGGTGGCAGCGAACGACGCGTCGAGAACCAAACCACACACCACGAAGCACTCCGTGTTCCTGAATGGCCTGAAGAGTGTAATGAGAACACGACGGGTAGTAGCGGCAGACGTCACCATAGAGAGGTGAAATAACTGCACGATAAACGCGGAGAATAAGTACACACACGTTTCGCGGGAAGAGCATCGCAAACGTAACGACGGACTTCATACCTTCACCACGATGCGGTCAATCCCTTCTGCGATCTCAGCCTGTAGCGTAGTGCACTCGGCTTGCTCGGAACCTGCCAGCGCCCGAACCACAACGTCCACACTTCCAGGGACGTTGGGAAGAAGCTGCGCAGCCGCCGCACGAAGTCTGCGGCGAACCTTGTTCCTCACTACTGCGTTGCCTACCGCTTTGGAAACAATGAATCCAAAACGTACGCCAGTCGATCGCTCGTTGCTCACAATATGAACAACGCAGTGCGGTGCTGAGTAGCGACGTCCACGACGAACAGCCAAGCGAAAATCACCCGGATGCGTTACGCGGTTCGCCTTAGACAGCACCGGACGAGACTACGCGGAGAGTTCGGTGCGTCCCTTGCGACGACGAGCGCCCAAGATCGCGCGGCCTGCACGGGTGCGCATACGCAAACGGAAACCGTGAACCTTCGCACGACGACGGTTGTTTGGCTGGAAAGTTCTCTTGCTCATAGCTATATCTCCAAGGCCCAGCACAGGCGGCCGGGAAGAATTGGTAGGCCCAAGGGCCGGAAGTCAACTGATTAAAACTACGGCGTTAAACGGGTGCGGTCAAACCACACTTTGCACAACGGCGCATTATCCACACAGAATACATCCTTATTGGTAACGACATGCTGTGGACAACTAAGGTGAGTCAGTGCATAACCGCGTCAGAAGTCCAGTAAATCAGCGAGAATAGCAGTACTCAACAGTGAATAAGCCTGTGAGTAAATAGCACCGAAGAATGGGGAAAGAATGTCGGAAACACCCGACCCGACTAGCGAACTGTGGCACGAGGTTCTCGGGCATCTCAATGGAGATGAACGCATCACCCCACAGCTTCAGGGATTCGTCAGTCTGGTGGAGCCCAAAGGTGTGATGGCCGGCACCCTCTATCTCGAGGTACCGAACGAACTCACGAGAGGGATGCTCGAGCAGCGACTTCGTCAGCCTCTTCTCGACGCCATTGGCGCACTCAGCGACGAGCACGGCATCAATAACTTCGCCACAGTCGTCAACCCAGACATTCAACAAGACGCCCTCTCTCAGGAGATTCCGCGCACTGAGCAGCCCTACATTGAACCGACGCCTCAGACCCCGATCGAACAATCACCTCCGCGACGAAGCGACTCTCGGCTCAACCCCAAGTACAGCTTCGATAACTTCGTTATCGGCGGCTCTAACAGATTCGCGCATGCTGCAGCGGTGGCCGTGGCCGAAGCGCCAGCCAAGGCATACAACCCACTCTTCATCTACGGCGGTTCTGGCCTGGGTAAGACTCACCTCCTACACGCCATTGGTCACTACGCCGAGAGCCTGTATCCGGGAATCCGCGTTCGCTATGTGAGCTCCGAAGAGTTCACCAATGACTTCATCAACTCCATTGCCAACAACCGCGCTTCGGTCTTTCAATCTCGCTACCGAGAGATCGACATTCTGTTGATCGATGACATCCAGTTCTTGCAAGGCAAAGATTCAACTCAGGAAGCATTTTTTCACACCTTCAACACCCTCCACGACCACAACAAGCAAGTAGTCATCACCAGCGACCTTCCCCCGAAACACCTCACTGGCTTTGAAGACCGGATGCGGTCACGCTTTGAGTGGGGCCTGATTACCGACGTTCAAGCGCCTGACCTTGAAACGCGCATCGCTATTCTGCGCAAGAAAGCTCAGAGCGAGAAGATGCAGGTCGGCAACGACATCCTCGAATTCATGGCATCAAAGGTGTCATCGAATATTCGAGAACTCGAAGGAACCCTTATTAGGGTCACCGCGTTCGCGAGCCTCAACCGCACCGAGGTCGACATGGCCCTGGTTCAGACAGTGTTGAAAGATCTGATCACGCTGGATGAAGACAACGTCATCGCGCCGGTAGACATCATCAATCACACCGCGGACTACTTCAAACTGACGGTAGACGACCTCTACGGTTCTTCTCGTTCGCAAGCAGTAGCAACAGCGCGTCAGATTGCTATGTACCTGTGTCGCGAGATGACCAATCTGTCATTGCCCAAGATTGGACAGCTCTTTGGCAACCGCGACCACACAACGGTCATGTACGCAAATAAGAAGATCACTGAGCTCATGAAAGAGCGTCGCTCGATCTATAACCAGGTGACAGAGCTCACTAGTCGCATCAAACAAAATCACCGATTCGGCAAAAGTTAGCTATTCCTACTTGAGGATAACTTGGGGATAACTCTTTCAACTCGCCGGAAAGATTGTTGATCACCAGACCCGATCTGTGGAATTACGAATTCTTGTCGGTCGAGTTTCCACGACAGAGTGAACATTTCTCCCCGTGTCGTCAACAAGTCACACCGATGTAGTTTCCAGTAGTTACAAGAAATCCGACGAGTTATTCACAGTATCCACAGCGGTTAAGAGTGTGACCTTTAATGAATGAATTTTGAATCCCCAATAACCTGTCGTTCGCAAGTGGATCTGCTGTGCCAGTATTAACGGCCAGAGCTTGATCCGGTTAGGGGTAGTTCATGAAGTTTCAGGTCAATCGTGATGTCTTCAGCGAGGCGGTTTCGTTTGCAGTCAAGCTGCTGCCGCAGCGTACGACGCTGCCCATTTTGAGTGGTGTTTTAATTGAGGCCACCGATGATGGTCTGACGTTGTCGTCATTTGACTACGAAGTTTCCGCTCGAACTCAAATCACCGCTGACGTCGATGAGCCTGGTCGTGTGTTGGTTTCCGGCAAGCTCCTTGCAGAGATTGCAAGCCGACTCCCCAATGCCCCCGTGCGTTTTAGCACTGAAGACAACAAAATCACCGTTGCCTGTGGCACCGGCCATTTTACATTGTCGAGCATGCCGGTTGAAGAGTATCCGACTCTTCCTCAGATATCTGACCGTGTCGGAACCCTCAAAGCGGATCTCTTTTCGGCAGCCATTGCCCAAGTTGCTGTTGCTGCATCACGAGACGATGTCACCCCGGTCATCACCGGAGTGCAGCTCGAAGTTTCACAAAACAATATTTCGCTCGTCGCCACCGACCGTTACCGTGTCGCCGTCCGCGACATCGAATGGGATGCCGGCGAATCCGGTGTTGAGTCGGCTACTGCACTTGTTCCCGCCAAGACTCTCGTTGAGGTTGGAAAGACATTCGGCAATAGTGGCGAGATTTCCGTTGCCATCACGAGCACTGATGAGCGCGAGCTAATTGCGTTCCAAGCGGACAAGAAAACTGTGACCTCGTTGCTCATCAAGGGCAACTTCCCACCGGTTCGCCGACTCTTTCCCGAGACTGTGGATAACTTTGCCGTGATGAACACGGCAGAGCTCATCGAAGCAGTTCGACGAGTGTCCCTGGTGCTCGAGCGTGAAGCAGCTCTGCGCTTTACGTTCACCACGGAAGGTGTGACCCTCGAGGCCATCGGATCTGAACAGGCCCAGGCATCCGAGACCATCGATGCGTTTTTGACCGGTGATGACACTGTCGTTTCTCTCAAGCCACAATTTTTGATCGACGGCCTCAGTTCTGTGCACTCCGAGTTCGTGCGTATTTCGTTCACCAAGACGGAGAACCCAAACAAGCCTGGCCCGGTTCTCATCACGAGCCAGTCGTCGAAGGACCAACCGGGCAGTGACAACTACAAGTACTTGCTGCAGCCCAACCTGTTGTTGAGGTAGTTCATGGTTGATACCACTCATGTAGGAATTATTGGCTTAGGCAAAATGGGCGGAAACATGCGCGAGCGCATGCGGACCAAAGGCCTGACCGTAACTGGATATGACCCCAACCCAGAGGTTACAGATGTCGCTAAGCTCTCTGACCTCGTGGATGCCCTGCCATCGCCCCGGATCATTTGGGTAATGGTTCCCTCCGGTGCTGTCACTGATTCTGTAATTACAGAAGTGGAAGCCTTGCTCGACGCCGGCGACCTAGTGATCGACGGTGGAAACACGCGGTTCACTGACGACGAACTTCACCGTGAACAGCTTGCTGCGCGCGACATCGCATTTGTCGATGTTGGAGTCTCTGGCGGAATTTGGGGCTTGGAGAACGGTTACGGGCTCATGGCTGGCGGAGAAGCATCCGATATTGAACGCGCAATGCCGATCTTTGATGCGCTTCGCCCCGAGGGACCACGCGACGAAGGATTCGTTCATGCTGGCCCCGTTGGTGCTGGGCATTACGTCAAGATGGTGCACAACGGAATCGAATATGCCCTCATGCAGGCGTGGGCTGAAGGATTCGAACTCCTCGACAGCCGCAAAGATCTTGTCAAAGACGTTCCCGGATCATTCAAGGCTTGGCAGCGCGGCACAGTTGTACGATCCTGGTTGCTCGAGTTATTCGTCAAGGCGCTCGAAGAAGATCCAGATTTTGCCGATATCGCCGGTTATGTTGAAGATTCAGGGGAGGGACGGTGGACTGTACACGAGGCGCTAAACCAAGCCGTCGCTGTGCCAACAATCAGTGCCGCAATCTTCGCCCGTTTTGTGTCACGCCAAGACGATTCGCCATCGATGAAGGCGGTCGCTGCTCTCCGTAACCAGTTCGGCGGGCATAGCGTCCGCAAGAGTTAAGCGTCTATCGCGATGCTTGTTACCCATGTTGAGCTCAAGGATTTTCGCAACTACGAGACTCTGGGGCTTGAGCTCAGAGCTGGCCCTACCCTGATCGTTGGCTCGAATGGTCAAGGAAAAACTAACCTCGTCGAAGCCTTAGGGTTTCTCAGCACTCTCGGATCACACCGGGTTTCGACTGATCACGCGATGGTTCGTCAGAACATGGATGCCGCGATCATCCGTGTTCGGCTCGAACACAACGAGCGAAAGTTCTTGGCCGAGGTGCAGATCAATCGCACCGGTGCCAACCGTGCACAGATCAACCGTTCGGCAATTCGCACTCGGGAACTTCCGCGCTACTTCTCGAGCGTTCTGTTTGCTCCCGAGGATCTCGCGCTTGTTCGCGGAGAGCCATCGGGGCGCCGTAGGTTCATCGATGATCTTCTTGTACTGCGCTCTCCCCGGTTCAGTGGTGTGATGTCTGACTACGAGCGTGTGGTCAAACAGCGAAATATGCTACTGAAATCGGCGCGAGCATCCGGAGTGCGCGATGCTCAGCTCAGTACTCTCGAGGTGTGGGATGAACGTCTCATCGAATTCGGTGCGGAGATCATTAGCGCCCGCAGTGCCCTTGTCGCAGACCTGAGCCCCGAAGTTTCTCAGTCCTATGAGCGGATCGTTGGTGCGGATCACGGTGCTTCACTGGCAAATTCACTCAGCATCATCTCGCGCCAGGATGATGCCGACAGTGCTGTAGCAACCAATGAGGTTGGTGAAGTAATTTCAGTCGCTGACGCGACATCCGCGTTCACGACCGCGCTCGAATCAGTACGGAAGACCGAACGTGACCGCGCCATAACGCTTGTCGGTCCTCACCGGGATGACCTCATCTTCGGGCTCAACGGTTTGCCGGCGCGCGGCTATGCGAGCCATGGCGAATCGTGGTCGTTTGCCCTTGCCCTAAAACTGGCGTCGGCCGAGCTTTTGCGTCGGGATTCTTCCGCAGGTGACCCGGTGTTGATTTTGGATGACGTATTCGCCGAACTAGATCAGTCCCGCCGCGAAAGGCTTGCAGCGTCAATTTCGGACTTCGAGCAGGTTCTGATCACAGCGGCAGTGTTTGGAGATGTTCCAGAGAGCCTTGCCGCGAACGTAATCCAGATTCGCGCCGGTGAGGTGGTCACCGATGAATGATCGTGACCCCGCCGTTGATGAGCACGTTGCTGTCTATTTACGGTTCCGTGAAGTTTTTGGAGATCCGACAAAGCGTTCGTACATGGCGCGTAAACGCGACCGAAAGGAGCCGGGAACGAGTGTTCCTTTCGCTCCTGGTCGCGACCCGCACGGACTCGGCGATGTAATGGATAGCCTCACAAACAACATGGGCTGGAGTTCACCACTGGCTCGCTCTGAGCTGATGTTAGGATGGCCGAAAATTGTGGGGGAAGAGACTGCGGAGCACTCGGAACCGGTCGGAATTGACGAGGGTGTACTCACCGTGCGTTGTGATTCGACGGCGTGGGCTACGCAACTGAGGTTGATGCGGTCGCGCATCTCGACCACGATCGCGCAGCAGTACCCAGAAGCAGGGGTCGACTCGGTGCGCTTTGAGGGCCCGAACGCCCCTTCGTGGAAAAGAGGCCCCAGATCAATTCCAGGCCGGGGCCCGCGCGATACTTACGGTTAGCAAGGCAAATTAGGTCACGCCACTAAAGAAACTCCCGCAGAACGCAATTTGGCCGCCGCCAGCTCGCGGAATTTGGTAGAATGTCGAGAGCCGTCAGACGCACCTCCTTCTGGAGTACCAGCTCTGAATGGTGAGTGTGAACTAGCGGCAGGAGCCTAACTTCAGATGACATCGACGCCCGAAAACGACGTGCCCGAGAATTCGATAATTTCAACCGGTCATGTTGCCGCTGATAGTTATGGCGCCGATCAAATCCAGATCCTTGAGGGTCTCGAAGCGGTTCGCAAACGCCCCGGTATGTACATCGGTTCCACCGGCCCGCGCGGTTTGCACCACCTCGTGTATGAGGTCGTCGACAACTCCGTTGATGAGGCGTTGGCAGGATACTGCGACACCATCAATGTGTGGATTCGCAAAGACGGTTCCATTCGGGTGCGCGACAACGGTCGAGGCATCCCCGTTGATCTCAACCAGCAGGAGCAGAAGTCCACTGTTGAGGTCGTTATGACCATGCTGCACGCCGGCGGAAAGTTCGGCGGCAGCGGTTATGCCGTTTCCGGTGGTCTTCACGGCGTCGGTATTTCGGTTGTTAATGCGCTGTCGGCCGAGATCGACACTGAGGTTCGCCGACAGGGCCACGTCTGGCGAATGAGTTTCGCCAACGGTGTTCCCACGAGCCCACTAGCCCAGGGCGAGAGCACCGACGAGACGGGAACCCAGCAAACCTTCTGGCCAAGCAAAGAGACTTTTGAGACCGTTGAGTTTGATTTTGAAACTCTGCGTGCGCGCTTTCAGCAGATGGCCTTCCTTAACAAGGGATTGCGCATCACCATCACCGACGAGCGTGGTGAAGAAGAAGTCAGCGAAAGCTACATGTATGAGCGCGGCCTGGTCGACTACGTCGAGTACCTCAATAAGACCAAGAAGAACGAGCTCATCCATCCCGACGTTATTGCGTTTGAGTCAGAAGACAAAGAGAAGCGCATCTCGCTCGAGGTCGCAATGCAGTGGACCGCTGGCTACACCGAGAGTGTTCACACCTATGCAAACACGATCAACACCCACGAGGGTGGAACCCACGAAGAAGGTTTCCGTGCGGCACTGACCACACTGGTCAATCGCTATGCACGTGAGAAGAACATCATCAAGGAGAAAGACGAAAACCTCTCCGGTGATGACGTTCGTGAAGGTTTGACCGCTGTCATTTCAATCAAGCTTGGCGAACCACAGTTTGAGGGCCAGACCAAGACCAAGCTGGGTAACACTGAAGCGAAGGCGTTCGTTCAGCGCGTTGCTGGGCAGCAGCTGGGGGACTGGTTTGACCGAAACCCCACTCAGGCGCGCGATGTCATCCGCAAGGCTATTCAGGCATCCCAAGCACGGCTCGCTGCTCGAAAGGCTCGCGAACAAACTCGCCGTAAGGGTCTCCTTGAGTCGAGCGGAATGCCCGGAAAGCTTCGCGATTGCTCGAGCAAGGACCCGTCGCTCTGTGAGATCTTCATGGTTGAGGGTGACTCGGCCGGTGGTTCGGCCGTTCAGGGTCGCAACCCCGAGTTCCAGGCGATCCTTCCGCTGCGAGGCAAGATCCTCAACGTAGAAAAGGCGCGCCTCGATCGTGCGCTCGGAAACGCCGAAGTTCAGGCCATGATCACGGCGTTCGGTGCCGGTGTTGGCGAAGACTTCGACCCCGAAAAGGCTCGGTACCACAAGATCGTTTTGATGGCCGATGCTGATGTCGACGGCCAGCACATCACGACGCTGCTGTTGACCCTGCTATTTCGTTACATGCGCCCACTCATCGATTTGGGCTACGTCTACCTTGCGCAGCCGCCGCTGTACCGCCTCAAGTGGAGCAACGCACAACACGAATACGTGTACAGCGATTCTGAGCGTGACGCACTCACAGAGATGGGCCTCTCAGCCGGCAAGCGCATGCCCAAAGACAACGGCATCCAGCGTTACAAGGGTCTCGGTGAAATGGACTACAAGGAACTGTGGGAAACCACGATGGACCCAGCCACCCGCACCCTGCTTCAGGTCACTTTGGATGACGCGGCCGCCGCCGATGAAATCTTCTCGACCCTCATGGGCGAAGACGTTGAGTCTCGCCGAAACTTTATCCAGCGCAACGCCAAAGACGTCCGCTTCTTAGACATCTAGCTCGAGCAGAGCACTCGGCGCCCGCATTCGCGACTGACACAGACTGGAACTGAAACTCAATGGCTGACGAAGAAACTCCGAAGAAGACATTCGAAGACGCGCCCCTTGATACGCGTCACGACAAGATCAATCAGGTTGATCTCCAATTGGAGATGCAGCGCTCGTACCTCGACTATGCGATGAGCGTCATCGTGGGCCGTGCGCTTCCTGAAGTGCGGGATGGTTTGAAGCCCGTGCACCGTCGCGTTATCTACGCGATGTATGACGGCGGCTACCGTCCAGACAAGGGATTTTCCAAGTGCACCCGTGTCATCGGTGATGTCATGGGCCAGTTCCACCCGCACGGCGACTCGTCTGTCTATGACGCCCTTGTGCGTTTGGTTCAGCCGTGGAGCCTTCGCTACCCGCTGGCTCTTGGCCAGGGCAACTTCGGTTCGCCCGGCAACGACGGCGCTGCTGCCCACCGTTATACCGAAACCAAGATGGCGCCTTTGGCCATGGAGATGGTTCGGGACATTGAAGAAGACACTGTCGACTTCCAAGACAACTACGACGGCCGCACCCAAGAGCCGACAGTTCTGCCCAGCCGCTTCCCGAACCTGCTCGTCAATGGTTCCGTGGGCATCGCGGTTGGTATGGCCACGAACATCCCGCCGCACAACCTCCGCGAGGTTGGCGAGGGTGCACTCTGGCACTTGGCTCACCCAGAGGCCACTAAAGAGGAACTCATTGAAGCGTTGATTCAGCGCATCAAGGGCCCCGACTTTCCGACCGGTGCACAGATCTTGGGCATCAAGGGGATTCAGGATGCGTACCGCACGGGCCGTGGTTCGGTCACGATGCGTGCCGTAGTGAATGTTGAAGAGTTGCAGGGTCGCACCTGCCTCGTCGTCACCGAACTGCCGTATCAGGTGAACCCCGACAACTTGGCACTGAAGATCGCCGATCTGGTCAAGGATGGCAAGCTCGCCGGCATCGCCGACATCCGTGACGAGACCTCGGGTCGCACCGGTCAGCGCCTGGTTATCGTTCTCAAGCGCGATGCTGTTGCCAAGGTTGTTCTCAATAACCTTTACAAGCACACGCAGCTGCAGGAAAACTTCGGCGCGAACATGCTCGCGATCGTTGACGGCATCCCGCGCACGCTGTCGGTTGACGGATTCATCACGGCCTGGGCAACTCACCAGATCGAAGTAATTGTTCGCCGCACCGCGTTCCGTCTGCGTAAGGCCGAAGAGCGCGCTCACATCTTGCGCGGTTACCTCAAGGCGCTCGACGCGCTCGACGATGTTATTGCCCTCATTCGTCGCTCGGCGACGGTGGAGGATGCCCGCGAAGGGCTCATCACGCTGCTTGAGATCGATGAGATTCAAGCACGCGCCATTCTCGATATGCAGTTGCGTCGACTTGCCGCCCTCGAGCGTCAGAAGATCATCGACGAGCACGACCAGCTTGAGCGCGAGATTGTTGAGTTCAAAGCGATCATCGCCAGCGAGCAGCGCCAACGAGACATCGTCAGTGAAGAACTCACCGATCTGCTTGCCAAGTACGGCGACGACCGTCGCACCGAGATCATGCTTGGTTTCGATGGCGACATGAGCATGGAAGACCTCATCCCTGAAGAGGAGATGGTGGTCACGGTTACGCGCGGCGGATACGTCAAGCGCACCCGCAGCGACAACTACCGTAGCCAGCACCGCGGCGGCAAGGGAGTCAGGGGCGCCCAGCTGCGCGCGGATGACATTGTCGATCACTTGTTCGTCACGACGACCCACCACTGGTTGCTGTTCTTCACCAACACCGGCCGCGTGTACCGGGCGAAGACCTATGAACTGCAAGAGGGTGGGCGCGACGCGAAGGGCCAGCACGTTGCCAACTTCTTGGCACTGCAGCCGGGCGAAGAGATCGCACAGATCCTCGACATCCGGGACTACCAAACATCGACCTACCTCGTACTGGCAACGCACAAGGGTCTGGTCAAGAAGACCGCTCTGGCGGAGTACGACACCAACCGCAGTGGCGGAATCATTGCCGTAAACCTGCGCGAGGGCGACGAGCTCGTCTCGGCGATGCTCGTGGAGAGCAGCGACGATGTCTTGCTGGTATCTCGCAAGGGAATGTCGATTCGCTTCACGGCATCCGATGAGGCACTGCGCCCGATGGGTCGTTCAACCTCAGGCGTCATGGGCATGAGCTTCCGCGAGGATGACCGCCTGCTGAGTGCGAGTGTTGTTCCCGATAGTGGCTACGTGTTTGTGGTCACTGAGGGCGGCTTCGCCAAGCGCACCTCTGCCGATCAGTACCGTGTTCAGGGCCGCGGCGGCCTGGGCATCAAGGTCGCCAAATTGGATGGCGCACGCGGGGATCTCGCGGGCGCTTTGATGGTCGGCGATGAGGATGAAGTTCTTGTGGTTCTTGCCAGTGGCAAGGTGGTACGCTCTTCTGTCGCTGAGGTTCCAGCCAAGGGCCGGGACACTATGGGTGTTGTCTTCGCTCGCTTTGCAGCCGAAGACAAGATCATAGCGATCGCACGAAACAGCGAACGAAATCTAGAAAAGAAAGAACTTGCAGCTCAAGACGATAGCGTTCTGAGTGAAGATGCCCCTGCTGGGAAGGACGAGTCGGTAGATGAGTAGTGTCGCAGAGAAGTTGCAGCGCAAGTCGCAACGTCAAACATCGGTAAAACAGGTTCGACTGAAGCTGGTCTACATCGACTTCTGGTCGGCTGTTAAGTTCTCGTTCCTAGTTGCGGTATCGCTCGGAATTGTTCTGGTCGTCGCGTCGATGTTGGTGTGGATTGTGTTGAACTCCACCGGGATCTTCGGAAAGCTAGACGAGATCTTCCGGGACATCCTCAGTGATGAGACCTTCAGCGTTGCGACCAGTTTCTCACTGACGCAGGTTGCTGGATTCTCGTTTGTGGTCGCGCTTCTCAACGTTCTGGTTGGTACAGCGCTGGGTGCGATTGCGAGTATGCTTTATAACTTCAGCGTGCGACTGACCGGTGGAATCCTCGTGGGTTTCACTAACAACTAGTCGATTACGTCAAACGGTCAGAATGCGATACTCTCGTATCTGCCCAACGGGGGTATAGCTCAGGCGGTTAGAGCGCTTCGCTGATAACGAAGAGGTCCGTGGTTCAAGTCCACGTACCCCCACTGGAACCTTCACAAGAGATTCCTCAACTGGGGCCTTAGCTCAATTGGTAGAGCGCCTGCTTTGCAAGCAGGAGGTCAGGGGTTCGATTCCCCTAGGCTCCACAGTACAAAACGCCCCACAGCGTGTAGGGAGTCAAAAACCCCGGCCAGTTATCTGGTCGGGGTTTTTGCGTGTGCAGCGAGCTAGTTTCACGAGGCGGATGCTCGACGACTCGGCGGCCCGGGTCGCTCAGCACAGTTGCCCCATGTGCACAAAGTTCTGGCCCGGTTCGAGAAGAACCGGGCCAGAACTTGTTGAGAGGTTTGGGCTACACGCCGGGCGGTAGCCGGCATCGGCAGGCTATGCCGAAGTGAAGCGAGGGCTAGGCAGCTTCTGCTTCGTCGTCGATCCATAGGTCGTCGTCTGCGCGCAGGGTCTGCCATGCGGCGTAGGCAACACCGACAGCAGCAACAACACCGATGCCAATGAGCACGTAGCGACCGAATCCGGCTGACTTGGGCTGAGGCTTAACGAGGCCGGTCTTTTCACCGGTGGTCGCGGCGAGGCCGGAAACGCGAGCAAAAGCATCTCGAACCTGCTGGTTCTTGGCAATTTCGAGCGCGGCAAGCGCTGTGCCGAGCGCTGACGTGACGGCGGGCAGAACATCGCCCTTGATCTTGCTCTTGGTGCTTTCAGCCGCTGAGCGGGCACCAGCGATCGATGACGACACTGCGGGCTTCACTCGAGAGTCGAGAGTGTTGTGAATTTTGGGGCTGACCTCTTCACGGGCGTAGTTGGCTGCCTGGTGGCTCGCCTCACGTACGACCGCAGAAGCGTGCTCAAGCAGCTCCCGCTGGTCAGTCCACAGGTCTTCGGCTTGACCCTTTAAGCGTTTGAGTTCTTTCCGGCGTTTGCGAGTTAGTGCCACGGGAAACCTCCAAAGATGGTCGAACAGTTGTTCCATACTGCCACGCCGGGTTCAGAGTGCGCACTGCTTTGCCTGTGAGCACCCTGAGTAACCCGGATCGTAGGTACAGGTTGGCTATGTAAGAATTGACCTTATGTCTGAACACACCGCAGTTGCCACTATCAAGACAAACCTCGGAGAAATCCGTCTCAACCTTTTCGGCAACCACGCGCCGAAGACCGTTGCTAACTTCGTTGGTCTCGCCAAGGGCGAGATCGAATGGACCCACCCCGCTACCGGTCAGAAAACCACAGCGCCTCTCTACGACGGTGTGATCTTCCACCGCATCATCAAGCAGTTCATGCTTCAGGGTGGAGACCCGCTCGGTAAGGGAATCGGCGGCCCCGGCTACAACTTCGACGACGAGATTCACCCCGAGCTCAACTTCTCAGCCCCCTACATTCTTGCCATGGCAAACGCTGGCACGCGTGGAGGAAAGGGAACCAATGGTTCACAGTTCTTCATCACGACCGTTGCGACCCCATGGTTGCAGGGCAAGCACACGATCTTCGGCGCCGTAGTCGATGACGAATCCAAGAAGGTTGTCGACGCGATTGAAGCTGTCGATACCGATGGTGGCGACAAGCCGCTTACCGACGTCGTTATTGAGAGCATTACGATCGACGAGGTCTAACCTTCGTGACCTCATCGGCGGATGCCAGCGGCAACAATTGCTATCGGCATCCCGACCGGCAGAGTTTCACTCTTTGCCAACGATGCGGGCGCACCGTATGCCCCAGCTGCCAAACACAGGCAGCTGTGGGCGTACATTGCCCCGAGTGCATCAAAGAGGCTCGCGCTAACGGGCCCAAACGCAAGCCAATTCTTGTGCGGGCGGCCCGTGCTTCCACAGGCAAACCTGTCGTCACCTATACATTAATCGCGATCACGGTTGCCGTCTTTCTGTTGCAGATCATCCCTGGCAGCCCGGTGACCTTCGCGCTCATCTACTTTCCGGTGCTCACAGAGTATGAGCCGTGGCGCATGATTTCTTCGGCTTTTCTTCACTCCACGAGCTCGATCTTTCACATCGGGTTCAACATGTTCACGCTATTCATCTTCGGCAGGGCTCTGGAGATTCCACTCGGTCGCGCACGCTTCCTCGCACTGTATCTAATTAGCGCGCTAGGCGGCTCGGTGGCAGTGCTACTCATGGCCGAGCCGCGGTCAGCCGTGCTCGGAGCATCCGGTGCCATCTTCGGAATTGTCGCTGCGTTCTTTGTGATTCAGCGACGCATGGGGGTAAACAACCGAGTGCTACTGATCGTTCTCGTCATTAACCTGGTTGCCGGGTTCATCCCCGGGCTCAACATTTCTTGGCAAGCGCATGTGGGCGGTCTGGTTACGGGTGCGCTTCTCGCACTCATCTTCTTGCGCCAGCGCAATAAGACCTCGGCGATCCCTGAGCTCGCGCTGGTCGCGCTGACAGTCGTTGGCCTGATCGCCGTGACTCTCGTGCGGATCCTAGTCTGATAAGTGACTAAAAGTTATCCACAGGGTTATTAACACTGGGTATAACTACAGGCGTGTAGTTTCTAGCGCCAGCGAGTAGTCATCAGGAATCCTACGAAGAGGATGCCGAAGCCGACGAGAATGTTCCAGCTGCCGAGTGAGGCGATAGGCCATTGCTGGTTGCTGACGTAGAACACAATGATCCACGCGAGGCCGATCAGCATGAAGCCAAACATGACGGGTTTGAACCACACCGCGTTGGGTGCATCCTCAGCTGGACGCGACGGTGGGTTTTCTGCAGAGTTACGAGCCATATAAACGATTCTAGCCCGTGCGCGCTGAGTGCCGAGTGGCCGCGCGGAAACCGAGCAGCCTCTGCACGTAGAATTGTCGTTATGGTTCTCGAAGACGGTCGGCGAGTACGCCGCGGGGCAAAGCAGCGCCGCCCTGTCTCGGTCATCGGAATTCTCGGCGAGCTCTTCATTACTACCGGCCTCATCGTGCTGCTCTTTCTGGTCTGGCAGACCTGGGTGAACAACATTGTTATGAGCAACGCCCAGCGGGATGATGCTCAAGAACTGAGCCAAGAGTGGAACAAGGGCGAAGCGGTCAAACTTGCTCCTGACGAGCGCGCCGACCCCGGTGTTCCCGTTGTAGCCACAGCGCCGGCACAGGCAGTCGCATTCGGAACGCTTATTGTTCCCCGATTCGGTGCTAACTATTCACGCCCCATCGCCGAGAGCGTGAGCCTCCAGCGAGTGCTCAATACCCAAGGCGTTGGGCACTATGAGGGAACCCAAATGCCGGGAGAGATCGGCAACTTCGCGGTAGCCGCACATCGAACCGGCTACGGCGACCCCTTCTTTGACATCGACAAACTCCAGCTCAGCGACAGCCTCTATGTGGAGACTGAAGCTGGCTGGTATCGCTACGTGTTCCGTTCGCTCGAATACGTGCAGGCATCCGGTGTCGGAGTTCTCAACCCTGTTCCGCAGTTCGACGGGGCCGTCGCAAGCGATCGTCTCATGACACTGACAAGCTGCAACCCGATCCACACTGCCGACGAACGCATTATCGCCTACGCGGTCTACGACACTTGGTACCCGCGCTCCGAAGGCGCCCCAGCCGAAATCGCGGCAATCGCCCAAAACCTTGAAGGAGCTGGATAATGTACGCTGCCCTCTGGCGGGTGCTTCCCGGACCAGCGATCGTACGCATCCTGATTCTGCTGGTGGCGGTCGCGGCAATCGTGGCTGTGCTTTTCGTGTGGGTGTTCCCGTGGGTGCTGCCCCTCGTGACCCCGCTGGACGCGACGGTGCAACAGTGACCCGCATCCTCGTCGTCGACAACTACGACAGTTTTGTTTATACGCTCAACGGTTACTTGCTTGAGTTGGGCGCCACCACCGAGGTGCTCCGCAATGACGCATTCAGCGCGGATGACGCGGCCGCCGCAATTGCTGAGTACGATGCTGTGCTGCTCTCGCCCGGTCCGGGCACCCCGGCCGCCGCTGGTGTGAGCATCCCGATCGTGCACGCGGCTCTCGCCTCAGGTCAACCGCTCTTGGGAGTGTGCTTAGGTCACCAAGCGATCGCTGAAGCACTCGGTGCGACTGTCACGCACGCCGATGAGTTGATGCACGGCAAGACGTCGCAGATTGAGCACGACGATAGCCTCATCTTCCGTGACATGCCGCAGCCATTCACGGCCACCCGATATCACTCGCTGGCGATTGTGGATGGCACGGTTCCCGCTGAGCTTCAGATCACCGCGCGCACGCCCGGCGGAGTGATCATGGGCGTGCAACACGAAACGCAGCCAGTGTATGGCGTTCAATTTCACCCGGAGTCGGTGCTCACCGAAGGCGGCTACCTGATGCTCGGCAACTGGTTGTCGCGCGTGGGCATGCCTGACGCAGCAGCATTAGGCAAGACGCTGACGCCCCTCGTTCACAACTAGGAGCGGCTGGCGCGAGCGGCGCAAATTAGCCGGCGCAATACTGCAGCGTGATCGAAGAGTTTTGCGCTTGATCGCCGATGATCGACTGGTAGCTGACGGTGTTTCCCGAGCAACTGAAGTCGGCGGTTAGCTTGACGCTCAACTGAAGAGCCGTGAGCGTGGTGTTCGCTTCACCAATGTTTTTGCCGGTGACGGACGGAATCTGAACCAAACCGTTCGAGATCACGAGGTTCACAGTCTCACCCTCACGGATCACTGATCCGTCGGAGGTGCGCTCGGCATCCCCGCGCGGGTCAGAACTAATGACGGTGCCCTTCTTGAGGTTGGGTGAATACGTTTGCGAACTCGAGCCATAGACAAGTCCGGCAGACTCCAACAGCTTGATCGCCGTTGCCTCTTGCATGTTGCTGACATTCGGAACCGTCACTGTTGTGCGGCCCTGCGAGACAACAACTTCAACCTCAAACCCGAGCGGTACCGTTTGTCCTGGTCCCGGATCAGTGCGGATGATGACACCCTCATCGACGGTTTCACTGGTCTGGTTGATGCGCTTGGCATTGAGGTCGAGCTCTGTGAGCAGCGCTTCGCCCTCTTCATAGGTCATGCTGGCGACATCGGGCACATCGACGGCACTAGTGCCACTGAGCTGCGCCGGCGTCAGACTGAAAGCCCACACCACTACGGTGACAATGACAACGGTCATCAGGGCGATGCCGCCCCAAATCCACGCAACTGGTGGACGGTTCTGAGTGCGAGGGGTGCGGTCGTTCTCGTCGACAGCAAGCTGGCGGAAGGTCGCATCGCTGCCGGCAGTCGCGTTCGGGTTTACCCCAAACAGTGTTGCGTTGAAGTCTGTGGATGCCAACTGTTTGCGCTGCGGAACAGCACCGGCCGCCGCGGACTCAACCTCGGTGCGGAACTCGGCCGCGCTCTGGTAACGGTCGAAGCGATCCTTGGAGAGCGATCGCAGCACAACCGCATCGAGGGCGGGAGAAACTGCGGCGGTCGAGGTGCTCGGCGGAATCGCCTCGGAGTTGACGTGCTGGTACGCCACCGCGACCGGGTTTTCTCCGGTGAACGGGGGCTGCCCGGTGAGAAGTTCGAACAAAACGACGCCGGTGGAGTAAAGATCGGAGCGGGCATCCACACTTTCGCCGCGTGCTTGCTCTGGCGAGAAGTACTGAGCAGTGCCGACGATGGCACTGGATTCGGCGATCGTGGCGGCCGAGTCGGAAACGGCACGGGCGATGCCGAAATCCATGACCTTCACCTGGCCACCCGTGGTGACCATGATGTTGCCCGGCTTGATATCGCGATGCACCACGCCTGCGCGGTGCGAATACTCAAGCGCGGTGAGAACCTGCGAGACGATGCGCGCGGCTTCAGCGGGGACAAGAGCGCCCTCGGCGACGATGTCTTTCAGCAGACGACCGTCGACGTATTCCATGATGATGAACGGGATGAGCGTCTCATGCCCCGAAGGGTCGATGACTGACTCTTCACCCGCGTCAAAAATGCGCACAATTGTGGGGTGCGCCATCTTTGCTGCATCGTGAGCTTCACGCCGGAAACGGGTGCGGAACGCAGGATCGTTAGCGAGCGCGGGCTTGAGCAGCTTGATCGCTACTCGACGCCCGAGGCGTGAATCCATGCCCAAATGAACATCAGCCATACCGCCGTGGCCGAGCAACTCGCCAATTTGGTATCGTCCAGCGAGCTGGCGCACGCCCTGTGCAACGCCTTCGCTCACTAGTGACTCTCCTGTTTGTTGTCGCGGAAACTATCGCCTCAGTCTATCCGCTGCAAATAGTGATATTTGCTTACGGGGCAGTAACGGTCACAGTGACCGGTTCTGAACTCGGCGAATCCATATCCGTGCATTGGGCGGTGTAGGAGAAGGTGGTCTTTTCGCCCGAAGTCCCTGGGAGCTCGACATCGAATCCGCCACTGTTTGGATCCTGACTAGAGACGCCGGAATCCGGGCCACCCTGAATCAGGAAGCTGAAACCCGTCAGCGGATGACCAGCGGGGCAGCCCTTGTAAGTCGCCCACTTCACCGTGACAATATCGCCCGGCTCATAAGGACCCAGGGGGTCGAGTGTGTTCGCGCTTGGTTGGGTCGGCGTCGGCGTGACCGCTACCTTGTCGTAGAAGTGCACCGTGATGGTTTCGCCCTTTTTGACGTTTCCAACGGGTGTTGCCTGGTACGAGAGCCCAACCTGTTCTGAGGTTTCTGCAGCTTGGCCCACCTGCGCGTCGAGCTTGAGCTCCTTGTCAGCGAGAATCGACTCAACCGCGTCTCGCGTGCGACCGAGCAGCTCATCTTCGGTGAGCTCAACCCTTTCAGGAGTGGGGGTCGATGACGGCGTTGGTGAACTTGACGTCGGCGCATCAGAGGTAGAGGCAATCGGTGTCTGATCGCCGGTGGGAAGCAGAAGCGCGATGATCGCGCCGATCAGCACAACAGCAAGCAACGAAATGAGCGCGACGATAGGCCACGTCCACGGGTTGCGCTTCTTGGGCTCCTCGACAACTGCTGTCGTGGTGACCCCGGTAGCACCCGCGGTGTTGAGAACGCGGGTTGCCTGGGTGGAATTGCCGTAGTTGAGCCCAACGGTGGCGGCGTGAGAGTTGTCGCCCAAGATTCCGGGCACAGCTGCTGCTGCCGCCGCAACATCCCCGCGACGCAACGACTGCGCTGCCCGGGAAAGATGCGAGGCGGATGCCGGACGATCGCCGGGCGACTTAGCCAAGCAGGCATACACAAGGTTGCGTACCGGTTCGGAAACCGACATTGGCAACTCAGGCGGAGTCTCGTTGATCTGAGCCATTGCGATCGCAACTTGCGATTCGCCCGTGAAGGGGCGACGACCAGCAAGGGCCTCGTAGGCGACGATGCCGAGGGAGTAGATGTCTGTCGTCGGCGATGCTGGGTGGCCGCTGGCCTGCTCGGGAGACAGGTATTGCACTGTTCCCATGACCTGACCTGTTGCGGTGAGCGGCACCTGGTCGGCAATGCGTGCGATACCGAAGTCGGTGATCTTCACACGGCCTTCCGGCGTAATCAGCAGGTTTCCGGGCTTGATGTCACGGTGCACGAGGCCGGCGGCGTGAGCAGCCTGAAGCGCGGCCGCCGTCTGGGCCACCATGTCGAGCACACGGTCGGGGTCGAGCACACGTTCGCGTTCGATGATCGCACTGAGTGCTTCACCGGGAACGAGTTCCATGACGAGGTAGGCGCTGCCGTCTTCTTCGCCATAGTCAAAGACGTTGGCGATGCCCTCGTGGTTAACGAGCGCGGCGTGACGCGCTTCGGCACGGAAGCGCTCCAAGAACCCCGGGTCACCGAGGTATTCGTCCTTGAGGATTTTGATCGCAACCGTTCGGCCGATTACGAGGTCCGTGGCTTGCCACACCTCGCCCATGCCACCAATCGCTACGCGACTGGAAAGCTGGTATCTGCCCCCGAAAGTGAGCCCACTGGTCGGTCTCATCTGTTTAGCACCGCCTCTAGTACTTGACGCCCAATTGGTGCGGAGATGCCACTGGAGGTACCGGACTGTCCTAGCCCGCCACCATCTTGGACAACTACCGCAACTACAACTTCTGGATCATTTGCCGGCGCGAATCCAGTGAACCATAACGTGTACGGTTCCCCTTCTCCGTTCTGTGCTGTACCGGTCTTACCTGCGACCTCGACCCCGTCTATTCTGGCACTGCTCGCGGCACCGTTATTGACCCCATCCACCATCATTTGGGTGAGTGCGGCCGCGGTTTGCGGGCTGAGTGCCTGACCAAACAGAGTCGGCTCGAAGGACTGAATAGTTGTGAGATCGGATGCCATGATGCTCTCAACAAGATTGGGTTGCATCAGCGTTCCGCTGTTGGCGATGGCCATCGACACCATGGCCATTTGAAGCGGGGATGCACGAACGCTTGACTGTCCGAATGCCGAGAGCATTGTCTGCGGGCGGTCGAGTGCGCGAGGGTAAACACTCTCGGTCGATTCGAGAGGAACCGAAACGCTCTCGTTGAACCCGAACTTGTTGGCCTGGTCACGGATGGTTGTTGCGCCGAGTGCGTCACCCAACTGTGCAAATGGGATATTGCACGAAAGGCGGATAGCGGTAGCAATCGTTGCCGTGCTGCCGGAGCCGCACGTGCCCCTGTCGGCGTTGCTGATCTTGAACGTGGTCTCGGGCAACTGCAGTTCTGCAGGGTTCGGGAACGAGCTGTCGGCCGTGAACTCGCCGCTCTCTAGAGCGGCCGCAGCGACGACGAGCTTGAACGTTGAACCGGGAGGATCCAACGGGCCGGCAAGGGTGCGGTTGAAGAAGGGAGCGTCTGCATCGTTGAGGAGGCGGTTATAGGCCTCGATCACAGCAGTGGTGTTGTGTACGGCAAGCTCGTTGGGATCGAAGGTCGGTTTCGACACCATCGCAAGAATCTCGCCAGTCTTGGGCTTGATCGCGATTACCGCACCCTTCAAGTCGCCGAGAGCATCCCACGCTGCCTGCTGAACAACAGGGTCGATGGTGAGCTCAACTGCGGCACCGGTGGGGTTCTGGCCGGTGAGAATCGAGTTGACCTGATCGAAGAACTGATCGTTCGATGACCCACTCAAGTAGTCGTTGAGTGAACTCTCGAGCCCGGTGTTGCCTTGGTTGAGCGTGAGGTAACCGGTGATGGGTGCGTAAAGTTCGCCCTTGGGGTAGACCCGCAAGAACTTGAACTCGTCATCAACCGGCTTAGATAGCGCGATGGGTTCGCCATCGACGAGGATCGGACCACGCTCGGCCGAGTAGCTTGCGTAAAGAGTGCGCACATTGCGCCCATCCGCCTGCAGGCTGTCGGCGGTGACCACCTGAATCACGGAACTCGAGATAAACAAGCTCACGAACATGAGCAGCACAACGGTGCTCACACGCTTGAGTTCGCGGTTCATTGCCCCACCACCAATCGGTTTTCGATGGACGGTTCAATAACCAGTTGCGGTTGGTGTCGAACCGTGTCAGACAGCCGCAGCAACAGCGCCGCAATGATCCAGTTGGCAACAAGCGAAGAACCACCGGCGGCCAAGAAGGGTGTCGTGAGCCCGGTCAGCGGAATCACTCGCGTGACGCCACCGATGACGACGAAGACTTGCAGCGCGATCACAAAAGCGAGACCGACACCCAAGAGGCGGCCGAAATCATCTTGCCCGGCAAAGCCGATGCGGAATCCACGAGACACAAACAGAAGGTACAGCGCCAAAATTGCGAAGATGCCGATAAGGCCCAACTCTTCACCGAGCGCAGAGATGATGTAGTCGCTTTCGGCGAGAGGCGTGATCTGGGGGCTGCCTCGTCCGAGTCCGGTGCCAATGAGCCCGCCGTCTGCGAGCCCAAACAGGCCCTGAACCAACTGGTAGCTGCCACCATTCGCGTCGTAAACATCCGGATTGAAAGGATCGAGCCAGGCATCGATGCGACCGGAAATGTAGGTGAGGAAACGGCTGGCAACGAAGGCGCCGCCCAAGAACATGGCCATTCCGAGGAGGATCCAGCTCGAGCGGCCAGTGGCGACATAGATCATGACGAGGAACAGGCCGAAGTAGAGCAGGGCAGTACCCATATCGCGCTGGAAAATCAACACGAGCATGGATGCCACGAAGACCACGATTATGGGCCCAAGATCGCGGGCCCGGGGGAAGGTCATTCCTAATACTTTGCGCCCCACCATCGAGAGCGAGTCACGCGCCGACACCAGATAGCCGGCGAAGAAGATCGCCAGCGCGATCTTGGCGAGCTCGCCAGGCTGGAACGAGAAAGCACCAATCTGAACCCAGAGGCGGGCGCCAAAACGTGTGTCTCCGATGATGGGAGCGAGCGGCAACAACAGCAGCGCAATACCACTGAACATCGCGATGTAGCGGTAACGCTGCAGCACACGATGATTCTTGATGATGAGCAAAACCGCCATGGCAATGACGATGGCAATGGCTGTCCAGACGATCTGGCGGACGCCGCCGCTGCTCCAGCCGGTAAACCCATCAGCCAAATCAAGGCGATAAATCATGGCGATGCCGAGCCCATTGAGCACAGTGATGATCGGCAGAATGAGCGGATCGGCATCCCGAGCAGTAACCCTCAAGGTGATGTGCATCGCGAACACGAGCACGCCGAGCAGGCCCGAGAGGCCCAGCACGGTGAAACCGAGGTGCCCGATTGCGCCCAACTGAACGAGGGCAATCGACCCGAGGTTGATAGCAATCGCAATAATTATCAGCAGCAGCTCAAGATTTCGCAGCCGAGCAGGCACCCGCAGTTTGAGGCGGATGTTTTCGGTGATCGCTCGCGGGCCGGTCGAAGCCGAGGCGCGAACGTCTTGGTTAGGGGACTCGGGCATCAGACAACAATTTCACTATGCGGCGGGCATCGTCGAGGTCGCGCGCGTTGATTGTGTTTTCGACACTGGCTTGGCGATACAGGGGTAGATCCACGACGCGAATGTCGGTGATTTGGTAGACGTGCGACATGGAGATGGGGCCGATGTCTTGTTGCACACCCTGATAGATCGCAATCTGACCGTCGTCCGCACCCACGTAATACTGCAATTGCGTGTACTGGTAACCGCCGATGAGCCCGCCAGTAATTGCGGCGACAGTGATCGTGATGAACGCGATCCACGAGATGCGGCGGCGGCGAACTCGGCGACGATCTTCACGGATGATCGCCTGGTAGTACTCGTCAGACTCAGGCTCGAAGTGGCTATCGTCAGGCTGCGTTGCTTTCAGTGGGTGCAGCAGCAGGTTGGGAAGACGAACCGGCTTCTTGGGGATCGACGGCTCGAATGAAAGTGGAGATGCGGCCGAACCGACCATGATCGGTGGTGTGCGAGCAGAGGTCTCGTCCTCGCCGATATCGACAAGTACAACGGTGACATTGTCGGGGGCGCCCTGATCGAGGCTGGCCTGAACGAGACGTTCGGTAGCAGCATCCGCATCGGTGACGCGGCGCAAAGTTGCCGCAATCTTGTCTTCAGTGACAAAACTGCTCAAACCATCGGAACACAACAGCCAACGGTCGCCCGGCTTCGTGTCAAAAACGTCGGTATCGATTTCGGGAGACGCATCCACATCACCCAATACACGCATCAACACTGAGCGACGCGGATGCACGGCCGCCTCCTCTTGAGTGATGCGACCGCTCTCGACCAGACGTTGCACGAACGTGTGGTCGTGGGTAATCTGCGTCATCGTACCTTCGCGCAACAAATAGATGCGCGAATCTCCGATGTGGGCCATCGCCATCCTGTTGCCAACACGCACCATGCCACTGACGGTGGTGCCCATACCGGTGAGCTCATTGTGCTCAATAACCGTGTCAGACAGGATGTTGTTGGCCGCCAGCAGAGTGTCGTGCAGAATTTCGGCTGCTTCTTCTGCGCTCGCAAAAACCCGGTCGGCTTCAACAACATGCTTGATGGTGATCGCCGAAGCTACATCGCCCCCGGCGTGACCACCCATGCCGTCCGCAACAATAAAGAGGTGGGTGCCAGCGTAAGCGGAGTCCTGGTTATTTGCACGGACCCGACCCACATGGGATGCGGCAGCACTGTTGCCCGACGTGGCCATCCAGTTACCGTCGCAGTTCGAAGCTGGTAGTGCCAATCTTGATCGGCGTATTCAACGGGATAGGCGTTGGAACGCTCACACGCTGGCCAGCCAAGAAGGTGCCATTCGTGGAATCAAGATCTTGAACAACCCAGCTATCAGCCCAGCGCAACAAGCGGGCGTGGTGGGTCGACGTGTAGTCGTCACGAATCACCAAACCAGATTCGCTCGAACGACCAATCGTCAGCTGCTCGTCAGGCAGTGAAATCTCCAGTCCCTCTTTAGAGCCAGAAACGATCACGAGGCGCGTGGCATCGAGAGAGCTGCCAACAGCGGGAGTCGGCGCCACGGGTCGGGTGGACTGTTCAGCGGCGGGAGCAGTTGGCGCGGCGGGCGCTGAAGGTGCTGCCGCCTGAGATGCGCTTTGCACGGGCATCCGGCGGACCTTCTCGCCGAAGAGGTCGGAGCGCAGCGCATAGACGATGGCGAAGATAAAGCCCCACATGATGGCCAGGAAGGCAACGCGGAGGAGGAGGAGGGTTAGTTCACTCATAAGGTGAACCCCCGGTCGTCGCGTCGATCAACGGGCTGGTCGACATCTGAGGATTGGGCAAGCACACGGAACACGATACGGGTTCGACCGATATCAATCACGGATTCTGGCGCGAGTGGCGCACGAGAAACGGGAGATCCGTTCAATTTTGAGCCATTTGTGGAGTTGAGGTCGTTAACTTCAGCTCTGGTGCCATCCCAGAGGATCTCGACGTGCTTGCGAGAAATGCCGTTGTCGTCGACCGTGATGTCGGCTTCGCTGCCTCGACCAATGATGGTTCGTGAGTGTACGAGTGGATGCCGTGTGCCGTTGATCTCGAGCACGGGCGTCCAGGCGACGGTGCCCTTGACGCTCACTGAGTCGACTTCGATCATTCCCTGGCTGAGGGATTCGTCGGGAACGAGAGTGATGCCGATGCCGCCAGAGAATGAGTAGTGCTGGGCGGTGGCGTGGCGCTGCACGAGTTCGGTCAGCTCAGAGATGAGGGTCGAACCGAGGCCGGACATCCGCTGATAGTCAGTCTGGCTGAGGCGCACAGTGAAGTTATTGGGCACGAGGATTCGTTCGCGTGACACTACGGCGGCCTGCGTGTCGAGTTCGCGGCGCAGGGCGCTCGTTATCTCGACGGGTTGCAGACCACTTTTGAAGGTCTTGGCGAATGCGCCGTTGACGGCGCGCTCGAGACCTCGCTCAAAGTTGTCCAGAAGACCCAAAGCTCTCCTCGTGATAGCTCGTTGTGGTACGTCGATGTTAGCCGTTAAGGGTGGCTAACCCGTTACCGACGCCGAGCAGTTAGGGCAGGAGGCCCATCGGGTCAACGCGCGTGCCGTTGATGTAGGTCTCAAAGTGGAGGTGGGCGACGGTGACGTAGCCGGTGCTTCCGCTCAAACCGAGGGGGGTTCCTGCGGCAACTGTCTGACCGGGGGAGACCATCTGCGAGCCCTGAATCATGTGCGAGTAGAGGGTAGAAACTCCGCTGCCGTGATCGATTTTGATGTACTGGCCCCAGCCTCCGCCGTAGGTGACCTGAGTCACGACGCCGGGAGATGCAGAAACGAGGGTCATGCCGCTGCCGGTCATGATGTCGATTCCACCGTGGAATTCTGAGCCGCGGTATCCGAAGCCGTCATTGACTGGTGCGTTTGCTGGCCACACTGCGAGGAATCCGGCGAATGCGCCGCCGTAAGATCCTGCGAATGAACCAGAGGGAGCCGCGGGGGCGTAGACGGGTGCCGGGGGCTCGACAACAAGCTTCTTTACCTTGATGGCGTCGCGGGTTGCGGGGCTGATCTCGGCATCTGCGGATGAAGCGAATGACTGGCTGGGAACGGTTGCCTCGGCTTCGGCGGCTGCGACAGCAGACGCTTGCTGCAGAACATCGGATGCCGAAACTGCGGAAGCAGTGGACGGAAGATCGCGCGAAGACGGCTCCATGTGCGCTGCGGCTGGAACAGTCACGCTCACGACAACTGCCATGATGGCGCTGAGTGTCAGCATTCGTTTCACGCGGTAACCCCCAGGGGTGTGGTCTGTGCACTGCCTAATTTCAGCAGTTTTGGATCATGTCTGGTTGAACCCGCAGCGGTAGGCACACGGGCAGCTAACAACTCTATATGGCTAACCTGTGAATCCTAAGGGAATTGGCTCGCTGAGTCGAGTCGCTGATGATGTTGGCGCTGTGATAATCTCACTCAGTTGAGTGTTATCTCAATCCACGCGTGAGTGGCGGAATTGGTAGACGCGCACGGTTCAGGTCCGTGTGTTCGAAAGGACGTGGGGGTTCAAGTCCCCCCTCGCGCACATTATTTGTAACCGGACCCCAGGCGCCCCTAGGGCACTTGGGGTCCGGGTCACAATCCCTTGTGATCCCTGGGATCTAGTCGCTGCGACCCGGATTTGCTTGGGTGGCATCCATGTCGGTGAGACGTCCCAGCGCTTGATGAAAAGTGGAACGCGCGACCGGCGCTGAAATCCTGCAGCCGCTGCCGGACATGAGGCAGAGTGAGACCTGTGACTGATGCTGAGCGCGAGCAGCGCTTCCGCACGCTCGCCGAGTTCATCCTCGAGCCGGTGCGGCGCTACCTGTTGCGACGCACCGACGCACCGACGGCTGATGATGTGCTGAGTGAGACTCTATTGGTGTGCTGGCGGAGGCTCGAAGAGGTGCCGGCCGAGCCTGACGAGACCATTCCCTGGGCGATCGTCGTCGCTCGCTACCTGCTTGCAAACGCACAGCGCGCCGAGCGGCGTCGCCTCCGGCTTGTGGGTAAAATCCTTGCGCTCGACCCTCCTGCAGCTGTAGTTGACGTTGCGAGCCTCGACGGCACAGCCGAGACGGATTTGGTTCGGGATGCTCTCACGCGGTTGCGCACCGCCGACGCCGAGCTGCTGCGTCTGTGGGCGTGGGACGGCTTTGAGAGTCCACAGCTAGCCATAGTGCTCGGCATCAGCTCAAATGCCGCCGCTATCAGGCTGCACCGCGCGAAGGCGCGGCTGAAAGACGAACTACTGAAAGCACAGGGGGCATCCGGACATGTTCGGTATGAAGGAGGGAACACCGATGGACCACGATGACCGCACGCTGCGCGAGCAGCTGCGCGCCACTGACCCGGCCCTCGGTGTTGCTCCCTTGCCTAAGACAGGGCTCGACTACCGGATGGAGCAGATAATGACCGATACAACCACACCCTCGGTGCCGGCACGCAAGATTCGCCGTGCGTGGGTGCCTCTCGCTGGCGTCGCCGCAGCCCTCGCCATCGGCGCCGCTATCGTTGTGCCGCTCGCTCTCGGCGGTACGCCTACCACTGAGCAACTCGCGCAACCGAGCGATGGTGGGCTCGCGAGCGGCAGCTGCCTACCCGTGACCCCTGAGGGTTTGCTCGCGCAAGAGAAAGCGTTCGCTGCGCGCGTGATCGCTGTCGAGGGTGACATCGTGACCTTTGAAGTGACCGAGCGTTTCGCGGGTGACGTGGCCGATCGTGTCGAAGTGCAGCAGGTCGACGCGATCGACAGCGACTTTTCGAGTGTGCCTTTCGTGGCTGGCGGGTCGTATCTGGTCTCGGCCGGTGATGGAGTGATCCGCGGATGTGGCCTCAGTGGAACTGACAGCCCCGAGTTGCGTGCCATCTATGACGGGGCGTTCGGCGGTTAGCGCCGCTAGCCACGACACGGGGCGCGCTGCTCTCGTTTCAGCCAGCTGAGTCCGCGGGGTCCGCAAGACCAGCAGTGCTCAAGATTTCAGTGTGGCTGTGCCTAGCGCACCTGACGAGCGGTGAACTGCATTCGCGGCTCTGCGTAGAACTCTTGGGACTCGACGAGTTGCAGTTCGCGTTCGCCAGACTCGAGAGTTGTGGTGAGTAGGTCGAAGACGCTGGATGCCGTGCGCGCGAGGGCGTCTGCGGCATCGCCGGTGCGCGTGAAGTGTGCGGTGAAGAGGGCGGCGGTGACGTCACCGGAACCATTTGCCTTCATTGGCAGTTGTGGGGTCTGCACGATCCAGGCTCCGGCATCCGTCACGACCATCATTTCGATGGTGTCGTCTTCGCGGTCGGGGCGCTCAACGCTCGTCACCAGAACGGTACTCGGGCCCATGGCACGGGCGAGGTCTGCGGAGGCGAGGGTCGACTCGATCGTGTCGGGGTCGGTCTCGGTGAGGAACCCGAGCTCGAACTGGTTGGGCGTGATGATGTCAGCGACAGGGACCACGCGTTCACGGAGCAGGATCGGGATGGCGGGGGCGACGAAGCATCCGGATTTCGCATTGCCCATCACCGGATCGCACGCGTAGATAGCGTTCGGGTTCGCAGCCTTGACTTTGGCAACGGTGTCGATGATGACATCGGCGATGCCCTCACCGCCCTGATATCCGGAAAGCACGACATCGATCTGGGGGAAAACTCCGCGATCTTCGATGCCAGCGATGATCTCGGAGACGTCGCTGGGGTCAATCATGGGTCCGCGCCACGCGCCGTAGCCGGTGTGGTTCGAGAAGTTGACCGTATATACGGGCAGCACTTCAACGCCGATGCGCTGCAGCGGGAACACTGCGGCAGAATTGCCGACGTGGCCGTACGCGACCGCTGACTGAATGGAGAGGATCTTCATTAGGTGATTCTCCCACTCTTCGGCGCAAAGCAGGCTAACGGCTTCCGCCTAGAGCTTGTCCGTCCTAGACTCAGCTTTCAAAACGATCGGGAAGGGGCGCATGTCTTCAGCGGGCTGGTATCCCGATCCTGACGATAGCTTGAAGCTACGCTACTGCAATGGGACCTCGTGGACTGACCAGACATGTGCATCCGCAAATCTGAGCGACCGTCCACCTCCCCAAACAGCGGCCCAGAGCGAGCCGTATCCAAACCATAGCGGAAGCATCTCTTCGCCTTCGAAACTTGCTCCGGCATCCGCGACCGCACTCGATCCAGAAAGCCGCGCAGCGGTACGAATCTTGTCCCCCGAGAGACGGGTTGGTTGGGCTTTCGCCTGGGTGCTGGCAGCGTTCGTCTTGTTCAGCGGCTGCAGCGGAGGGTTCCAAGTCTGGCAGATGGGTGTTGACGGGAACGGGCATCAAGTGACGTGTAACGACGGCACGTCGTCGTTGTCCGGCGGAGTTCAAGGCGCATGCTCTGGTCACGGCGGCGTTCGGTAAACCAAACATAAGAGGGCAGGAAAATAATGGAATTCTTAGCCAATATGGCTGCACGGAGTGAAATCAAGTCTCGGGAACTTATTCTGGCTGCAATGCGAGACGTCCGCCAAGATTGGGCTGTGGGAAAGGTGCTGATGCCCTGTCACATCATTGACGAAGCGCACAATGGTATTTGGATGCAAACTGCTAACGCGCGGGTAGTGATGTACCGATGCCAAGGGCAATGGTGGGGATACGAAGTTGAACAGGAAACTCTCGACGGTCTACGAAGCCCGAATAGCGTTGCGTGGCTAAGAAACCTGGCCCAAGACCCACCTACGTTTCTTAGGCCAATTGCGCCCCAAATATCACTGCGGCTAGTTTCGCGGGAGCTATTAGTTAGGTTTTCCTTGTTCCCCTTAGATTCATTCCGACTCGTCAGCGAGTAAGAAAGAATCGGCATATGAGGAGGGTCGGCTTTGATTAGATACTCTCCCGATTCATCACGGGCGTTATGGCGTCATGGGCTTCGGGTTTGAGGGCCCTCTTCCTGGGCAGATCGGTGAGGCCCTGAGGAGAGTCGCGGCACAAGGCATACATGCGGCAAAATCAATACGCTAGGGACCATTGCGCGTGCATGAGCAAGTCACGCAACTTGGGTATGAACTACGCAACTAGCATTAGTTCTACGTGAACGCGGCAGTGGTGTTTGCGGATCGTAGCCAATCCCGACGATCGACTTTCTTGGCGACGCAAGAGGAGCAATTGAATGTCTGAAAATGAATCGTTAGTGCCAATTTGGCCTCTTTTTGTTCGTCCTGTGTTGGAAACGTTGGCCGATGGGAATACCTTGTCTCGTCGAGAGCTGACGACGCAGACTATGGCCAACATGGGTCTTAGTCCCGAGGCAATAGCCGAGGAACTTGAGTCTGGTGGCTCGCGGGCATTGGGGCGGGTCGGCTGGGCGATCACCCACTTGAACAAAGCTGATTGTGTTGAGCGCCCGGCGCGCGCGCAATATCGCATCACAAATGCTGGCACGGAGTGGCTAGGGAGCTACCCGAAGGGCGTTACCGATTTCTCGCTTGCTAAGAAGATGTTTGCCCCGTATTGGCCGAAGCCACAGAGTAGTACTTCGCAGACGGTGGTGATTACTGATGAAGACACCACCTTCGACCCCATTGAACAGATCGAACACGGTGTCGCTCGCGTCCGCGGTGAGGTATCGGATGGACTACTTGAGCGTTTGCGTGAACGCCCACCGGAGTTCTTTGAGGACGCTGTTGTGAAGGTTCTTTTGGCGATGGGCTACGGCGGATCGGAACAGCGCGGCAAGCGAATCGGCGGTTCAGGTGATGGTGGGGTCGATGGTGTCATCGATCAGGATGCTCTTGGCTTGGACCAGATCTACGTTCAGGCGAAGCGCTACGCTGCTGGCAATAACGTTGGCCGGGAGGCAATTCAGGCTTTCATAGGAGCTCTTCAAGGCTTTGGCGCGTCACGCGGAGTTTTCATTACCTCCAGCATGTTCACCCCGAATGCGCTCGAATATGCTCAAGCAATCCAGACCAGAATTGTTCTTATCGATGGTCCGCGCCTCGCAAACCTGATGATCAAATACAAGGTTGGTGTGCAAGTTCAACAGAGCTACGAAGTGGTGGAGTTAGATGAGGACTTCTTCGAGTAATCGCTAACAATGTCTCCCGCGTTGGCCATCGCACTCTCTGCAATAGCCGTGGGTTGCGATTCAAGCCGCGGTGCGCGAGGCCTCCCGACGTCCGGCGCCGTGAAGAAGCGTGCGGAGGGCATTTACTCGAACGCCAGTTTTCATGCCATCGCCCGCTCAAGACGTAGCTTGCGCGTCTCCCAGTCAGGCAGGACCTGAGTCTGGAGTCCGTAGAACGCCCGGCTGTGGTTGGGGATTGCACGGTGACAGAGTTCGTGTGTGATGACGTAGTCGATGGTGTCAGCGGGCGCTTGCACCAAATCGGGGTTCAGCAGTAGGCGGCCGCCTGGAGACATCGAACCCCAGCAAGTTGTCATTCTCTGCAAGCGAAGGGAGGTGGGGCGGTGTTCCTCGGGGTTGGCGAAGCGCGAAAGGTTGGATTTCAGCCTCTGCTCGAACTGAACTTGCGCTCGTTCGCGGTACCAGTTGGTCACGAGCTGCTCGGTAGTGCTCGTGTCATCGAACTCGGCCCCGGATACGAGGATGAACCCTCGTGTCATCCGCACCTGGCGAATTTCTCCGGGCTCGATACGCAAGCGGTACTGGCGTCCGAGGTATTTGTGAGTTTCTCCGGCGATAAAACGTCTCGGCGGGGTTCGGGGTGTGAACTGTGTGAAGTACTCCTGTTGACGAATGATCCACCGGGCGCGTTTTCTGATTAGCGCTTCGACTTCGTGTAGGCCAGCGGTTTCGGGTGCCACAGCAAGCACATCCCCGCTCGGTTCTACCGTGATTGCTAGTGTGACGCGAGGCTGCCGTTCAAGCCGGTAGTCGATCGTGGTTGAGCCGTAGTTGATCGAGCTCATCGAGGAAAGCGCGCCTTGGCGATTGTAATGATTCCGGCCTGCAGTTCATCAGGTAGACCTTCGGGCAGCGCGATGTGCCGTTTTGCTTCAAGCTCTTCCCAGAAATAATCGTCGAGGGCGTTGAGCATTTTGTTCTGGGCTACCTCATTGGTCCAGACTCCGACAATGAGGTGTGCTCGAACGATGTCGAGAATCTCGACCGCAATGATTGCCACTTCATCTGATTCCACGGGTGCCTCGCTGCTTGCATCGACCAGTAAGCCCTGGAGCGATCCAAAGAGTGCGGCTGCGTCGTCGTTGTCGCGGATGAGGCGAGGCAGGCCCATCCCGCGTGCTTTGTGCGTTACTTGTTCAGCAATTTCGTGGACGCTGAGTAGGTACTTCTCGGCGTCGCGTCGGCGACGGTACTCGTCGATAGCTTCCCGGAGCATTTGTGAGAACCGTTGGTAGAGCGCTGGGTCTTCATCCATACGCTCGGTGATTGTTCGGCGGGTGGCGCTCGCGATGCGGTCTGCCCGCGACGCTGTGGTCACTTTGTTGTCGCCAACGACTGCTTTGAGAGCCTCTGGGTCATTGATGTTCAACGGCTCAATGATTGTTTCGGCTGGCATTGCTGTCACGTGATCGTCGAGCAGTCTCTGAATTTTTGGTTCGTAGTCGCGTAGGTCGATGATCTCTTGGTAACGAAGTTGCACTGACCGACGCAATTCGGTGAGTTGCTTCCAGTCGCGGGTGTATCTGTCGACATCGAGCTGAGTTACGACGTCGAGCAGCTTGTCACTAGAGAGGGCAATGTGGAGACACTTGGCATACAGGCTAAGCCGGGAATAAAACTCGTGGCGGATTGCTTCGTCGCCGAGGTGCTGTTCGAGGGCTTCCATGTCTTGTTTGTTTGGCAGTGTTTTGAAGATCTCCCAGACGTCTGCCCAGCGCTGGGGCAACATTCGAATCTGTTCGCGGATGTCGTGCACGGCCCCAGCGAGATCGTTTTCGTCGTAGCCGCCAAGCGCGGAGTACGCACCGAGGGCGGTGTCGAGTTCTCCGAGTAGGCCTTCGTAGTCGACGATGATTCCGAACTCTTTTTCGGGTTGGTCTTTGTCGCCATCGAATAGCCGGTTGACTCGTGCGATTGCTTGCAGGAGTGTGTGCTCTTTCAGCGTTTTGCAGAGGTAGAGAACTCCGTTGCGGGGAGCGTCGAAGCCGGTAAGCAGTTTTGATACGACGATGAGAATTTCGGGTCCACCGCTGGCTTTGAATGCTTCGATGATCTGTCCGTTGTAGGCGGCTTCGCTGCCGTACCGTTCCATGCGGCGGGCCCAGAATTCTTGCACGAGGCTGCGCGACTCTTGATCGACTTGTTCGGCGCCTTCGTATTCGTCGGGGGCTGAGATGATCACTTCGCTGCGAACGTGGGCGATGTCGTCGAGTATTTGTTTGAAGCGGATGGCTGAGGCTTTGTCTGGGGCCACGAGTTGTGCTTTCATCCCGGTGCCCTGCCAGTTTTTGCGGTAGTGCTCTGAGATGTCGAAGGCTTTTGCTCGAATCGTTTGAGCAGTTTTGCCGAGCACGTCTACTCTGCTGAATTTGCGTTTCAGGTCGAGTTGCTGTTCCGGCGTTAGACCTTCGCTGATTTTCTCAAACCAGGTGTCAATCACGTTGTCAGCAAGTTGTTGTTCTACTAGTCGACCTTCGTAGAGCAGCGGTACGACGGCGCCATCTTCGACGGCTTGATCGATTGTGTATTTGTGGATGAGTCCACCAAAGGTGGTGGCGGTGTTCTTTTCGCGTTTGAGCAGTGGGGTGCCGGTGAATCCGAGGTAGCAGGCGGCTGGCAGCATCCGTCGCATGTTGACGTGGAAGGAGCCGTAGCCTCCGTAGCGCCCGGTTTGGCTGCGGTGGCTTTCGTCGACGAGCACGAAGATGTTTGCGGATTCGTCGGCGATGCCCCGTTTGGTGGCGTTGTCGAACTTGTTGATGATGGTGGTGATGAGTGGTGCACGGTTGTGGATGAGTTCGGCAAGGTGTGCGCCGGTGGTGGCGCGGGCGGGCACCATTTCGCAGGCTCGGAAGGTGTCTGCGATTTGACAGTCGAGGTCATCGCGGTCGGTGACGATGAGGATGCGAGGGTTTTCGAGGCGTGGATCGAGTGCGAGTGCTTTACCGAGCATCACCATGGTGAGTGATTTGCCGGAGCCTTGGGTGTGCCAGATGACTCCACCTTTGCGTGCATCGCCTGTTGCGGTGTTGCTGTTGTCTCCGATGACCCGTTCGACGGTGTTGCGTACGGCAAAAAATTGTTGGTGTCGCGCGATTTTGCGCACGCCACCATCGAAGACGGTGAATCGTCGTACTAGGTCGAGCAGTCGTTCTGGTCGGCAGAGCGCGTAGATGAGGCGATCTTGTGGGCTAATTGCCCGGTCGCCTGCTGTGGCTAGTCCGTTGAAGTAGGGGAGTGCGCTTGTGAAATCCCCGCTGAAAACTGCTGTCTTCTCTTCGGCGGTCAGGGGGCGATTGATGGCGGCAGCGATGTCAGTATCGGTGTCTTCGTCTTCGCGCCAGGGACTCCAGAACTTATGGGGAGTATCGACGGTGGCGTAGGCGGCGTCTTGCCGGTTCATGGCGACAAGTAGTTGTGCAAAGTGGAAGAGCTGCGGAATGTTGCCCGCATTTTGGTAGGCGATGAGTTGCCGGTCGGCTTTTTTGAGTTCTTCGGTTGGCCGTTTGTTTTCGATAACGATGAAGGGGATGCCGTTGACGAACGCGACGATATCGCACCGTTTGGTGGCGATGCTTCCAGTTCTTTCAACACTCATTTCGGCGGTGACATGGAAGACGTTGTTTTGCGGGTTCACCCAGTCGATGTAGCGGAATGAGTAGCTTTTGGTGTCGCCGTCAATGATTTTTGTGATGGTTGTGCCGAGCACAAGGGTGTCGTAAACCTCTTGGCTGGTGGCAGTGAGCCCTTTTGCGCGTTCGGGGGCGGGCATCAGCTTGCGGATCGCCTCGTGGGCGTCGGCAAGATCGAAGCGGTGCTCACGCCCTCGAAAGCTGAACGAGTTCAGCTTCAACAGCTGGTCGGCGAGGATGTTGTCGAGCAACACATTTCGCAGCCGCCTGCCACGCTGCTGGAGGGCAGCGGCCTGCGAAAGTGGCGTGTAGCCGAGGGCGACCAGCAATTGCAGCGCAGGGACTTGAGATTGGTGCTTCTCTGCTGCATTGAACGTTGTGTCAGTCATTGGATGCCGCCTCCAAGTTTTCGGTGTCGTCGCCGGTGACCCGGATCTCGCCGGTCAGCAGCTTCTGCATGAGGCCGCGCTTTTGTTCGCGGTATTGAGTTTCGAGTTTCACGTTCTGAGCGAGGTCCTCATTGAGATCATCGACTATCCGCACGATGCGCGCCTGGGTTCCGAGGGGTGGGACAGGAAATGGGAGCTTAGAGAAATCTGGCCAACGTAGGCTGCCACGACGGTCGACCGTTGCACTCGTGCTGGCGCGAAACATGTAGGTGTACCGGGGTGATTTGAGCACGAGGTAGGCGAAGCGGGCATCAATTACCTCGTCGTCAAACTTAAAGACTGTATATATGGGGCTTACAGCGCCGGTGTCAACCACATTTTGGAGTCCAATTGACCCCTCTTCGACGTGATTGCTGGGGAATCCGAACTCGTTTCTCCCGACTAGCTTGTAGTTGCTGAGATCCGCGCTGTGTACGGTGCGACCAAAATATTCGTCTGACCGAACAAACCCTCGGTGCTTTGAGCAAGTAAGGACTGTGTCGGCACGGAGGGCAGAGTTTCGCGAGCCTGTTTCGCTTGCTAGCTCGCCTATCGGTCGGATGGCCCAGTCATCTGCGACGAACTCCCAGCTTGTGCCGTGAGGTTGCCCTCCGCCGAAGATAAGTTCTGAGGAGATCGCGTTACGGCGCGCTTCGAGCACATGTTGAAGTCGACGGACATGTTCAATCGCCTCATCCCAGGCCTGGAGAATCTCCGCGATCTTCCTTTGTTCCGATAGCGGAGGCAACTGAACTGGGCAATGCTGCCGCAATACAGTCGGGTTGATGTTTGCCTGGCTAACCCCTCGAGTCGCCAAGCTCTTAATGACTCTTTGGGCTTGTGAGCCGTTCAGGAAGTAGTTGAGAAAGTACGGATCAACGACGGCTGTGTCAGCGTTCAGGCGCACCAGATAAGAAGCAAAGACTGCGTTGGTGTGTTCTGAAACAATGCCAACTCTGCCGACTAGATCGGGGCTGTTTGTCCGGTTCAGTAAAAGATCACCGGCCTTGAGCTCGAGCGTTGACCAATCCTGCAACTCTTCGTCAACGTGACCGAGGCCGTCAAGAGAGATGTGCCCGTCTCGCAGGTTCCGCATTCCAACAACAGGACGTGTCCCCTCAGCGATCGTTGGGGCACTCGTTCCATATTCTGTGCCGGTCAGTAAATCGTTCAATACGACAGTGTCCCAACCATCTGGCTGAGTCATTTGCCTTCTCCTCGAGCCTTCTTGATCCCGCGAGCGAGATTCTGAAGAGACTCAACATCTTTGCTGTTGGCAACTGTGGCGGCATCAGCTCGCCGCTGTGCGTCAAACTCCTCATAGCGAGTCTCAGCGAGCTTCTTGGCGACTGCCGCTTTGACCTTGCCCGAGTTGGTGAGCAGGTCGCGCTCGTTGAACGTGAGGAACGCGTCTAGCTTGTTTGCCCACTCGTCCATGGTGACTTGTTGACGTTTCTTGGCTTGGTCTTCGGCATAGTCGAGGTACATGGTGACGATTCTGTTTAGTTCGTCGACCTCTTCTTCGCTCAAATAGTTCTTCGCAGTGCTCACGTCTCCCTTGCGCACGATCGTGCCGGGCCAGTTAGTGAGCCCCATATTTAGTGCGCTGGGATCACTGCGACGACTAATCAGTTCCGCTGCAGTCTGGCCGGTCACTGCCCACAACATCTTGTTCTGTACCTTCTTGAAGAACAGCGTGGCGGCATCCGACGTCGACTCGTAGTCGACTGCTGTCGTGTACAGGTCGCAGATCTTTTGGTAAAAACGTTTTTCACTCGCGCGGATGTCGCGAATGCGCGCCAACCACTCGTCGAAGTAGTCCCACTGCTCTGCGTCCTTGAGTTTCGCGTCATCCATCGCAAAACCCTTGACCAAGTACTCGCGCAAAGTGGTCGTAGCCCAGCGGCGAAACTGCACACCGCGCGGAGAACGCACCCGATAACCGACCGCGAGAATCACATCCAAGTTGTAATACCCAAGCGTGCGGCTCACCTCACGGGCGCCCTCGGATTGAACTGTCAAGATTTCCTTGACAGTTGCCACGGCATCCAACTCACCATCCTCAAAAATGCCCTTGATGTGCAAACTAACGTTCTGCTTAGTCGTCTGAAAGAGATCAGCTATGTCTGCCTGAGTCAGCCACGCTGATCCCTCGAACGCATGTAGCTGCACGTGGGCCAGACCATCGTCGGTCGTGTAGAGAACGATCTCCCCGCCAGGGGCATCCGACTCAAACATCGATACCCAGCTCCTTCAAGTGCTGGCGCATCCGCCCACGCACCTCATCGAGCTCCTTCTCGATTTGCACAATCTCCTGCTGGACCGCCGCAATGTCGATTTCTCCTTCCGGCTCGAAAGTGTCGACATATCGGGGGATATTCAGGTTGAAACCATTGCCCTCGATTTCTTCAAGATCTGCCAGATACGAGTACTTATCGACCGCTGCACGGTCACGGTACGTTGTGACGATCTTCTCAACGTGCGCTTCACCCAGCAGGCTCTGAGACTTTGCTGCCGTGAACTCGCGGCTGGCGTCGATGAACAACACATCTTTGCGGTCAGCGTTCGTGCCACCAGTTTCGCGTGATCGATCGAAGATAAGAATTGCCACGGGGATGCCCGTTGTCGTGAACAGGTTCGCGGGTAAACCGATCACCGCATCCAGCAGATTTTCTCTAATGAGTGCCTCACGGATACGGCCCTCGGCAGCACCACGAAACAGCACACCGTGCGGCACGATTACCGCGACCCGACCGCTCAGAGGTTTTGCCGTCTCAATCATGTGGGTGATAAACGCGTAGTCACCTTTGCTCTTCGGTGGAGTGCCGCGCCAAAAACGGTTGAACTGATCGGAGGGCGCGTTCTCGGCTCCCCACTTATCGAGCGAGAACGGCGGGTTAGCAACAACAACGTCGAACTTTTTCAGCTGGTCATTCTCAAGAATGGTCGGGCTGTTGAGAGTGTCGCACCACTCGATGCGGGCTGAGTCATTGGCGTGCATGAACATGTTCATTCGCGCCAACGCCCACGTTGCACCGTTCACCTCCTGACCAAACAGGGCGTAATCCTCGGAACCAACTTCCTTAGCTGCCTCGATGAGGAGCGAGCCGGAACCGCACGCCGGGTCGAAGATTGTGTTTCCCGGTTTTGGCGCTGCCAGCGTTGCAAGAAGCTGGGAGACAGAACCGGGAGTGTAGAACTCACCCGCCTTCTTGCCTGCGTCTGACGCGAAGCGAGAAATCAGGTAAATGTATGTCTCACCGATAATGTCTTCACTCACCCGAGAAGGGCGCAGATCGAGATCAGGCTTGGCAAAATCTTCCAGCAAGTTCTTGAGACGGCGGTTGCGATCTTTTGTCTTACCCAAATTGGACTCGGAGTTGAAATCAATATTGCGGAAGACGCCATCCAACTTGCTGCGGTTTGCCTCCTCAATCGACTCCAGCGCCATATTGATGAGCTCACCGATGTTGGGCTCGTTGCGCTTCTCATAGAGGTTATAGAAGCTCGACCCCTCGGGCAGCGGGAAGCGTTCGCGCTCGAGCCGCCGCTCGATGCGACGCGCATCACCCTCGAACTGCTTCTCGAACTGCTCGGTGTGATCGACCCACACATCCGAGATGTACTTCACGAAAAGCATCACCAGGATGTAGTCCTTGTATTGGGTTGCATCGACGACACCTCGGAAGGTGTCGCAGGCGGCCCATGCCGCATTATTAATGCGCCGTTGGGTAATGCGGTCGGTCATGAGTTCGTCCTGTTCTGGCGTGGTTCTTCTGAAAAACTATGGGCAAATTGTGCAAACTGCAGAGACAGCAAGCTTCGTCTTCGTTCGACCAACCGACGCTCGAGCGCTGCTTGGCGGTCGGCTAGCTCAGCGGCGGACGCAACTTGTTTCTGCTGCGCGACCGAAGGGAGCGGGATGAGGGTGTCCTCTAGGACTTGTTTCGAGACCATTTGAATGGTCTGCCCTTGGGAAGACCGGCGAAAGTGCGACTGGGCTTCATCTTGATTGAGCGCCCACGCTAAGTAGTGTGCATCGACCTTTTCATCGTTCGGGCGAATGATGAAAAGTGGCGTCACGGCGATCGCAGGCTCGAATAGTTCGCCTGGGACGGCGACCGCAAAGGTGTGGGTTCCACGCGAACGAAAAAGTACGTCACCCGCGCGCGTCTCGTATCGCCCCGCTGGAACAGCTGTCTTTACTGCGGTCGAGAGGTTGATAGTGCCGTCGGCGATCAGGTCGGCCGCCTGAATAGCTAGAACTCCACCGTGAGAGGCTGGCTCGAGCCGGCTGCGCATCGTGTATCCGGAGTGCACGGAGCAGATTTCCTTCAAACGCAGGTTCATGATCTCTCCTAAATCCCTGTTGCATGAACTCTACTGGAAATGCAGTAGTTTAGATACAGAGAATCTTTTACTGGCATGTCGACGCTCGATTGGTGGGTCTCCATGTGGTCGGGATTGCTTGAAAACGCCGCCAGCGACTGATCGTAAGCGTGGTTGCGAAAGCCTGCTTCAGCTCAGCGGCGGCCGCGTTCCACAAGCTTGCGTTCGCGCATCGCGAGGAACAGGGAGAAGATGAACGCAAAAGCCGTCTCAGCGAGTACCAGACAACGTTCGACGACCTCGAAGCGGGGCGCATCACTGGCCGCGCTGTACTCATTCCCTAACGGCTCAGCACTAGCCGAACAGCGCGATGATCGCGGCCTCAACCACACTCCGTTGGGGCTGCGGCTCGTTAACGCCCGCCATGGCGAGTGAGGTCGCGACACACACTCGGCTGACGCCAAGCACACCCGACAAGAATGGTCGCATGGACCAGAAACCACAGCGAGCAGATTCGACCGCGCCGACGACACCGGCAGGGCAGGCCGAGCCCGCAGCGGTCAGCGACCCAGCGGCCCCCGCCGAGCCGTCCCGCGCGAGTCGCATCGGCCGCCGCTTAGGACGCATTGCCCTCGGCGCAGCCCTCGTGTTCGCGGGCATCAGCCACCTCACCATTTCGCGCGAGGCCTTTCAGGGGCAGGTGCCCGACTGGCAACCGTTTGATCCCGACTTCGTGGTTGTCGCATCCGGTGTTGTGGAGATCGCTCTCGGCAGTGCCCTCATTTTCGCCAAAAAATACCGCGCGCATGTGGGCTGGGTGGCGGCCGCGTTTTTCATCGCCATCTACCCGGGCAACATCTCGCAGCTGGTGAACCACGTCGACTCGCTCGGGCTCGATACCGATCTGAAACGCTGGATCCGGATGCCGTTCCAACCCGTGCTGATCGCCTGGGCTTTGTGGTCTACCGGTGCGTGGCGCGCTTGGCGTGCCGCCCGCCGCACCGGCGGTCTCGGCCTCCGTGCGTGATACTTTCTGTGAATGAGCAGGGACACTGAATGAGCAGAGTCGCGGCAGTTGCTCCGGTTGTGCCGGAATACAGCTACAGCCAAGCCGAAATCACGGCCGTACTCGCGCCGTTGCTCGCCGCCAACCCCTCACACCAGAATGTTATTGAGCGGATGCACGGAGCTAGCGGAATCCAACGCCGCCACACCGCCCTTCCGATTGAGCGCTACCCCGACCTTGGCAGTTTTCGTGAAAGCAACAATGAGTTCATTCGCGTCGCCACCGAGTTGCTCGACCGGGCACTGACGACGGCGCTCGCGGATGCTGGGCTCACCCCACGCGATGTCGACTTCGTTTTCTTCACCTCTGTCACTGGCGTTTCGGCACCCTCGGTCGACGCGTTGCTGATTCCGCGGTTGGGGCTGCGGCCCGACGTGAAACGGGTTCCCTCGTTTGGGTTGGGTTGTGTGGCGGGGGCCGCGGGCTTGGCCCGTGTGCATGACTATCTGGTCGGGCATCCGGATGAGGTCGGCGTTGTGTTGAGCGTCGAACTGTGCTCGCTCACGCTGCAACGCGGCGACCAATCCATGGGCAACTTTGTGGCCACCGGGCTCTTCGGCGACGGTGCGGCAGCTGTCGTGATGGTGGGGGAGAACCGTAGCGAACCCGGCCCACGTATCGTCGATACGCGCAGCACCTTCATCGCCGATAGCCACGACGTGATCGGCTGGAATGTGGGCGGAACCGGCTTTGAGATTGTGCTCACTGCGGGTGTCGCCGATGTAATCGAGAACAGCTTCCCTGCAGTGGTGAGCGAATTTCTCGGCAGCAACGGGCTGACGATCGCGGATGTCGCCACCTGGCTGGCGCATCCCGGTGGACCTCGGGTTCTTGAAGCGTTCGAGAGCTCGCTCGGGCTCGAGCGCAGCGATCTGCAAAGCAGTTGGGACTGCCTCGCCCGCGCCGGAAACCTTTCCTCAGCCGCAGTGCTTCATGTGCTCGCGGATGCCATGAACGCTGACCACGCACCGGCGCCCGGAAGCACCGCACTCGCCTTTGCACTCGGCCCCGGCGTGAGCGCCGAATTCATTCTTCTGGAGTGGCCATCATGACTGCGTGGCCAACATGAGTAAGGAGCCAGCATGACCGTGATCGCCTACATTGCCCTCGTGCTCGGCACCGGGATGGAACGCCTGTACGAACTGCGCATCTCGAAGCGCAACGCCGCCGCCGCCTTCGAACGCGGCGGTCGCGAGTATGGGCAAAAACACTTTCCGTGGATGGTTGCCCTGCACACCGGACTGTTGGTCGCGTGCGTCGCCGAAGTGCTCATCGCCGATCGGCCGTTCCTTCTGTGGCTGGGTATTCCGATGCTCGTCATCACCCTGCTGAGCCAAGCGGCCCGCTATTGGATCATCAACTCGCTCGGTGAACAGTGGAACACTCGCGTGATCGTCGTGCCCGGAGCCGGCCGTGTGCAGAACCGCGGGCCCTACCGGCTGACGTGGCTGCCGCATCCCAACTACCTGGTTGTGGCCATTGAGGGCATTGCGCTGCCGCTCGTGCACACCGCCTGGGTGACCGCGATCGTGTTTACCGTGCTGAATGCGGTGCTGTTGTTGGCATTCCGCATCCCGACGGAAAACCGGGCCCTGCGCGAACTGACGCCATGAACGAGAGTGCCGAGATCGTCGACGTGATCGTCGTGGGTGGCGGGCCTATCGGTCTCGCCGCTGCGATCAACGCACGGATGCACGGCCTCACCGCCCTCGTGATCGAACCCCGCACCGGCACCATCGACAAGGCCTGCGGCGAAGGGGTCATGCCCGGCGCCGTTGCCGAACTCGCCGCGCTAGGTGCGCACCCGCACGGACGGACTATCACCGGCATCAGTTATCAGGACGGCAAGCGCACCGCCGAACACCGCTTCGCTGCGGATGCCGCCCTCGGCGTTCGTCGCACCGAACTGCATCGGGCGCTCGCCGAACGTGCGGCCGAGCTCGGGGTGCAGGTCGAGCACGGCAAAGTTGAGTCTGTAGAACAGCCGCAGGATAGAGACCGCCGTAGCGGCGCCGGCCGCACTGCCGCTGGTAGTGCCGCTGGTAGTGCCGCGGGTAGTGCCGACGGCAGCAACACGGGAGTCGCGACGCAGGGCGGCGCGGTGTGCGCACACCTCGCCGACGGGCGCACCATCGAGGGGCGGTGGATGCTCGGTTGCGATGGTCTGCATTCCACAGTGCGTGAGCTGGTTGGCCTAGCCACGCGCCCTCGCCGCGTGAGGCAACATGATTCTCGGCGATTCGGCATCCGGCAGCACTTTGAGGTCGTCCCGTGGACTGATCTCGTGGAGGTGCATTGGGCTCCACAGGCGGAGGTGTACGTGACGCCGGTCGGCGACAATGAGGTCGGCGTCGCGGTGCTCGGGCCGCGAGGCACTTCGTTCGAGGATGCACTCGCGAGTGTGCCGGTGCTCACCGAACGGCTACGCGACGCCAAGCCGGCATCAAAAACGCTCGGTGCAGGCCCGTTGTTGCAAAACACTCGCGGTCAGCGCGCAGGTCGAGTGCTCCTCGTCGGAGATGCTGCCGGGTACGTCGACGCCATTACGGGCGAAGGAATCAGGCTGGGATTGGCCGAGGCAAGAGTCGCCATCGAGTGCATCATCGCAAACGAACCGGAACGATATGAACGCGAATGGCGTCGCATCACTCGCGACTTTCGGATGCTCACGACCGGGCTAGTGGCGGCAGCGAACTCACCCTTGCGCGGCGCCATCGTGCCGCTCGCCGTGCGACTGCCGCACCTGTACGGCCGCATCGTGGAGAGCCTTGCTCGTTAGTGGGTCGGGCGGTGCTTAACGGGAACTGGCCTGCTAGCTAGGAAGCAGCAATGGCAGCAGTTCTTCTGCCTTCGACACCACCGCGATCGATCCTTCTGATTCGCTGGCTTTGCCGTAACCCCAGTCGACATAGATAGTGGGGATGCCGTGTTCGGCTGCGCCCTCGATGTCGTAGTCGCGGTCGCCGATCATCACCGGGTTGCTCACGTCGGCGCCGATCATCTTCAGACGCGTAATCGCTTCGGCCACAACATCCTTCTTGGCACTGCGGATCTCATCGATCGACGCGCCCGCCATCACGCGGAAGTACTGGGTGAGGTTGGCATGATCCAGGATCACGGATGCCGGAAACTCAGGTTTCGAGGTCGCCAACGACAACGGGATCCCCGTCGCGTGCAGCTTCTTCAAGACTTTGCGCATACCGGGGAAGATGTCGCTGCCGTGAGCGTTGTTGCCTTCCATGTAGTGGCGGCGGTAGATCGATAGGGCCTGCGCAGATTCCACGGTAGTGAACCCCGCGAAGTCGCGGAACGAATCGAGAATGGGAGGCCCGACGTAGGAGCGCAGCTCTTCTTGCGAAGGAACCGGGTACCCCATCTCCTCAAACATGAAGGCGAGTGAGGTCGTAATTCCGGGCGCGGAATCGGCAATCGTGCCATCGAGGTCGACGAGAATACAAGTCCAGTTGTTAGCCATTTGCTTCCAGCCTAAGCTGCGATCGAAGAATCTAGAACAATCGCATGTTGGGGTCGTCGAGCCCGCGCATTTCGTCATAGTCCAACAGCACACAGCGGATGCCGCGATCCTTTGCAAGGGTGCGCGCTTGTGGCTTGATTTCCTGGGCCGCAAACACGCCAGCAACCGGAGCCAGTAACGGGTCACGGTTCATCAACTCGAGGTAGCGGGTCAACTGCTCAACACCATCAATGTCACCGCGGCGCTTGATTTCGACGGCAACACTCGCGCCCTTCTCGTCGGTCGCGAGAATATCGACGGGGCCGATCGCGGTCATGTATTCGCGACGCACGAGGCGGTAGCCGTCACCCACAATGTCGATGTGTTCGGCCAGCAGCTTTTGCAGGTGGGCCTCGACGCCATCCTTTTGCAGTCCGGGGTCGACGCCCAGTTCGTGGTTGGTGTCGTGCAGGATTTCGTGAATCGAGACGATGAGCATGTCGGCTGACTTGGTGTGGGCGACTTTCCAGATTTCGGTGACTCCGGCATCCGACTGCTCGGTTTCGGGTTCAATGCTGGAGAGCACGCAGGGTGGGCTCATCCAGTTGAGAGGTTTGTAGGAAAGGGCGTCGGAGTGCACGAGCACACTGCCGTCAGCCTTCAGCAACAACAGTCGTGTTGCGAGGGGAAGGTGGGCACTGAGACGCCCGGCGTAATCAACGGAGCATTTGGCTATGACAAGTCGCACCCGATGAGCCTAACGGTGCGGGGCAGGTGGTTGCGATCAGTCGCGGGCCCAAGGAGCACCAGCTGTAACCCAACTCAGCGTGTTTCCTTCGGCGCGCTGATCTGATTGCCGTCTATGAGGCGCTGGGCATTCCAACTGAGCCGCTCGACCATATCCGGGCCGACCTCGCTCAGTGGAGTGACGGATGCTTGCGCGTCAACGAATTCGTGAAGCGTCGCTCTGATCACGCCCTCGATCGTGTCTGCACGCAAGACCGACCAGGAGGCGGCCTCGCGGGCAATGCTTTCGGCGCTCACCTTTCGGTGATCGAAATCACCGTCGATCGCCATCGCCATATCCCAATTGATTCGCCCTGCTTGATAAAGATTGGGAACGGCGTCGTAGAGTTCAGAAAGTCGAGTACCGCCGCTCTCATGAATGAACCCCACGTTTTTGGCATGCGCATCGCTGTCGCCGATGAGCACATGAAAGACGAGTTGCCGCAGCCATTGCGAGGTCTCTGCGAGTGCGTTCGGGAGGGAGCCGGTGAGCTCCGCGATTGCGCGCACGCTGGGGCGTGCCGGGTTTGTTGGCCACTGCGCGTCTTGAAACTTGACGTCTGAATTCTGCCAATCGAGACCTAGCGCTTGGGCGGCATCCTCTTGATGAACGAGCGAAACCGCGGTGCCGTCGACGAGCCGATCGAAGCGCTTGATTGACAGAAACTTTGACTGCCCGGCGTTCATGATCTCGCTGCCAAACTGGGAGAGCCCCATCGCTCGAGCGAGCTGATGACTGTAGTGCTCGTTGTAGATTTGGTGAGGTCGCGACTTGAGCTGCGGCTTGAGGATGTGGGTGGAATGAGCACGGCCGTGCGGCTCATGCCATTGCGAACCGAAACGCGCCAGAAGCAACTTCGGCTGAAATCCCGGCAACATCGAGCGGCTCTCGTCTTGGATTCCTAGATCGTGACGCTCGACGGCCTGCAGGAGGCGTTGGGCAACGGTGGTGTCATCGACGGCGATGTAGCGAGGAACATAGGGGCTGGCTTCATCCGGCGCTCGAAACGTGAGTGCACCACCGAGAGAGCCGCCGAATTCACGAAGCAGGCTGAACAGGTTTCTATGGTCGATACCGCGCAGGGCTGCCATCGCTTCACGGTGGTTGCCATCGGGAGTGTATCCACCGAAGAAATTGGACACCGGGGCAGTGTCGGGCTCTCGGCCCGGTATCGAAGTGAACGATTCAGTGAGGGTGATTGCCCCAGGCTGGTAGCCGCTATCCCACTGGAATCGCACCCGATTCTTCTGGCGGCGCCGCCCCTGCGCGAACGGCACAACGTCACCGAGGTAGTCGTCGTGGAGGAAGACGGCGAGCGAGTCAGTCATCTGTCATTGCCGCGCTGGGAGACGTCTCGTTAGTGCTGGCCACTGCGGCTCCCGGTTTGGCGACGCTAACAGGCGTGTAGCTCACACTGATCGTGATGCCAAGAAAGTTCATGGCGCGAAGCAAGCGCGTGATGTAGAGGTTGGGGCGGCCATTCTCGAGGTCTTGGAGATATTGACGCGTGATATCGAGCTCGTCGGCGAGCTTATCTTGGCGCAACCCGCGCGACTCGCGTGCGGCCTTGATGACAGCACCGAAATCTCTGAATCGGGTGATGGTGATGGTTGGCACGGTGGTCTCTCTAGTCCCTAGACAGTGTGTAATGCAAGAATATCCTTGCAGACCAGCATGCCAGTATATTCTTGCATGCGCAAGTGCCAGAATATTACGGCACTACAGGCGATCGCGATCGCGTTCGCGGCCGTCCTCTTCGCGGTTGCCGACAGCATCCGCGCCCTGTGCCGCCGCAATATCCTCGGCCGAAATGAGGTGCAGCTCCGTGGTAGCAAGACTGACCGCTGCGGATGTCGTACCCGGCGACGCAAAGTCGATGACGCTGCGAGAGTGGCGGCCCGCCAATTCGCGGGCGGCAGGGGAGAGGATGCCCGAAAGTGCACTCAGCACGACGATCACGAGCAGGGCGTTGAGAATGCCAACCTGATCACTAATGAAGCCGATCATCGGCGGCCCGACGAGTGCCGCGGAGTAGGCGATAGTCGCGACCGCGGTGACGCGAGCAGTTGCGCGCTTGGGGTCATCAGCGGCGGCCGAAATTCCTACCGGGAAGCCAAGAGCCGCACCGGCGCCCCAGAACACCGTGCCGATAACGGCCAGCCAGACCACCGGCGAGAAGATAACGAGCAGCAGGCCAACGGCAGCAAGAGCGGCGGAGGCGCGCAGCACTGGTACGCGGCCGAAGCGGTCGAGAGCACGAACGCCCAAGAAACGAGTCGCCGTCATCGCGGTCACGAAGACGCCAAAGATGAGAGTGCCGAACGCATTGTCGAGCTCATATCCATCGACCATGGCGAGTGCGAGCCAGTCGATTGCTGTGCCCTCAGCGAAGGCCATGCCCAGCACGATGACGCCGATGATGACTGTGCGCGGTTCGAGCCACACGCTGCGCAGTTTGGGGGCAGCCAGCTCGCCCGATGCGATCTTGATCTCTTGAGTATTGGGTGGGGCATCCGCGAGTGATTCGGGCAAAATGAAGCGCAGGACGGTGAGCGCGGCGATGATGGCAAGTGCTGCAACGACAGAGAGATGCAGAGCGAGCGGGATGTGGAGCGCCTCGGCCCCGGCGCCGATACCGGCACCCGCCATCGTTCCTAAGCTGTAGAAGCCGTGCAGGATTGGCATGGTCGAGCGGCCGAGCAGTCGCTCGTTGGCAGCCCCAGAAAGGTTGATGGCGACGTCGTAGGTGCTGAAGGAGACACCCATGACGGCGAGGGAGAGCACTGCCCCGATAAAGCTGCCCAGAACGCTGATGATGATGGCGGTGGCCGCGAGGGCCAGCACAAAGGTCAAGACGCACACTCGTGCAACGGCAACCGCACCAAAGCGTTCGACGAGTCGCCCGGCAACCAGCAACCCCAAGATCGATCCGATGGCGAGCCCAAACAGCAGAACGCCGATCTCCGAGTGGCTGGCATCGAAGATATCACGAACGGTAGGGATGCGGCCTACCCAGCTGGCGAAGGAGAGACCCGCGAGGGCAAACAGGGTTGCGATCGCGTTGCGCCAGGACAACACTTGGCGGTGGGTGAGGCCGTGCGGGTAGTGCGAGGCCGTCGCAGCCGAGTCTGAGGCGGTCATCGCATAATTGTAGGGCTCTCCACTGGTCTCACATTCGCAGCAAACGCTTGAGGAGAAGGCTCTACGCTGTGTGCATGAGTGCCGAATCGTCATTACCCTCAGGAATTGCCGTCCACGATCTTGATCCGAAGGTTCGCCCTCAAGACGATCTCTTTCGCCATGTGAATGGCGCGTGGATTGATCGCACCGAGATCCCCTCAGACAAGGCGCGGTACGGCTCGTTCATGGTGCTGGCCGAAGAAGCTGAGTCGGCTGTTCGCGACATCATCATCGAGTCGCAGTCGGCAGAGCCCGGCACTGAAGCACGCAAGGTTGGCGACCTCTATGCGAGCTTCCTTGATGAAGCTCGCGCTGACGAACTTGGCGCAAGGCCTATCGCCCCCCAGCTGGCCGAAGCAGCAGCCGTCGACTCCATCCCCACCCTGCTCAGCACCCTCGGGCGTCTCGAACGCGGTGGCACAAGTGGCTTCTTCCAGCTCTTCGTCGACAACGACCCTGGCAACCCCGAGCGCTACCTCGTCTTCATCGAGCAGGGCGGCCTTGGGCTGCCAGACGAGTCGTACTACCGCGAAGAAAAGTTTGCCGAAATACTCGCCAAGTACGGCACCTTTGTCGAGCGGATGCTCACACTCGCCGGCCTCGATGCTCCCGCCGAGCGTGCCGCCCGCATTGTCGCCCTCGAAGTTCAGATCGCGTCGAAGCACTGGGATAACGTCGCCAACCGCGACAGCGAAAAGACCTACAACCCGATGACGTGGCAAGCAGCCAACGACCTCACAGGTGCGATCGACCTCGCCGTGTGGCTCGACGCCATCGATGTTCCCGAGCACGCCCTCGACGAGGTTGTCGTGCGCCAACCCAGTTTCGTTGAAGGGCTCGAGTCGGTATTGAGTGACGACAACCTGCAGGCGTGGAGAGACTGGCTGGCCTGGCAGGTCATCCGCACCAACGCCGCCTACCTTTCAGGTGATTTCGTCGAAGCCAACTTCGACTTCTACGGTCGCACCCTCTCGGGTACTCCCGAAATTCGCGCCCGCTGGAAGCGTGGTGTCTCACTCGTTGAAGGCGTGCTGGGTGAAGCCGTCGGCAAGATTTACGTTGATCGTCACTTTCCGCCGACCGCAAAGTCGGCAATGGATGTGCTCGTCGCCAATCTCGTCGAGGCCTACCGTCAGTCGATCATCCACCTCGAATGGATGAGCGCCGCCACCCGTGAGCGTGCCCTCAACAAGCTCGAGAAGTTCACCCCCAAGATCGGGTTCCCCGAGAAATGGCGCGACTACTCCGCTCTCGAGATCAGTGCGGATGACTTGGCCGGCAACATGCGGGCAGCCAACGAGTTCGAGTTCCAGCGTGAGCTCGGCAAGATCGGCAAGCCACTCGACCGCGACGAATGGTTCATGACCCCGCAGACGATCAACGCGTATTACAACCCCGGCTTCAACGAGATCGTGTTCCCCGCCGCCATCCTGCAGTACCCGTTCTTTGATGAGGGTCGGGATGACGCCGCCAACTATGCGGCAATCGGTGCGGTAATCGGCCACGAGATTGGTCACGGCTTCGACGACCAGGGTTCCAAATACGACGGCGACGGCCGCCTCATCGACTGGTGGACGCCCGAAGATAAGGCCGCATTCGAAGAGCGCACCACGTCGCTCATTGACCAGTACAACGCTCTCGCTCCCGCTCAGGTTCCCGAACACCACGTCAACGGATCGCTCACCATTGGAGAGAACATTGGCGACCTCGGTGGGCTCGCAATCGCGTGGAAGGCCTACACAATCTCGCTCGGTGGCGCCGAACCACAAGTAATCGATGGCCTCACCGGAGCACAACGATTCTTCATGTCGTGGGCGCAAGCGTGGCAGCAAAAGGGCCGCGATGAAGAGGTAATTCGCCTACTCGCAATCGACCCCCACTCGCCCAACGAGTTCCGTTGCAACCAAATTGTTCGCAACATTGACGCGTTCTATGAGACATTTGGTGTGACAGAATCCGATTCGTTGTGGCTATCCCCGAAAGATCGCGTCACTATTTGGTAGAGATCGAGAAAACCCGAGAACGCCGAAATCGCATTCGCGCCCCCCGTGTAGCGAAGCATGCCGGAACTGGCGAAGAACCCAACTTCACCAGTACCTTTGCTGCGCTCGGAAAACTCAAACTCGGCAATTCCGGCGTGCGGGTATCGGCCAGTGCCGTCGACATCAACACCGGCAAAACCGTACTCAGCATCGATGATCGCGTGGCGCTCCCCACCGCGAGCATCGGCAAAATCCTGCTGCTCATCGAAGTCTCGGCACGTTTCGACAATCGTGAATTCGCGCCCTACGGCATTCTCGACAAAGTAGCCGGCGCATCCGTGGGGGCAGCCGGGCTCTGGCAGCACCTTCAAGCACCATCATTGCCCGTCGCTGACCTCGCCGCGCTCGTCGGTGCAACGAGTGACAACCTCGCCACCAACATCCTCCTACAACTCATCGGGTTGGATGCCGTGCGTGCACGAACCGAATCGCTTGGCCTCACCAGGACCGCACTCCTCGACCTCTCGCGTGACACCCGCGGCCCTGATGACGCACCTCAACTCTCCGTAGGTTCCACCATCGAACTCAGCTGGCTCTTCGGTGCACTCGCCCGCGGCGAGATCGTCAACTCCATCGCCAGCCAACGAGTGCTCGGCTGGCTCTCACTCAACACCGACCTATCACTCGTGGCGAGTGCCTTTGGGCTCGACCCCCTCGCTCATCGGGGAGCCGACCACAACACTCTGCTGGTGAACAAGACCGGCATCGATCGGGGCGTGCGAGCGGAAGCTGGTGCCCTCAGAGGCAACAAGCGTGCGGTTGCCTATGCGGCATCCATCCAATTTGATGACACGAGCCTTCAGGCACGCCTGCGCGCCATCGAAGTAATGCGCATCTTTGGCTACGACCTGCTGGAGTACGTGCACTAACCGCGGTGCGCAGCCCATTCCCGATCGAGAATTGCGTAGATGCCGGTGTCGGCCCACGCGCCCTTGAACCACATGTCCTCGACGTGATGCGCTTCGTGACGCATTCCGAGCGCACAACACAGTCGCACTGAGTCGTCGTTGCGGGGATCCAGATTGGCGAACACCCGGTGCAACTTCAGCTCGTCAAACGCGAGATCGAGCCAGGTGGATGCCGCCTCACGGGCGTAGCCCTTGCCCTGAAAGTTGGGGTGAAGTGCCCAGCCGATTTCGGCATTCGAATCTTCAGCGCTCTCGATCTTGAAATACAGGGTGCCGATGACGACGGGGCGGCGCACCTCAGCACCGGTCGTCTCCGCCGCGGGAGGGGTTGCCGCATTATCGGCGATTGACTGCCCAACGATTGTCTCCGCAACCGGAGGGACGGCATCCGCAAGCTCGATCGCCAGTTGGAGGTAGTCACCGCTCTCCGCGAGCGCCTCCCTGGCCGTCCACTCGGCGATTTTCTCGATCACCGTCGCGCGATCGCGAGGCTCGTAGAGCATGTAGGCGGTCAGTTCGGCATTCGACTGCTGGGCGTGGATGTCGTCCACGTCGTGATCGTTGAGAGTGAGCGAGCGAAGCACGAGTCGCTCAGTCTGGATTGGGGTACTGAACTCGAATGGTTTCATCGGCGACCCTCGTTGTTGTGGAGTAGCGCTAAGCGGTGTGCGGTCGAGCGGTATTGGCGGCGCCAGTCGATCGCTCGACGGGGATGTTGTAGAGCGCAGCAAGGGCGGCATCGAAGTCGGCGGCCCGGCCGTCAGCCGCAAATTCGCGGGCACGAACCGAGGGGCCGTGCAGCAGTACACCGCCGAGGTGACGCAGCGCTGAGATGGTTTCTTCACCGGCTCCACGTGCGGTGGCACGAGCGATTTCGGCCTCCAACAGTGCGAAGTGGTGCTTGCGCAGAGCAACGATGGCGGGCTCGGCCTGGCTTTCGGCGGCGAATTCGTGGGCGGCCGTGCGAACCAGGTCACGGGCATCCGCGTGCGCGTTCAGTTCTTCGAGGGGAGCGTGCAGGCTGATCGTTTCGAGGTCAAGCAGGTCAACACCGTCGAGCTGGCCAACGGCGGGGTCAACGTTGCGGGGGAGCCCCAAGTCGAGAACGAGACATTTACTGGCGGCCGAAAAGCGTTCGGCGCCGAGTACGGCGCTCACAGTACAGGTGACGATCACGTCAACGTCGAAGTCTTCGCTTTGGGTGAGGCTGTGCTTGAGCGCAAACGCGGCGTCGCGGCCCGACGGCGAGAAGACGCGCAAATCGAGGGCGCCCTTGTCGCGCAGCGCGTTCACCGTAGTGACGGCGTACCGACCAGTGCCCACCACGAGCACGCGGGTGGCTGACCAATCGGCGACGCGGCTCGATGCCAGCTCGAGAGCGAGACGCACCAATGATTTGCCCGAACCACCAATGGCAGTGCTGTTCTTGATGCCGCGGCTGGTGTGGGTAGCGCGCTGAAAGAGACGCTCCAAGTCGCGAGTGGTTGTGCCGTCCGCACGAGCCTTATCGAGAGCTCGGCTGACCTGCCCCGAAATTTCGGCTTCACCGATCACGACGGATTCAAGACCCGAGGTCACCGCGAAGAGGTGAGCTGCGGCATCCGCACCCTCATGAACGGCAATGGATGCTCGCAGAGTGTCGATGCTGACGCCGCTTCGCTCACTGAGTGACTCGAGCAGCGAGCACACTGTGACGGCGGAGGCTGCGGTGAGCGGTTCTTCAACATCGAGGTATGCCTCGAAGCGGTTGCAGGTGGCAACAACGACAGCGCCCGCAACGAAATCGTTGCGTGAAACGAGGTCGGTGGTGGCCGCCGGGGCGACCTCAGACAGACTTTCGAGTACGTCTAAGCTCGCGTTGCGATGATTCGAGCTAAGACACAGGAGCACAACCTAATGTTAACCCCGTGACCCTGAATACTGACCATCCACTTCTCGACGGCCGCACAGCTAACTCGCCTACCATCCGGGCCTACTGGGGTGACCGCCCCGAAACGACCCCCGTCTGGTTCATGCGCCAGGCTGGCCGTTCGCTGCCGGAGTACCGCAAACTGCGCGAAGGCAACGAAATGCTTGAGGCGTGCCTCACGCCCGACCTTGCCAGCGAAATCACCATGCAGCCCGTGCGTCGCCACAAGGTTGATGCCGCAATCTTTTTCAGCGACATTGTTATTCCGGCCAAGCTTGCCGGTGTTGAGGTCGAGATTGTTCCCGGCCGCGGCCCCGTATTTGCTAACCCGATTCGTACGGCGGAGGATGTCGCCAAGCTGCGCCCCATCGACCCAGCCGCGTTTGCCCCCATCCGCGAAGCTGTCGCGCAAACCGTTGCCCAGTTGGGAAACACGCCGCTCATCGGTTTCGCTGGAGCCCCCTTCACTCTCGCGTCGTACCTCGTTGAGGGTGGCCCGAGCAAAGACCAGCAGCGTGCCCGCACGCTCATGTATTCCGACCCGCAGACGTGGGCAACCCTGCTCAATTGGTGTGCCGACATTGCTGGCGAGTTCTTGATCGCCCAGGTCGAGGCTGGCGCTTCTGCCGTTCAACTCTTTGACTCCTGGGTTGGCTCGCTCTCGGAGCAGCAGTATGTGCGCCGCGTCGCACCCCACTCCAAGCGCGCCTTCTCCCATCTGCGCGGCTATGAGGTTCCGAAGGTTCACTTCGGTGTCGGCAGCGGCGAAGTGCTGCAGGCCATGCACTCGATCGGTGCCGACGTCATGGGCGTCGACTGGCGCATCCCGCTCGATGAGGCTGACCGTCGCCTCGGTGGCGGAGTTCCGCTGCAGGGCAACATCGACCCCGCACTGCTCGGAGCGCCTTGGCATGTGCTCGAAGCTCACGTGCGCGACGTCATGAACCGAGGTCGCGTTGCCCCCGCCCACGTCGTGAACCTTGGCCACGGTGTCGGCCCAGAAACCGATCCCGACGTGCTCACCAAAATCGTGGAGCTCGTTCACCAGGAAGGTTAGCGCCGTGCGCACGACAGAATTTACCGTCGTTGGCGGCGGCATTGCCGGGCTCGTCACCGCCCGCAAACTTGCGATGGCGGGGCGAACCGTGCGCCTCATTGAGGCAAGCAATCATCTCGGCGGCACCGTGGCATCCCACCGCGTCGGCGGAATTAATGTGGATGCCGGAGCCGAGAGCTTCGCCACCCGCGGCAATACTGTTGCCGATCTCGCTCGCGAGCTCGGGCTCGGCGATGACATCGTGTCGCCCGGCGACGAGGGTGCGTGGCTGCAGCCCGTGGCTGGCGCGGCCCTGCCCCTTCCCAGCACCGGCATTTTGGGAATCCCGGCAACCCCGCTCGATGCGCAGACGATCGCGGTACTGGGCCTTGGTGGTGCGTTGCGGGCACAGCTCGATTCGCTAATCCCGTGGTTTGGCAAACGTACCGCTATCTCGCTCGGTGCTCTCGTGCGTCGGCGCATGGGTAAGGCGGTCGTCGAAAAACTCGTCGCGCCGGTCGTGCACGGCGTGTACTCGCTGCACCCCGACGATCTTCCGATTGAGCGGGTTGCGACCCTCACGGAGCGCCTCGCCCTGCACGGTTCACTGGCGGCGGCGGTGCGATCGATGCGCGAAGCGATGCCGGCCGGAACTGCGGTTCAGGGCATCCGCGGCGGAATCAACAGACTCGTGACTGAACTTGCCGCCGACCTCACCACGTATGGCGTCATCGTCGAGTTCGAACGCCGTATTGAGAGCGCTGAGGCGCTCGCCGAACTCGACGGCACCGTCATTGTTGCCGCCCCCGGCATCCTCGCTCCCGTGCGCGGACGCACCGTGACGCTCGCCACGCTCGTGCTCGCTGCGCCAGAGTTGGATGCCGAACCCCGGGGCTCTGGAGTGCTGGTTGCGCCTGGCTGCACGACGGTTTCCGCGCGCGCGCTCACGCATGCGACAGCGAAATGGCAGTGGCTGAAGGAGTATGCGGAGGGCCGCCACATCGTGCGCCTCTCGTATAACGAGGAGCCAGCGAACTTGGCCGAGGTGGCGCGCCACGATGCCGAGATTCTGCTCGGGGTCTCGCTGCCGGCCGAATCGGTGCTCGACTTTGCTCGCCAACAGTGGATTCGCCCGGCTGCGCTCGCTCCTGCCGAACGCACGGATGGTGTTGTTGTTGTTGGCGAGACTGTCGGCGGCACCGGGTTGGCCGGCATCATTACGCACGCAAATGCCGCGGTCGACCGACTGCTGTTGCTTGCTGACGCCGCTGACGTGGAGACTGAGGCCGACGAGGATGCAGCTGCCGAAGCCGAAGAAGACGAAGAAGACGAACAGCTAAGCTAGTTAGGTTCGCCTAACGCCAAGGTATTTTCCCAGTTTGCCCAGAAGGCGCGGGAGAGAATGGAAGACATGACTGACACCGCCAAACCCACCGAAGTTTTGGGCTACACGCTGTGGGCGGTCTTCCGTCGCGACCCGCACCGCCCGGCTCCGGCCGGGGGCCTCTCCGCTGCGGTTGCCGCGGTTGAAGCACGCGGCGTCACCATTCGTGGTTTCTATGATGTGTCGTCCTTGCGCGCCGATGCCGATCTCATGATTTGGCTGCACGGTGACAACCCCGAAAACATCCAGTGGGCGCTGCGCGAACTGCGTCGCAGTGAGCAGCTCTCCACCCTGCTTCCGACGTGGAATGCGATGGGCGTGCACCGCGACGCTGAGTTCAGCAAGAGCCACATGCCCGCGTTCATGCGCGGCAAGGAGCCCGAAGCGTGGCTCACCGTTTACCCCTTCGTGCGCAGCTATGACTGGTACCTGCTGCCCGATGCCGAGCGAAGCAAGATGTTGCGCGATCACGGCATGAAGGGCTCTGAGATGCCCCAGGTGCTCGCCAACACTGTCGCCAGCTTCGCCCTCGGAGACTACGAGTGGATGCTCGCGCTCGAAGCCCCCGAACTTGTTGACCTTGTCGACCTCATGCGTCACCTGCGTCAGACCGAAGCTCGCCGTCATGTGCGCGAAGAGATCCCCTTCTATACGGGGCGTCGCATCTCGCTTGAGGAGATCGCTGAGGTGTTGGCATGACCCACATTCTTGGTGCAACGGATGCCGCAGCATCCGGTCCAGAACATGTCGAGGAGGCCGTGGCCTACGACGCCATTCTGCTCGCCAGTTTTGGTGGGCCTGAGGGTCAAGACGATGTCATCCCGTTCCTGCGTAACGTCACGCGCGGACGCGGTATCCCTGAGGAACGCCTCGAAGAGGTCGCTCACCACTACCGTGCGTTCGGCGGCGTGAGCCCGATCAACGACCAGAACCGCGAGCTGAAGGCCGCCCTCGAAGCAGAGCTCGCTCGCCGCGGTATCGACCTGCCCGTTGTGTGGGGAAACCGCAACTGGAACCCCTATCTGAGCGATGCCCTGAACGAAGCGAATGAGCGCGGGTTCACGAAGCTCATTGCCGTTGGCACCAGTGCGTACAGCTCGTATTCGAGCTGCCGCCAGTATCGCGAAGACTACGCAATCGCGCTGGAGGAGACCGGCCTGCTCGGCACGATCCAGATCGACAAGGTTCGTCAATTCTTCGACCACCCCGGTTTCGTGCAGCCCTTCATTGACGGTGTGCGCGACGGCCTCGCTGAGGTTGCGGCGAAGGGTGTTTCGCCAGAGAAGACGCACGTGCTGTTCACGACGCACTCGATTCCGTCGACGGATGCCGCTAAGAGCGGCCCAGAGTCGCGCGGTTTCGGAGCGGGTGGCGCGTACGCAGCGCAACACCTCGCCGTGGCAGAAGTGGTGATGGCGGCGCAGACTGTCGATCCCGAGCAGACAGGCAAGCCGGCTCAAGCCACGAAGCCCACGCACAGCCTCGTATACCAGTCGCGAAGTGGCCCGCCCTCGATGCCGTGGCTCGAGCCCGACATCAACGATGCGATTGATGCGCTCGCCGCTGATGGCATCGAAGCGGTCGTCATTGTGCCGGTTGGATTCATTTCTGACCACATGGAAGTGAAGTGGGATCTCGACACCGAGGCGCTCGAAACTGCGGGAGGCCACAACATGGTTGCCGTTCGCGTTCCGACCCCTGGCGTGCATCCGGCGTTCGTCACAGGTCTTGTCGACCTCGTGTTGGAACGTCGCGACGGAGTGCCGGTGGCAGATCGCCCCGCACTGACAAACATTGGGCCCTGGTACGACGTGTGTCGTCCGGGGTGTTGTGAGAATGTGCGGCTCGGCTTCAAGCCGGCAGCCGCGGGGGTAGCACCGTGACCGTTATTCGTATTGGAACGCGGGGGAGCACCCTCGCGATGGCCCAGACCACCACGGTGGCTCGCGCACTCGAAAACAAGACTGGTGTCGAGACGGAAATCATCCCGATCTCCACGCAGGGTGACCGTTCAACAGAGTCACTCTCATTGATCGGTGGGCAGGGCGTGTTCGCGAACGCGCTTCGTGACGCACTCTTGGCGGGCGAGTGCGACATAGTGGTGCACTCACTGAAAGATTTGCCCACGGCCGAGATTCCCGGGCTCACGATCGCTGCGGTGCCGAAGCGTGCTGACGAGCGCGACGTGGTGTGCGCCCGCGATGGGCTAACTCTCGAGACTCTTCCTGCTGGCGCTCGTGTTGGTACCGGTTCGCCGCGTCGTCAGGCCCAACTGCGTTCGCTCTACCCCGAGCTCGAGGTTGTCGACCTGCGTGGCAACATCGACTCGCGCCTCGACAAAGTCACCGACGGACACTTGGATGCCGTGATCTTGGCCGCCGCTGGGCTCGCCCGTGCCGGTCGCTCTGACGCTGTCACCGAACATCTCGGTATCGCCGGCTGGCCCACCGCACCGGGTCAGGGTGCCCTCGCGGTTGAGGTGCGCACGGGCGAAGAGAAGCTTGCCTCAGTGCTCGATCACAAACCCAGCCGCACCAAGACAAACGCCGAACGCTACGTTCTTGCCTTCTTGGACGCCGGATGTTCGGCTCCTCTCGGAGCTCACGCCGTCATCGATGACGGGCTCCTGTTCTTGGATGCGCGCGTCTACGCCCTCGATGGCTCGCGGTACCTCACCAGCTCCCACGCGCTTTACGTCAACGATGTCGAGGACCCGGCGCGCGAGGCGGCACAGCGGGTCGCCGACGAACTGTTGGCACAGGGCGCAGGGGACTTGACCGGAGCTCGGGCGTGATCATCCGCCCCCGCCGTTTGCGGTCAACCCCGGCGATGCGTCGCCTCGTTGCCGAGAACCGCACGCACCCCAGCCAGCTAATTCTTCCGATGTTTGTGCGCGAAGGGTTGAGCGAGGCGGTTCCGATTAGTTCGATGCCGGGCGTGCAACAGCATTCGCTTGACTCGATGCGTCGGGCGATTGCCGGAGCCGCTGAGCTCGGCGTCGGTGGTGTGATGCTGTTCGGTGTTCCTGAGCGCAAGGATGCCGAAGGCTCGGGCGCGATCGACCCCAACGGAATCCTCAACGTCGCCACGCGCGCGGCTGTCGCTGAGGCCGGTGACGCCCTCGTGGTGCAAACCGATCTCTGCCTCGACGAATTCACCGATCACGGTCACTGCGGAGTGCTGCGCGAACGCACGCATCCCGTGACCGGCGCGACCGAGCTGACCGTCGACAACGACGCCTCCCTTGAGCGCTACCGCGAAATGGGCGTTGCCCAGGCCGAAGCTGGATCACAACTGCTCGGCCTCAGCGGAATGATGGACGGCCAAGTTGCCGCAGTGCGTGACGCCTTGGACGCTGCTGGCCACACCGACACCCCCTTGCTCGGTTACGCCGCCAAGTACGCGTCTGCGTTCTACGGGCCCTTCCGCGAAGCCGTGCAGTCGTCGCTTGAGGGCGATCGCCGCGCCTACCAACAGAACCCCGCCAACCGCCGTGAAGGAATCCGCGAAGTCGAACTTGACATCGATGAGGGTGCCGACATCGTGATGGTCAAACCTGCCATGAGCTTCCTCGACGTGCTCGCCGATGCCGCAGCAATCAGCAGTGTGCCGGTGTGGGCCTACCAAGTCTCGGGCGAATACGCGATGATCGAGGCCGCCGCAGCACACGGTTGGATCGACCGCCGCCGCGCCATCGAAGAATCAGTGCTCAGCATCCAGAGGGCAGGCGCCGACGCGGTGCTCACCTACTACGCAACAGAACTCGCAGAATGGCTACGTCGATGAGCAACACCAGTAACCCAGCAGACTCCGCCCCAGACACCCTCGCCGCAGGCAGCGCCACCAACCAGCAGTCGTTCGACCGCGCTCGCGCAATCTTGCCTGGTGGCGTCAACTCACCCGTTCGTGCCTTTGGCTCGGTCGGCGGAACCCCCCGCTTCTACGTGAAGGCTTCTGGTGCGTATGTCACGGATGTCGAGGGCCGTTCGTACATCGACCTCGTCAACTCCTGGGGCCCCGCCATCCTGGGCCACGCTCATCCCGAGGTCATCGAGGCTGTTCAGCAGGCCGCGTCGCGCGGACTCGGCTTTGGAGCTTCCACTCCTGCCGAGACCGAGCTCGCCGAACTTGTGCGTTCGCGCATCAGCGTCGGCGGCGTGAGCCCGATCGAACGCTTGCGCCTCGTCTCCACCGGCACCGAAGCGACCATGACGGCCATCCGTTTGGCTCGCGGTGCTACCGGTCGCCGACTGCTCGTGAAGTTCGCCGGGCACTACCACGGCCACTCCGACGGTCTGCTGGCCGAAGCCGGTTCGGGCCTGGCAACGCTCTCGATGCCCGGCTCTGCTGGAGTCACCGCCGAGACCGCAGCCCAGACCCTCGTCATCGAGTACAACAACGTTGCCGCCCTCGAGCAGGTCTTCGCCGAACATGGCCACGACATCGCCGGCGTCATCTTCGAAGCCGCTGCCGCCAACATGGGCGTCCTCGCTCCGCAGCCGGGCTTCAACGAAACGATCGTGCGCATCGCACATGAGCACGGTGCCCTCGCCATCAGCGACGAAGTTCTCACCGGATTCCGCGTCGACCCCGCCGGCTACTGGGGTTTGGATGCTCGTGCCAGCGCCACTGGCTCACGCTGGGTTCCCGACCTCTTCACCTTTGGCAAAGTCATTGGTGGCGGGATGCCGTTGGCCGCTTTGGGCGGTTCAGCTCGCATCATGGAATTGCTGGCGCCGCTCGGCCCCGTCTACCAAGCAGGCACTCTCAGCGGAAACCCCGTCGCCGTCGCTGCGGGCCTCGCTACGCTTCGGCTCGCCGACGACGCCGTGTACTCCCGGCTCAACCAGGTTGCCGAAACGCTCTCTCAAGAAACGTCCGCTGCACTCTCCGCCGAAGGCGTTGAGCACGTTGTGCAGCACGCCGGCAACCTGTTCTCCTTCGCCTTCAGCCCGACCGAGCCGCTGAACTTTGCCGACGTGAAGGCGCAGCAGGGTTACCGCTACGCGCCCTTCTTCCACTCGATGTTGGAGTCGGGGGTGTCTCTGCCTCCGAGTGTGTTTGAGGCGTGGTTTGTTTCGGCAGCCCACGACGATGGCGTGGTCTCGAAGATCGTGGAGGCACTGCCCGCCGCCGCGAAGGCTGCTGCCGCGGCATCCGCCCCCCAGTAGCCGAATCGGCACCCGCGCAACTGAAAAGTCTGTGTGAGTTCTGGGTAGAGCACTATGCCAATCTGAGAATATGCTCCAGAATGGCTACTTGCGTTAGCAGCGAAACCTGACCACGGTCTGCAGCTATCGCGAGTATGTTGGAAGAACCAACCGGCAACGAAATGGAGTTCACCATGAAGGGCAAGATCCTCCTAGTAGTAGGACTCGGCATCGGCTATGTGCTGGGAACGCGCGCAGGTCGCGAGAAGTACGAAAAGATCAAGACCACGGCGGCCAAGCTGTGGAACGATCCCCGCATTGCGGAACAGCGCCACAACGCTGAAGACTTTGTGAAAGATAAGGCACCGGATGTCGCCGAGTTTCTCGCCGACGGCGCCAAGAAGGTCGTAAAGCAGGTTGCTAGCAGCAAGAGCAACAACAAGAGTTCGTCGGCCAAGTCGACAACCACAAGCAGTGCTGCAAAGAAGCCTGCCGCCAAGAAGTCTTCGTCAACGGCATCCTCGACGAAGTCCACAAACTCGAAGTAGGGCTGCCATGTACGGTGAATCACCGAAGACAGACCCGCAGCGTGAACCGAAACGTTCGCTCGCTGCGCTAATTGCCGACGTGCCTCGCCTGCTTGGCGAGCTCGTTCGTGGAGAAATCGAATCGCTCAAGCAGGAGATGGTTTCCAAAGCCAAGAATGCGGGAATCGGAATCGGCTTGTTCGCCGGTGCCGCGTTCTTTGCGCTCTTTGCGCTGATGGTGCTAATCGCGGCAGCCGTTCTCGGTTTTGCCGAGGTAGTGCCGGCGTGGGCGGCTGCGCTGATCGTTGCGGGCATCCTGCTGGTCATCACCGCGATCCTGGTGTTGATCGGGGTCAGTCTGGTCAAAAAAGGAACGCCGCCAGCACCCACCGAAACAATTGAAAGCATTAAAAGCGACGTTCGTGCCATCAAAGGCACACGCAAGCGGAGGTCATGATGTCTGAAAATGTAGGCGACAACATCGAGCAGGCACGTGCCGAACTCGAACGAACTCTCGATGCGATTGAAGATAAGTTCAACGTCGGCAAGCGTGTCGACGAGGTTGCTACCCGCGTACGCAGCTCCTATGAGAGCAACCCACTGCCCTGGATTATCGGTGCAGCGGCCGCAGCCGTCTCGGTTGTTGCCGTGGTTGCGTGGGCAATTCTGAGCGACGACGACTAGCTCGATTAGCGTCTGACTCCCCAACAGGTGGAGTATAGAGAGCATGGCAAGCAAAGCACTCGATGGTTTGCGCGTGCTCGTTCCACGCGGAGGCAATTGGGGCGAAAGCGTCGCAGCATTACTGAGGGATTACTCAGCAGTTCCTGTGATCGCACCGCTCATCAATTTCGCACCCTCAGAGAACGTTCCCGCGCTTGCTAACGCATTCCATGAGCTCAATGATGGTCAGTTCGATTGGATCGCCGTCACGAGCGCCACAACTGTCGACGTCTTGAGCGTCAGCGGTGTGAAGATCCCGAAGAACACCAAAATTGCCGCCGTGGGTGAGTCGACGGCGGGAGCGTTGAGCCTCGCCGGGCACCAAGTGGATTTCGTGCCCGAGTTAGATAATTCTGGTCGCGGCCTCGTCAAAGAGTGGCCCGACCGCACTCCAGGTCTTCGCGTGCTGACGCCGCAATCCAACCTTGCCGACACCACGCTGCCAGACGGCCTCGGAGCGCTCGGTATCGATGTTGTTAGTGTCTCCGCGTACAGCACGGTTGGCGTGCCCGTGGCCGACCATGTGCGCAAGGATGTCGCGTCCGGTCGCATCTCTGCAGTACTCGTGAGCTCGGGATCGGTCGCCCGACAGGTGGCAGAGCAACTGGCTCCGCTGCCCGAAACCACCATCGTGGCGTGCATCGGCCCCCGCACAGCCTTCGATGCGCGTGCTGCCGGCCTCACCGTGCACGTGATCGCCGAAGACCGATCGAGCGATTCTCTCGTCGAAGCCCTTGCGGAGTATGTGAGACGCTAAACCTGCGGTTGCGCTGCGCTTCGGGGGCTTGTGGTGCGTGTGGTGGTGCGTGGTGGTGCGCTAGCCCACCGTCAGAGCCAACACCAGGAAGAAGATGCCCAGCAGCGGCGGAATTCCCTGAATGGCCGCAGCGCGTGCCATCTTCGGCTGAGACGTGATGAGAACTACAGAGGCGAGCAGCATGCTGAGCGCCGCAAACATTGCCAGAGCGATGCCTGCCGGCCACAGGTTGAGCGAGCCCATCATCACGAGGCCGGTTCCGGCTCCGAGTGCGAGAAAAGCGTTGTAGAAGCCCTGGTTGTAGGCCCACGGCTTGATGATTGCGGCCTCTTCTGAGGTGAACACGCCAAAGGTCTTCTGCACGCGAGCCTTGTGCCAGAGCACACTCTCCATAAAGAAAATCATGATGTGGACGAGCGCGGCGAGAAAGATAAAGGCTGAGCCGAGGATGACCGTAACACTGTTCATACTCGAAAGTGTGACACAGAGTGGGCGGGGTGCGGGCGCGGTAACCGGGGCGCCCGGACGCACGCTGGCTTGCGAAGCTAGAGCCGACCGCTGCTTGTGGGCACCTAGCGGTGCACGTCGACGACGGTGCGACCGCGGATGCGTCCCGCGACAATGTCCGCACCGGCCGCAATCGTGTCACTGAGACTGATGGTCGAGGTTGTTTCCGCGAGAAGGCTGAGGTCGAGATCACGATGGAGGCGGTCCCACGCTTCCTCGCGCAACGGTCGAGGGGTGAAAACCGAGTTGATGCCGACAAGACTCACACCTCGCAGGATTAACGGCATGATGCTGGTGTGGAGTTCGCTTGACTGCGCATTTCCGCAGGCGGTGACCGTGCCGCCGTATCGGGTGCCGGCGATTGCCGAGGCGAGCGTCGTTCCGCCGACGGCGTCGATGACGCCAGACCATCGCTGCGTCATGAGCGCGCGTGGTTCTGCGCTGAGCTCAGCCCGGTCGATGATGGTGGTGGCGCCGAGCTGACGCAGGTAGTCATGTTCGGTGTTCTGGCCGGTAGAGGCGGTGACCCTGAAGCCGAGGTGGTCGAGTAACGCGATAGCGATTGAGCCCACACCGCCCGTTGCTCCCGTGACGAGAACGTCGCCGAAGATGCCGGCCCGCTCAATTGCGAGCACCGCCAGCATTGCTGTGAAGCCGGCGGTACCGATCGCTGCCGCCTGATGATTGCTCATGCCCGTGGGTACCGGGATCACCCAATCGCCAGGAACTCGCGCACGTTCAGCCAGGCCACCGTGATGGGTTTCGCCGAGCCCGCACCCATTCACGAGAACCCGCTTACCGACAATAAACCGCGGATCTTCCGATGCCGCAACAACTCCGACAAGGTCGATACCGGCGATAAGGTGAGGTTCGCGAACGATACCGGGTCTACCCGTTAGGGCGATGCCGTCTTTGTAGTTGAGGCTTGAGTATTCGACATCGATCGTGACGCCTCCGGGCATCAGGATGCTGTCATCCAATTCCTCAGAAAGTTCGACGTGGGCCAGAGCTTTCGGATCGGACTCGTTCTTGGTTACTTCGATTCCGCGCCACATGCGGCTAGCTTAAGACGCCACGCTGAATACTGCCCGAAAATCTGGGACAGTGTTCATGATGACGATGCGCCAGATTGCGGACCAGCAGGGACACAGGCGGCAGGTGGCAGTGGTTAGCCAAAGAGAATCGAAGCCTCGTCGTACCGCGACTGGGGCACAGTGTTGAGCTTGCCGAGGGCATCCTCGAACGCGACGTTGGTGATCTCGGTTCCGCTCAGCGAGACCATGCGACCCCAACGAGCGTGAATGACCGCGTCGACTGCCGCCATGCCGTAGCGGGTGGCGAGTACGCGGTCGTAGGCGCTTGGCGTTCCACCGCGCTGGATGTGACCGAGCGTGGTTGAGCGGGTTTCGAGTCCGGTGAGGGCTTCGATTTCGGGGGCAAGCAGGTCGCCGATTCCGCCGAGGCGGGGGCGACCGAAAGCGTCGAGTCCACGCTCGGAGTGTGCGTCATCCATGGTGTCGAGGGTGAATCCTTCGGCAACAACAACCAGAGGTGCACGACCGCGATCGCGAGCGGAAGTAACCCACTCCACGATCTGTTCCATGCTGGTCTTCTGCTCAGGGATGAGGATGGCGTGGGCGCCGGCAGCCATACCAGAGTGCAGGGCGATCCAGCCGACGTGACGACCCATTACCTCAGCGACCATGCAGCGGCCGTGCGAGTCGCCCGTGGTGCGCAGGCGATCCATGGCGTCGGTGGCGATCTGGGTGGCGGTGTCGAAGCCGAACGTGTAGTCGGTGGCGGAAAGGTCGTTGTCGACAGTCTTGGGGACTCCGACGATCTTGATGCCGGCATCCGTCAACCGCTTGGCAGCAGCGAGGGTGCCTTCGCCACCGATCGCGATGAGCGAGTCGACGCCGAGTCGCTTCATGTTTTCGCGCACGGTGTCTACACCGTTGGTGCCCTCGAAGGGGTTGGTGCGCGAGGTGCCCAGGATGGTTCCACCCTGTTTGGAGATGCCCTGAATGTCTTTGCGTTCGAGGGGCATGATGTCGCCTTCTACGACGCCGCGCCAACCGTCTCGGAATCCGACGAACTCTTTGTCGTAGACCTGAGTGCCCTTCAGCACAATGCCACGGATTACCGCGTTCAGCCCGGGGCAGTCGCCACCGCTGGTCAGGATCCCAATCTTCATGCAACTATCATGGCGCATTTTGGCTGTAATCCGAGCCACGGGCTTCAGAACTAGACGATAGCGACTGCTGCGGCGATCGGATGCGCGGCACAGGCTGTGGTCGGTGCGTGTTCGTCGCACACGACAAACTGCTCGCGGCACGACAGAATGTGACAGTTTTCGATTCGCTTGGTGGCTGCACCGCACTGGTAACAGCGACCGATGGCTGGGGTGTCTGCCGTGAAGTCGATCGCCATGCGCTTGTCGAAGACGTAGAGCGATCCATTCCAGAGGCCGGAGTCGCCATATTTTTCGCCGTAGCGAACGATGCCGCCATCGAGTTGGTAGACCTCGCCGAATCCGCGACTGCGCATGAGAGAGGAGAGCACTTCACAGCGGATGCCGCCAGTGCAGTAGGTGACGATCGGCGTGTCTTTGAGGTGGTCGTACTTGCCACTGTCGAGTTCGGCGACGAAGTCGCGGGTGGTGTCAACATCCGGAACTATCGCATCAGTGAACTTGCCGATCGCGGCTTCGATGGGGTTGCGACCATCAAAGAAGGTGACGTCTTTGCGGGCAACGAGCTCGTGAAGCTCTTCGGGGCTGAGCTTCGTGCCACCGCCGACGACACCGTTTTCGTCAACCTGAAGCTCGCCGGGAGCGCCGAAGCTGACGATCTCGTCGCGCACCTTCACGCTCAGACGTGGGAAGTCGTTGCCGATGCCCTCGCTCCATTTGAAGTCGATGTTTTTGAACGCGGGATACTCACGCGTCTTGCGGATGTAGCGCTTTACGTCGCGCAGCTCGCCGCCGACGGTGCCGTTCATGCCATCTTTGGAGAGGATGATGCGACCGCCGAGCCCGAGAAACTCACAGAGGTCGCGCTGCCACAACCGCACAGCCTCAGGGTCGGCCAGCGGTGTGAACACGTAGAAGAGCAGGATCTTAGGAACAGCCACGGCTCAAGTTTACGGTTGTTGGCTGGGTGCGAGTGGCGGGGGTTTGGAGCGCGCTTTTGGGGCGTGCATTCGGCTGGAGGTCGGCGGCAGCGCGTATCCTCCTATCAATGAATCTTGCGCTCGCCACCGACGAGCCTGTGCGCACTCGCTTTGCGCCCGGGCGTGCGGTCGACGTGCGCGCGACCCTGCAACCGCTTCGGCGCGGTTCGGGTGACCCAACAATGCGAGTGGATGCCTCGGGTACCTGGCACACGATGCTCACCCCGGCAGGACCTGCGACTTTGCACCTCGCGCAGCAGCAATCGCAAGTGGACTGCACCGCGTGGGGTGCGGGAGCCGAATGGGCGATCGAGAGTGTTCCTGAACTGCTGGGGGAGGGCGACGACTGGAGCGACTTCGATGTATCGGCGCTTCCGTTTGCTGCCGAGGCTCAGCGCCAGAATCCTGGCTTGCGGCTGACCCGCACTCGACTCGTTTTTGAGGCGCTCGTGATGGCTATTCTGGAGCAGAAGGTCACGGGCATTGAGGCGAAGCGGGGGTGGCGCATCCTCGTCACTAAGCACGGTTCGCCAGCTCCCGGGCCAGCACCTGTGGGGATGCGGGTTGTGCCGAAGCCGAAGGGCTGGGCGCAGATCCCGTCGTGGGAGTGGCATCGTGCGGGAGTCGGGCCGCAGCGTTCGGCAACCGTAATGCGCGCTACTCAGGTGGCGGCATCACTTGAGCGCACTGCCGATTGGGGTCGGGGCGGTTCCCGCGTTGAGGCGGCCTTGCGATCAATCGTGGGTGTTGGGGTGTGGACGGCCGCCGAAACCATGCAGCGCTCCCACGCTGACCCCGACAGCCCGAGCGTCGGCGACTACCATCTGGCGGCGGTCGTGGGCTGGGCGCTGATCGGTGAGCCCGTCGATGATGAGCGGATGCTCGAGCTCTTGGAGCCCTGGCGCGGCCACCGTCAGCGCGTCGTGCGACTCATCACGGCATCCGGGTTTCGCAAGCCTATTTTTGGGCCCCGGATGACGATTCAGGATCACCGGGGGCACTAGCGCGCTGCGATCTCCTTGAGTGCAGCACGAAAGCCCTTGTTCGGTCGGGCGTGGCGCAGGGCTACCGAAACTTCCGCCGACGCTTGCTCGATCGGCACCCCGAGGTGTCGGGCGGCATAGAGCGCAGCGACGGTAGGGGTGCGACTCTGCGCTTGAACGCAGTGGAGCAGCACAGTGTGACCGTCGGCGCGAAGCGCAGACTTCGTGAGTTCGGCCCGCAGGTGATGTCTGCTCACATCGGTAGTCTGAGAGTGCGTGCACCGATGCCCGATCGGCGGCGCAGGGGGAGCGCAGAATGCCGTCACTCATAGCGTGGCTTGATGCGTCGAGCGAGGATCAGCGCCGCATGCGCGAGATCGTCAACCTCTTCAGCGAACGCGACAGCCGGGATGAGCTCGGAATCGGACAGATTCGCGACGTGCTGAGCGACACGCTCTTCCCCGGAACCTCCACACTGCTCACGCGTGCCCGCTACATGCTTCTCATTCCGTGGGCGTTCGCCGCGGCCGCGAAACAAGGCTTAGACGCCGACGAGATCGCGCGTCGAGTGGAGAAAAACGAACGCAACCTCATCGCCACCCTCAAACGTGACACTGACGGAGAAGGCCTCTTGGGCAAAACTGCCGGTGCGGCGCTCAAGACTCTTCCGTCGAGCACCTATTGGGCAGCGCTCCGGCAGTACGGCATTCTCGCGGATCCGTCCCAAAGCCAAGCTGACGCCATCGCGGCCAGCATCCGGAATCCGGCGGACGACGACGAGACTTCGTACTCGGTTGGCCCGTGGTCGCCAACGCTCCCTCCGTTTCCCTCAAGCTTTCCCAACAACACCGGGGGAGGGTTCGACCTGAACCGTATCGAAGCCGAATGGTTGCGGGACCGGATGCTCAACGGCAGCGAAGGATCGCTGCTCGCCCACTTCATCGACCATCGACCACAATCCGAGACTGCGGCTCCCTGGCTGGAGCCAGGCGCTGTTGGCGCATCATCCAACTCCGCCAACCACCTATTCCATGCCCGGATGTTCTCCCAAGCTGTGAATGGTGCCTCGCTGCTCTACAACCTCCTGTTGGCGGAAGCCTACGAAGCCGCCGGCTACGACCGCGTCATCGGCAGAGTGGACGCGTATCGAGAACGCCTGAGCGAATGGCAAAACGATCGCGATCAGGCTTCGATGCATCTTTCATCCTGGGATCGGAGCGATTTTTGGGCGCTCGCGTATGCGAAGAATCCACGAATTAACGGCTCGTCTCGGGCATTCGTTGACACCTGGCTCGATGCCGTTACCGGGAGCGGATCACTCACCATCGCTGATAACGAAGGCCTCCGCTTGTTCATCGCGCAACGCGAGCGCCGCCACAAGGGGGTGCAAGCGAGACTGCAGAACACTCGACTGTTGCAAAGCTGGCAAGGAGCCTCAGGCGCCGGGGCGGTGACCTTCCGCTGGCGGCAGGTCAGGGGCATCCTCACCGACCTGCACGACGGATTGGAGCGAGCGGATGCTTGAACCGGATTCGCGGGCCGCCCTCACCGAACAGCTGCGCCCACCCAGCGGCTACGAGTTGGTGCATGCGGTCGGAACCACATTCACGCTCGACCTCACAAGTGCGCTCGCCGTACCGCTCTCGTTCGCCGGCCATCAAGTGCGCGAAAGCGATGACCCGATTGCCATTCTCGATGCCGTGCGCCGGGCATCTGACCGCATCGATATCTTTGCGCAAGCAGGCCACATCGTGGTGCCCCGACAAGCCTCCGATCTCGTCGCCTTTCTTGAGCCTATGGTTCACCCCGTCGCACTCCGCCGACCTGGCGCGCTCTTTCACCCGAAAGTGTGGATCCTCGAGTACGCCCGTGGGCAACATCGCAGCTATCGGATGCTGTGCTCCAGCCGAAACATCACCAGCGACCGCAGCTGGGACCTCGTCGTAAGGCTCGACGGGAACGAAGGCGATGAAACTCGCGAGCAGAACGAACCGCTCAGTGACCTCGTGCGAACACTCCCATCGTTGGCCGTCACTCCTCTCGCGCCCGAACGCCGCGAACGGATCGAGGGGTTAGCCGAACGAATCTCGAATGTGTCTTGGGAACTCCCGGCAGATATTCGCGAATTGAACTTTCATGCTCTGGGTATCGGTAGGCCGCTCACCATCGACTTTGCAGGCCAACGGCACCTCGTAATCTCACCCTTCCTTTCAGACGACGGGTTAGCGAACATCACCGCTTCACGCAAAGAAAAGGTGAAAGTCATTTCGCGAGCTGAAAGCTTTGATCGGCTGAAACCGGAGACCCTTAAATTCATTGAGCCTCATGTTCTCGATGATGCGGTTAGGGACAGTGACGAAATCGAGGAGGATCCTCTCATAGGTTTGCACGCCAAGGCCTATTTCCTAGATCGATTTACGGGCTCACGAGCAATAATCGGCTCCGCCAACGCAACACAAGCAGCCTTCGGCGGCAACGTCGAATTTCTCATCGAGATGGTCGGCCCCAAACCGCGCGTGGGAGTTCGAGCAGTGTTTGGCGAAGACTCGGAGCTTCGTAAACTCACCATCCCCTATGAGACCTCAGGCGGAGTGCAAGAAACCGAGACGGAGAAAGCCGATCGCGCGTTGGACGATGCCATTCGCTCGCTCGCGACCATTCGACTCCGCAACACCGTTCGACTGGAGGAGACCGACAAGTACTCCATCGACGTTGAGGCGGTCACCACAGCGAAGACCATTGCAGAGATCGAGACCGAAGTGCAGCTACTCACCCGGCCAGGAAACAGCCACTCGTTGCCACTTCAGGGCGGCCCACCCGTGGTTTTTACGGGACTCGACCTCACCGAAATTACCCCTTTCGTTATCATTCATGCCGTAGACGCACGTGGAGAGCGGCGAAGCACTGTGGTGAACGCCGAGCTGATCGGAGATGTTGCCCATCGGCGGGACGCGGTGCTCGCCCGACAGATCGATACGCCAGAGAAGTTTCTCCGATTCCTGCAACTGATGCTGAGCTTGGGCGGATCGGCCAGCGCGCAGTTTTCCCTCGGCAACTCGGGCGGATTTGGCTCTTGGTCGAGTGATGGCGCAGGAGTTTTCGAAACTCTGGTTCGTTCCCTCGCGGTCAACCCCGAGGGCCTCGACGACTTGGCCAGACTTGTCGAACGGATGCGAGGCGAAGCCTCTGCGGGGTCGCTGCCCACCGGCTTCGACGAAGTGTGGGAGCCGGTCTGGCGCGCCAGGCTCGCACAGAAAGGGGAGATGGCGTGAACGATTTCTCAGCAGAGGCAATCCTCGCCGAGCTCAAGTCCTTTCAGCGTGATGCCGTCGACCATGTGATGCATCGGCTCTACGACGCCCCCAACGCCAGCGGACGTTTCTTGCTCGCTGACGAGACGGGCCTGGGTAAAAGCGTCATCGCCCGCGGAATCATCGCGCGAACGATTGAACGGCTGCAGAACGATGACACCGTCGACCGAATCGACATCGTCTACATCTGCTCCAACTCGGATCTCGCTTCACAAAATCTACGTAGGCTCAACGTCACCGGGGACCCGCATATCGGACTCACCAGCCGGCTCACCCTGCTTGCGCGTGAATCACATCGTCTCTCGGGAACTAACGCAGCCGGACGCAAGCCAGTCAATCTGGTTTCCTTCACCCCCGGAACCTCGTTTGATATGGGCTCCTGGCGCGCTGGATCAGGTGAAGAGCGCGCGCTACTTCACATCATGCTCAACGAGATAGGCGGGTTGTCGGAACCTCAGCAGCGCGCATCGCGGATGCTGTTTCAAGGGCAGATCAAGACTAAGGAGGCCTTTCGGTACCAGCTTGCGCGAATCGAGCGCAGCTTGAAAGGACCAGTAGATCCGTCGATACTCCGAGCATTCGAGCGGAGCATCACCGATTCCGGTCTGCTCGAAAGCTATCTCTCCTTGCTTGGCAGCCTCGCGCTCAAGCGCAGGATTCCAGATTCGGTGGAAGAGCCCATTCGGCACCTCACTGCAAAGCTGCGTGCTGCCCTGGCGGCGGCAAGCGTCGATTCGCTGGAGCCGGACCTCGTCATCCTTGACGAATTTCAAAGATTCCGACATCTGCTTGACGAACACGAAGGCGGCGACGCTGCAGAGTTGGCTCACGCGCTCTTCAACTACTCAGCCGCGAAAGTCCTGCTTCTCTCCGCAACCCCGTACAAACCGTTCACCGAAGCAAACGAAGAATCGGGTGACGACCACTATCAAGACCTCATGACTACCTTGGGTTTTCTTGCCGAGGGTTCATCCGTATCGATCGCGGACATTCGTGATGGGTTCGCTGAATACCGTCAACAGATCGTCAACGGCAGACCCGCGATCGAGCACGTCGATCGCCTGCGCGCAAATCTTCTCACCGTAATGAGCAGAACGGAGCGCCCGCAGTCGGGCGGCATGGTTCGGGAACGCCAATTACCCTCAACTTCTCCGACAGATATTGATCTGGCCGGATTCGTTGCGCTTGAACGACTCTCCGCTGAGCTAGATATCCCCATCGGTCTCGAGTATTGGAAGTCCATCCCCTACTTCGCTAGCTTCATGAACAACTACAAAGTCGCGAGCGCGGTTGATCGGCGCCTGCTCGACAACGACGGAAGTATTGGTCGAGAACTCAAAAATCTTCAGCAGCTCGATGCGGACACGATCAGCGGCTACGGGCAGATCGAACTTGGCAACAGCCATCTTCGGGCGGTTGCCACAGAGACTCTGGACCAAGAGTGGTGGAAACTGCTCTGGTTACCCCCATCCCTTCCCTATCTTGCGCCAGGAAGCGTCTATGGCTCAATTGCGACCGAAGGCGCGACGAAACGAGTTGTATTCTCGTCGTGGACCGCAACGCCGACTGCTGTCGCGAGTCTCCTCAGCTATGAAGCCGAGCGCCGAATAGTCGACGGATCACGGCTCACCGTCAACTCTTCAGAAGCGCGGAAGTCGATATCGGCTCGTCTCGACTACAAGGTGACTGCCGAATCCCGGCCAGCCAGAATGTCGACACTTGCCATGTTCTGGCCGCATCCGGAGCTTGCTCAAGCAGGCGACCCGTTGTGGGTGGCGCGCGAAAGTGGTCACAACAAGGTTTCTGCCGATGAGGCCCAGTTGAAGGTTTCGGCACGGTTGGCGCCCGGGCCAGAATCGACATTTGCGTGGGAGGCCTTCTTCGCCACACGCGGTGCGACGCCCGCAGGCTGGGCACTCGAGTCCGCCAGTCTGGCTCAACTACTTTCGGCTAGACCCGTCGAAGGTGAAGAAGACAACGAGAGCGCCGCGGGTCGACTAATCACAGCGCACGTCGATCTCGCTATCGAAACAATCGCGCGTTCTGAGGATGCAATCTCGCACCCTTATCTCGCTCGACTAGCACTGCACTCGCCAGGCAATATCGCTTATCGGGCATTGGGACGCATACGCGATGACAACGACTCAACGAGCGATGTGGGCCAGTGGAGAGCAGCTGCGATGCTTTCTAACGGGATCCGCTCACTATTTAACCGAGCCGAAAGCATGCTGCTGCTCGACAAAGTTAAGTCCGCTGATGATGAGTATTATTGGCGCGCGGTGTTGGATTATTGCGCTGACGGAAACCTGCAGGCCTCACTAGATGAGTACCTTTTCCAGCTGAGGAGCTAAGCCGCAGGTGCGGTGCTCGACGACGAACTTCTCATGGCACTGGCGGTTAGAGCGGTGAACGCGATTACGATGCGGCCCTCGATCTACCACGCCCGAAATCATGCCGCAGAGGGTGAAAGTATCGCGTTCACGGCTCGATTCGCCCTGCGCTATGGAGGGAAGAGTCAGAACGAAGAAAGCGCTCGGCAGCCCGAAATCCGCAACGCATTCAACAGCCCGTTCTGGCCATTCGTACTGGCGTCGACGAGTGTGGGACAGGAGGGAATCGACTTCCATTGGTGGAGCCATGCCGTAGTGCACTGGAATGTGCCGTCGAATCCGGTCGACTTCGAACAGCGTGAGGGCAGGGTCAACCGTTTCGCCGGTCACGCCGTGCGCAAAAACATCGCTGCCGCGCACGCCTCAGACGTGATGACCTCCGAGGATCCCAATCCTTGGAAGGCCGCATTCGACGCAGCGTCAAAAACCCATGAGGATCTCGGCGAGTTCTCGCCATTCTGGATCTACCCCGGAGACGCAAAAATAGAACGACAGCTGGTGTCATTCCCCCTGAGCCGCGATCTTGCAAAAATCGACCGGATGAAAGAAGCGCTCACGCTCTACCGGTTCACGCTGGGGCAGCCGAGGCAAGAAGACATGATGGAGATTCTGAAGCGACGCGGAGTTGACGGGGCTGCTCTGCCCCTGCTGGACCTGAGTCCGCCAAGGTCGGCTGAAGTGGCTTCCATTAGAACGATCGAGGAGACTCAACTATGACTGATCCGCTTACGCCGAAAGATCTGGCATCCGAGCTTAATGTCAGTGCAAAACAAGTTCGAGAATACCTTCGGAGCAAATACGGCACGCTTCCGCCGTTCGAGACGAGGTGGCAGCTCTCCGACGCACAAGCGTCCGAGATTCGCGCGCACTTTAGTGAGAGCAATAAGAGCCAATAGCTAGGTTTTTTTAGGGGATGATCAGGGGATCAATCGTGGAAGCAACGTGGGCGCCATCACGCTGGGGTGCGCGCTTGGCACGCGTAACAGCCTGGAGTGCGGAACTCGTCGGAGATGAGCTTATATTCCGTGACGGCGGCGGCGGGGTCAAGAGGCACGCGCTCGCCCATATTGGTCGAACCCGAGTTCGCCACGGTCTGCTGTCATCAAGTGTCGAAATGGGTGCGCCAGCGGCACTTCGGTTGCGGGGGATGTCTCGACGCGATGCTCGCGACCTTCGCGAAACCGTCGAGAGGGAGCGCGAACGGGTGCTTGCCAGCATCCGGCTAGCTGAACTGATCGAAGAGTTCGACAAGCTCTGCCCGCTAGTGACAGGTTGGGCGCGTGATTTCTTCGCAGCCGCAAAGTCGCACCAGCGCGACAGCGGATGGCTCACCAGCGATTTCACCAGAACGTGGGAACAGCGCAAGCCCACCGGTCGGTTCGCAGAGTTGCTCGCCTCGCCCGAACTGGAAGAACACCGCCGGGACCTTGGCGGCGAAGATCTGCAAGCAATCGAGCTCTGGTCATCCGACCTCGCCCAGTACGTTTCCCGCTGGAACGAACGATTCCTCGATCAGGAACTCATCTCCTACAAATCATTCTTCGACAACGTCGAGCGATCGCCACTGACCGACGAACAATCACGCGCAGTCGTCTGCTTCGACAACCGGGTGCAGCTTGTCGCCGCTGCAGGCTCCGGCAAAACGTCAACGATGATTGCCAAGGCCGGTTACGCGGTGCACCGTGGACTCGTCGCGCCGGAACAAATCCTGATGCTCGCATTCAATAGCAAAGCTGCGGCCGAACTGCAGGAACGCGTCACCGAACGCCTCGCACCACTGGGGCTCGCCGCCGATCGCATTGTGGCGCGCACATTCCACTCGTTCGGGCTCGCCGTCATCGGTCAAGCGACAGGGCGCAAACCCAGCCTGGCCCCATGGGTGGAACGAGGCGGCGATGTCGAGAAACTTGCTCGTATAGTCGACGAACTGCGTGACACGGATGCTGCCTTCCGCACCGAATGGGACCTGTTCCGCATGGTGTTTGGCCGCGACCTACCCGAATTTGGGCAAGAAGAAGCCGACCCCGACGACTGGGACCCGGTCACCCGCCGGGGTGGCTTTCGCACGCTCGCCGGCGAAGTCGTCAAGTCACAGGGCGAACGGCTTATTGCTGACTGGTTGTACTACAACGGCGTCGAATATAGGTATGAGCGCCGCTATGAGATCGACACTGCAAATGCATCCCACGGCCAGTATCATCCGGACTTCTATTACCCAGATATCAATCTGTATCACGAACACTTTGCTCTCGATCAGAACGGGTTGCCGCCTGAAGAGTTCGTCGGATATCTCGATGGTGTCCACTGGAAACGAGTGTTGCACGCAGAGCACGGCACCGCTCTGATCGAGACCACGATGGCTGAACTGTGGAATGGAAAAGCGTTTGCAACTCTCACCGCCGAGCTCACTTCCCGGGGCGTTGTACTCGACCCGAATCCTGGCCGCCCAGCGGTGGGTCAGCCACCGATCGACAACCAACGCTTGGTGAGCACCTTCCGGTCGTTCATGGTCCATGCGAAAAGCAATCGCCTGACGGACGATCAACTCCTGACGCGCGCGGGCGAAGAAAGCCGGGAGCGGTTCCGGTTCCGACACGAGAAGTTCCTGCAGCTCTATCGCACCATTCGGCAGCGGTGGGAAGACGAACTGGTGAAGCACGACAGCATCGACTTCGAAGACATGCTGAATCTCGCCGCCGACCACGTCGAAGCTGGGTGGAAGAGTCCGTTCCGGCTTGTAATGGTCGACGAACTGCAAGACGTCAGCGCCGCCCGCGCCCGCCTCGCTCGAGCACTCGTCACCGAACCCAACCACTACCTATTCGCCGTAGGCGACGACTGGCAGAGCATCAACCGCTTCGCCGGCGCCGACCTTTCGGTGATGACCGACTTCGAGGGCTGGTTCGGCAAAGGGGAGACCCTTCGGCTGGAGCGCACGTTCCGATGCCCTCAGCCCATCTGCGATGTTTCGAGCCGATTCGTCTTGAAGAACCCGCAACAGTTATCGAAACAGGTGGTGTCATCGACGCCCGAACACCCGCCAGCCTTCGTGGCCATCGCCGCCAATAGCGACGAGCACGTGCAGTCAGTGATTCGCAAACACTTGGCAGAGCTGAACGATCGCATCGCAACCGGAATTGCACCGGTCGGTCGAGGCGGGAAGGCATCCCTCTTCATTCTCGGGCGCTATCGGCATCACGAGAGTCTTGTGCCGCACGCGGCAATCAAGCAATGGCCCCATCTCGATGTGAGGTTTTCGACCATCCACGCGTCCAAAGGGTTAGAAGCGGACTATGTGGTTATCCCGGGGCTGACGAGAGACAAGTTGTCGTTCCCGAGCAAGATCGCGGATGACCCGGTGTTGCGTCTGGCGATGCCAGCGCACGAAGCTTTTCCCTTCGCTGAAGAGCGTCGGTTGTTTTATGTGGCGATTACTCGTGCCCGGCGGTCAGTGACATTGGTCACCGTACGCAATCGGGTGTCACCGTTCCTCGCTGAACTGGTGAAGGAACAGGGCCTGCAATTGAGAGATGCGGAGGGCGGGCATGCCGTGGTGATTCCGTGCCCCGACTGCAGTGACGGCACCATGGTTCCCCGCGCGGGCAAGTTCGGGCAGTTCTACGGCTGCACAAACTATCCGAAGTGTCGGAAGACAATGAAAGAGGCGGAAGGCGTCGCCCTTACAGATACGGGTCCGTAGATTGGCGAAAGCTCAATGGCCAACAACCCCAACCATAGCGAGCTGCCTCGCTTACTGGCCCCGGTGCTCTTTTTCTCTTACTTCTCGCGCAAGCGCTTCTCTTGCCAAAATTGTCAGGTCGTCCCGGCCGTCTGTAAGCGACAGCGACTCTTCCCCAAGCACGTTGTAGGTCAGATCAACGATCTGCTCAGGTGACGTGAGGCCCAACGACCGGATGAGCGCCGTAATGTCTGAATAGTCTTTGCGGGCGTACCGCGCCATCTTCATCGCGAGGAGGGCGCGCTGCGATGCAAGCCGCAGCTTATGTCCGCGGAGTTCTACTTCGACGAAGTGTCGAGGATCCGTGGTGTCGAAGGTGATGAATGGTCGGGCGTTCTCATTGACCCAGTCGGGGTCTAACCCGTGCTCTACCGCCATCTGTCTGCCGATGCGTTTCACATGCTCGAACGGAGAGAAGAGTCCGTCAACGTCAGGAGTCAGCTGATCGCGGCCCAAGTGAATGGCCATCGCAGCGCCGCCGATAACGTACGCGTCAACCTCGAGACCCTCCGCTGCCGCCCGATCAAGTAGCTCCCCGAGCAATTCCGTGATCTCACTCGCGTTGAGCTGTCGGTAGCCGGCGCTCACGCGATCGCCCAGTCTTCAGCCCGCGAAAGAATGTTCTTCTTCAGGAACACGGCTGGGGTTCGGGCTCGCAGCCAGTCGCGAAACTCAGGCCCGGGGGCGTCGCCAGGTGAGGTCTCGTGCGGCAGCGGGGGCACGTCGGTCATCCATTCGGGCACTATTTGTCCAGCGCGTTCGAGGCCATAAGCGAAGGCGGTGGCGAGGAAGGTGTCCCACAGCGGAATCCCAATCAGTCTCGTCGGTTGCGCAATGGCCCACTCGGGAATGTGCTCCCCGCTCTCGCTCGCACGAATCAGGCGCCCTACGCCCTCTGTGAGATCCCGAATTGCCGACTCCGAATCATCCTTTCTAAGGCTTCGAGCCATCGCGCGGGACACCGTTGCTGCGGGAAGCAACTGAGCTACTCCTGTCGGCCGAGGGTCGATCTCCCAACCCGCTGCAGCAAGCAACTTCTGCATCGTCGACCACGTCGGATCGATCTCGTCGTGCTCTATGCGGCTGATCGTCGACTGCGCAATGCCCGCTCGGCGGGCGAGGGTGGCCTGGCTGATCCGTGCGCGGGTGCGCGCGGTGCGGATGGATTCAGCAGCGTGGGGCATCGCTATCCTCCTGATCGGCTCAATTTCGACTTAACTGTCATCATAAACCAGAAACTATGCTTATGTGCATAGCTTTTGGCTTATAGGTCCTCAACCAATGAGATAAACCGACTCAACGTCGCTACCCCTTCCGCCGACTGCGGCAGCGAGTCCAGCAGCGTTGGCGAGTAGACGAGATACGCAGCCCACTGGGCGCGCGAGATCGACACGTTGAGGCGATTGCGGGAGAGCAAGAAGTCGAGACCGCGGGGCACATCGTCGGCGCTGGAGGCGGCGAGGCTGACGATCGAGATCACTGCTTCTCGGCCCTGAAACTTGTCGACGGTGCCGACGACGACGCGCGAATATCCGGCAGCATCGAGACGGCCACGAATGAGTTCCACCTGAGCGTTGTACGGCGTCACCACGATGATGCCGTCCTCGTCGAGAGGTTTCGGGGTGCCACCGGCTTCCGCCGTCCACAGCGCGCCGAGGTGCTGGCGCACCAGCTCCACCACGCGATCAGCTTCCTCGCTGGAGTAGGTGGAGTTGTCGACGTGGGCCGTCGGCACCGAGTGCAGGCCAGGGGCGACGCCGGCGAGCATCCGCCCCTCTGTTGATGCGTGAGACCGCAGCACTCCGTCATAGGAGAGCAGCGAGACGGGGCGCGTGACGGCCTCATCCATGCGGCGACTCTCCTTAAGGAAGTAGCCAAAGTCATCCGGAAGCACCGCCAGACTGCCGATCACATGACCGAGCGCCGAACCATCGACCGGTGCCGGATGGATGCCCTGACTCACCTGCGGAAGCTGCTGCGGGTCGCCGAGAAGCAGGATTCGTTTCGCGCTTGCAGCAACACCGATCGTGTTCGCGAGAGAGAACTGCCCCGCCTCGTCAATGACGAGAAGGTCCAACTGTCCGGCCTGAACGCGCTTTCGGTTCGTCATGTCCCAGGCGGTGCCACCGATTACGTAGCCGGTCGAGTCGTACTCGCGCGCAAAGGCTGCGTGACCATCCTTCGGCAACTCGCTGAACGGACCCTCGGTGTAATAGCCCGGGCCGAACTCTCCCGGCACCGCCTTCGCGACGAGCTCGGGGTTGAGATTTGCGTCCAGCACCACGGCGTCGAGAACGTTCTCCACGACCTTGTGCGATTGTGCGGTGACCCCGATCTTCCAGTGGTGCTTCTCCGCCAACTCCTGGATGACATGGGCGGCGAGATACGTCTTGCCCGTGCCGGGTGGGCCCTGTACTGCGAGATAGCCACTCTCCCTCGAGAGGAGTGAGGCGATGACGGCGCGCACACCGTCATCCGCACTCTTCATGGGCTCGAGCGCGCTCGCCGCAGCGGGAGCTTTGCGTAGCAGAAGATCAGACATCGCGTCGTCAGGCCACGCAGGAGCAGCATCAACGACGGTGGCGCCCCACGACTCAATCGCGGCCACGATGCTGTCCGCCCGGGGTGGCGGCCCGGGAGTGATGTGGGTAGGCATTTCATCCCACGCCGGGATCTCATCCGGCCGAGATTCGACGACGAAAATGCCTCGGCCATCCTCGGCCGGGTCAGAAAAGCGCACGCCGCGAGCGACGCGCGAACCCGGACGGTGGCCCGGCGGCACGTAGGGGAGCGGGTCGCCGTAAACAAGGAACACGTCGCCGCCCGGTCGCGCCGCGCTGCTGCCCGGAGCCCACTGGCCGTGAAGGTGCAGATGGCGGCGTTCAGTGCGCTGCCTGCCCTCTTTGTGCCAGTCGCGGGCGAGAGACGCGCCCTCAACGAGGAAGACGCCGCGGGTGTCTTCCCACAGTTCGGAGGGCTGCTCGAGACGGTCGTAGTGCTCCCACCAGAAACTTTTGACCTCACACCGGTGATAATCGATGGCGGCTGCGGCCATTCGGTACGCGCTGGCAGCAGTGTCGTCGCCTCGCTCTTCCGCGCTGTCGCCGAGCGCTTGCAGCTCAACGTCGAGTGCGCTGGGTTCGAACGGCTGAACGGCGAGTTCCGCCTCGGCAGTGTCGACCTTCACTCCCTGCACCTCGGGCAAGGCCCGGAGCCAGTCCCGCAACTTCAGTGTCGAAACGCAGTCGTACTCGTTGTAGCTGGCGATCGCATCCCGAATCTCGGTGGCTCGCTCGGCATTGCCGTTCTCTGCTTCAGTGCAGGAGTCCACGTACTCATCGATGGAGTCGGCGGCGTTCGTCACCCCGGCGCGCTCATCGTCGCCCATATAAAGCGGCTCAAGTTTCTTGATGGAATACGAGGGCGTTCCGATGCGCAGTGCGCTCATCACCACGGGGTACAGGTCGACGAGCACAGCATCGCGGAGCAGCTGGTCGACGACATCCTCCCCTTCACCGTGTCGGGCGGCGATGCTCAGCAGGTGAGTTTTCTCATAGCTGGCGTAGTGATAGATGTGGAGCCCCGGATGCTGCAGCCGGCGCTTAGTCACAAAGTCGAGAAATTCCGTCAGCGCAATTCGCTCTTCTGCATGCGAGTGGGCCCAGAGGCAATCGAATTCGCCCTCGGCATCGACCCACCCGAAAAGGTAGTCGAGACCCCAGCGAGGTACGCCGCCTACCCCGGGTTCCGAATACATCGGGTCGCCCTCGAAGTCGAAGAAAAGGTCACCGGGGTTTGGTTCGGGTAGGTTCGCAATCGGCAGCGGGTTCACGACGACAACCGGCGGCATCGCATGCTCATCATCGGGGTCCACCGCGTGCTGCAGCTTTGCCTGAAGGTGAAGTTTCGCGAAGCTTGCCTTCGGGATGCTCAGTTCATCAGGCCGCTCAGGCGTCTCGGCTAGATCAGTAAGGGTGCGGATGCCCGCCGCCATGAACTTTGCCCGTTGACCCGCGCGCAGCCCAGCGACCGTGAAGAGGTCGTCGGCAGTCTGAGCGGGGTCCTTACAGAACTTGCAGCGCCCATCTCGCGCATACCGCTCGTCATGCCAGCCGACCGGCTTGCCTCCCGCCCGGTGCTCGGCGATGATCGCGTGCATGCGCGACCGGCGGCGACGGAAAACCGGGGCGATGTCGGCAACCTCTGCCGTCTCTGACTCGTCATTGCCGAGGATCAGCTCAACGGTGCCATCCGCAGAAAAGCCGAGCTTCTGAAGCTGCTCGTGATACGCCGCCAACTGAAGAAGCGCGGTGACGCGCACATGGCGCGAAAGCTTCGAGTCAACCACGCGGTAGCTGCCATCTGGCTGCCTGACAAGAAAATCGGCGTAGCCAATGAACGGCAGCTCGGGGTCGGTCTCGTCAAAGAACACGCCCTGAAACACGACAGGCGCACCGCTCAGCAGGGCCTCCCGTGTGCGGGCTGCGTAGTCACGCAGGATGTCGGCGTCTCTACCGGACGGCTTATCGAATTCCACCATCGCGTCGCCGAACTCTGCGCGATAGCGATCCCGCAACCGTTCCTCGTGAACGTTGCCCAACCTTGCGGCCCGCATGAGCATCGCGTCGTCATCAGGCAGCGGATCAGTGGACCAGCCCAACCTTTTGTCGAGCACGCGCAGAAAACCGAACTCGCAGTTTGAGGCCTGGGTGAGATCGCTAGCGCTCGTAACGAGAGCGGTGTCGGTGCCGTTGTCAGGGCTAGGGAGAAGGTACATGTCAGAACCAGAATATGCTGGGCTGGCGACATCCGGCCCACCGGGAACGTTGGTGTTGACGACGCCCCAGAGTGTGATCCAGGTTCACGTAAAGCGTCGGTATGGTTCTCGTTCCATCGGTCTGGCTCATACCCGCACCTCACTGTTGATACCGCAGGCGATGACGCGCGGTTATGTCACGGTACCGCGAAGCATCTACGGCGTGAGCGGTGCGGTAGCCCCCAATGTCAGGGGTGCTCCCTAGTGTGATGATCACGTTCAAGAGTTGCGGCCGTTCAGTACCTGGCTGGCCGCACGGCAACCCGATCCATCGAGCGGGTGCCCCAGGGGAAGAACGGGCGGCTCGTATTCTCGAGCGGCAAGCTCGACGGATAGGAGCATCCAATGCCCGACAATCTCGACTCCCTGGGGATCTTCAAGATCCCCGCCTCGGCAACTTGGGACACCATCACAGCTGGGCTACTCGCACGGGTCGACGCGCTCGAGTTCGGCCACCTCATCGAACTCGGCTTCACAGTTGGTAACCGAGAGGTCGCATGGGTGACGGTTTATCGTTCCGCTGATGATGTTGTTTTGGCGAGCGGCCCGCACGGTCCTTACGAGTCACCCAACCGCCAGTCGTGGAGCTGGGATGCCGTCGACGAGCCCGAACAGCCGGCCCGATCGACCCTTATCGCCTCAACAGTGACCACCTTCCTGAGGTCACTCGATGACATCCCGTCCGACGAGCAATCGCTGAGCCTAGACGGAACGGTACATTTTCGGGTAGCAACCCCGGCGAGCGGATTCGTGAATCGAGAGCCGCAGTGGGACTCCTATGCTCAGCACCGCACCGGGGCTCAGCTCGACAAACTGTTGCATTATGGCCACTTCATCCCCATGGGTAAGGGCTATACGCAGCAACACGTCGAAGAGAACTTTCCGGGATGGACGTGGAGTGGACTGCTCGAGGTTCTCAAAGCTGCTGATGTCTTCGTGGGTCGAGGAGGCACGCCCCCTCGATGCCAACCGACCGTCAAAGCGATCCACTTCACGGATGCTCGAACCTGGGCCGTTGAGTGGCTCAGTGGGGAAATCACCCGATCCGCGTGCCCCTGAACGGCTGATGGGCGAAACTCGCCGACGCCCAATAAGCTGGAACTATGACCGGCAGCCGAACCCTACGGCCGAGACGTCTCTTGGCGTTGGCACCAGAGCGCGAGCCCAAGTTGGCATTCCCGCCGAGCGGGAGTTCTCTGATTGGCCCGGTCGTCGCTCCCGGTCTGCATGTGATGACCTACAACATTCGTCGTCGCGGTCCAGAACTTTTGCCGCGCAGTCCCGACCTGTGGAGACGCCGCCAACCCCTGCTGAAACGGCTACTCGCCGTCGAACAACCGGCGTTAATCGGAGTGCAGGAAGCCCTCTTCCGCCAGGCGCGGTTTGTGCACCAGGCGCTGGGGGAGCACTTTCGCTCCATCGGCTACGGGCGCGAAAAGAACAAGGGCGGCGAAGGCTGCCCCATCTTCTACGACTCCCGACGCCTGCAAGTAATCGACTGGCGACAGACCGCGCTCTCTGACACGCCCACTGTTCCCGGCTCAACCTCCTGGGGCAACCGCACCCCCAGAGTTGTGGTTGAGGCGATCTTTCTCGACCTCGCCACTGGCACCCAGTTCCAGGCCGTGAACACCCACCTCGATCACAAATCCCGAACCTCGCGGCTGCGCTCGGCCGACGCACTGAGAAGCATCGTGCAGGCGTCACCCCATCCCACGATCATGACCGGCGACTTCAACACGGATGCCGACACACACCCCTACGATGCGCTCACCGGTCAAGGCCTGCTCGTCGACACCTGGAACACGGCCGAGGAGCGCCTCACGCAGGTGTGGGGAACGTTCCCCAACTATGGCCCGCCGAAGCATGACCGCAAACGTATCGACTGGATCCTCGCAACGCCCGGCATCACCACGGAGAAAGCAGGCATCAACGTCACGCGGTACGAAGGTGGGTGGCCCTCGGATCACGCACCGGTGCAGGCCGTTGTGCGATTTGCCGGGGACGAATAGGGCAACTCACTAGAGGTTCCGCACAAACGATTTAGAGAGTCGATCACGATTCACCTAATCTGAGCGAGTGAACCTGATCTTCCGCACCATCTTCCACCGCATCCTCAGCCCGCGTCGTTCGCCGTTGGGTGTCAGAGATGTCGGAAGCATGTCGTTCCGGGTGCTGCCGACCGACATCGACGTTCTGCGCCACATGAACAACGGCGTGTATTTCTCGATCATGGATCTCGGGCGCATGGATCTGCTGATTCGCGCCGGAAGCTGGAAGCACCTCACCGCTAAGGGCTACTACCCGGTGATGGCCAACGAAACCATCAGCTTTCGCAAATCCCTCGACCTGTGGAAAAAGTTCGACCTCGAAACGCGTGTTGTTGGCTACGACGAGAAGGCTGTTTTCGTGGAGCAGCGCTTCGTTGTCGATGGTCAAATCTATGCGCAAGCCATGACCCGCGCGCGGTTCTTGAAGAAATCGGGCGGCACAGTAAGCGTTGCCGAACTGCTGGAAACCATCGGATGGGATGCCCCAGCACCCGCAATGCCCGACTGGGTTCAGGAGTGGGCCGACCACGTTGCGCTGCCCGTCAGTCGCGCCGACGCTCCCAGCATCTGGGAGTAAGCGCTGAGCACGGAGTTCTGCCTCCGCGATTCGGCGTAGTTCGCCCGCGCGCCAGCACCTCTCTCACGTGGATCTCATCCGCGCAGCGGTAGCCTCAAGCAAGAGGGGGCCGCATGAAGGTGTTGATCATCGAGGACGACGTGCGTCTCGCCGATGTGATTCGTCGCACCCTTGCCGAGGCCGGATATGCGACCAACGTCGCCCACGATGTGCCGGGCGGCATCGAGGCGTACGAAGTAGATGCCACCTACGATCTTGTTGTTCTCGACCTCATGCTTCCCGGGCCTGGCCTTGCGACCGATGAACTCGGCGGCATGCGCGTGTGCCGACGCATCCGCGAAATCGACACCAGTGTGCCGGTGCTCATGCTCACAGCCCTGGATGGGATGCGCACCAAAGTGGAGGGGCTCGACGCGGGCGCCGACGACTACCTCGTGAAGCCATTCCACCTCGTCGAGCTACTCGCTCGAGTGCGTGCACTGTTGCGCCGCTCACCTCAGGCGCAGGCTCCGGTGCTTTCGGTAAGCGGGGTCACACTCGACGCATCGACGCGCACCGCCGAGCGTGCTGGGCGGCGTATTCAACTCACCGCCAAGGAGTTCGCCGTGCTGGAGTACCTCATGCGCAACGCTGGACGCATCGTCAGCAGCACCGAACTCATTGACCACGCCTGGGACAGCAACTACGAAGGTTTCAGTAACGTCGTGCAGACGTACATCCGCTACCTGCGTCAGAAGCTGACAGCTGGGGGCGAGCCAGATGTGATCGAGACGCGGCGAGGGTCGGGTTACGTGATTGAACAGAGCGCGACGGATCAGCAGTCTGGGCCGAGCGAATGATCTTCCGTCGAGCGATCCGTCGTCTCACCCTCGCCTATACCGCAGTGCAGTTGGTGTTGTTCGGCGCGTTTGCGCTCGCCGTCTACTTCTATGTGATCGGCACCTTCGATTTCGACACTGCCGACGTGCAGGGTGAGGGCGGTTTGGCGAGTGCCGAGCAGGGATTCGAGACGCTCAGAGGCGCTCTGGTTATGATCTATGTCGCATTGCTGCTGGTCGTGCCCATTTCTAGTTGGCTGATGGCCCGCGCGGCAATTGCCCCGGTGCGCCGCAGCTATGAACTACAACAGCGCTTCGTCGATGGGGCCTCGCACGAAATGCGCACGCCACTTGCGGTAGTCCAAGGCGAGCTCGAACTCGCACTCACCCGTTCGCGCACGCCCGCCGAATATGAGCGGGCGATCCGTGTGGCTGCTGACGCGACCGCCGGGTTGGTTCGGCTCACAAACGACCTCCTCCTACTCTCGCGGGGGGATTCGAACGAGCTTGCCGAATCATTTACCGAGGTCGAGATAGACGCACTGATCGTGGATGCCGCAGCCGAAGCATCCGCTCGCCAGCCTGCCCTTGCTGCCATCACCGTCGACCTGCCACCCGAAGGGATCGGACGTGCGCCGGGACGTGAGCCCGGACATGAGCCGGGACGTGAACCGGGCAGTGTGCGAGCACGTGGCAGCGAAGAGTTGCTGCGCCGAGCGATCAGCAACCTCATCGACAATGCCCGCAAGTTCACTCCTGCAGAAGGAACGGTGCGCGTGAGCACCCGGGTGCTCGGTGCGAGCGCGGTCATCGAGGTTCGGGACACCGGCATCGGGATGTCGGCTGCCGAACTCGCCCACGCCCGCGATCGCTTCTGGCGCGCCGATGCTGCCCGCAGCCGCGAAGGGCATGGGCTCGGGCTCGCGCTCGTCGACGAGATCGCCCGCGCCCACGGGGGGAGCCTTGGCATCAGTTCGGAGCTTGGCGTCGGCACCGTTGCCACTCTGCGGATCACGCTTCGCTGAACTCAAAGACACCTAGCCTGTGCCCCACCTGATGACTTTTCTGCTCTCATCTTGATCTCACGGCCAGATTCGTAACGTTGTTGTGTGGCCGCAGTACCGCTGCCAATACCAACGAAAGGATCAACTCATGGAGAAGAAGACCAAGGCAATTGGTGGGGCAGCGCTCGCGATCGTGCTGGCACTCGCCGGAGGCGCGACGCTCACCGCAGCAGCACAGGCTCCACAACCCACCAACCAGGTGCAGCAGGCCGGTAACGGTACCGACAACGGCATCGAGGACGGCACCAGCGATGGCGAAACTGCCGACGATGACGCCATCGAGAACGAGACGAATGACGGCGAGACCGCTGACGACGGCGTCGAGGACGGCACCAACGACGGCGAGACCGCTGATGATGGCCCCGGCGCCCAGAATGAAGACACTAGCGACGACGTAAACGGCGTTGAGGTCGAAGACGGCACTGCCGACTAACCTCCAGGCTCAGCGTCTTGCGGGCGGGTCGCACCTTCGGGCGCGGCCCGCTTCGTCGTGTCGCGGGCAACAACTGGTCAGCACCCGTGGGGCGGGTCAGTTAAGGGTTCCGCTACTCGGGGGCTAGTGCCTGAACGACCTGTTCGAGCACGGTTCGGCACGCCACGATCGATGGTCGGCTGACGCTCGAGTCGCGCACTGAGGTGAAGACGGTTCGGCGCGGCAGACCGGGCATGGGGCGCAACGCGACCGTAGGTGTGCGGGTGCCCCAGACGAGGCCCGGCAGAATTGCGGTGGCGTGGCCCGATTCGACGAGCCGGATGTGGGCCTGAAGGTCGGCGGTTTCGAAGCGCACGTCGGGTTCGATTCCCGCTCGCCGGCATTGCTGTTCTGCCCAGTGACGGGATGCGGTGCCGCGCGGTTCCATCACCCACGCGCTGCGGGAGGCGTCGGCAAGGGTGCTGATTCCACTGTCGATGGGTACGGCAAGGGAGAGTTCGTCGGCATAAAGCGGGATCATGTCGAGGTCGGGATGCCGGGGTGCTGCGTGCCCGGGGTACTGTTCGGCGATCACGAGGTCGAACTCGCGGGTCCAGGTTTCGAAGAGTGCGCTTTCGGGTTCGCGCTGGGTCATCTCGATGCGCAGTTGCGGGTGTTCGTTTGCGATAGCGCTGAGGGCTTGGGGGATGATGCCGAGGGCCGCCGATTGGAACACGGCCAAGCGCACGGTTCCGCGCACTTCGGTGAGGGAGGAATGGATCTCCGCTTCCATCAATTCAAGGCGTTCGAGGAGGGCGACGGTGTGCTCGACGAGCAGCTCTGCTTCGGGGGTGAGTTGCACGCGTCGGCCCGCTTTAACCAGCAGTGGAACCCGTGCTTCTTCTTCAAGGAGGGCCAGTTGTTGGGAGACTGCGGAGGGGGTGTAACTGAGTGCGCTGGCTACCGCGGCGATGGTTCCGCGCAGCTTGAGTTCGCGCAAAAGTCGTAGTCGTCGAACGTCGAGCATTTCTCCACCAATCGTTAATTTATTCTAACGTAAACCATGCGAATTCCGTCGCTTTTGCTAAAGGCACTGTGGGGTTCACACTGAGAGTTCCAGCCATTACCCCGTTCGGAGGCCTATTCTCGTGAGCATGTCAACTTTTACCGACAACCTCGATGCATCACACCAGCAGATTGCCGACCAAACAATCAGTACGGTGCGCCGATGGCTGGCAGAAAGCGAAGAGTTTCCGACCGATGCGAGTGCTACTCGCCTCGCCGGAGTCCTGAAGGACCCCAACGGTCTCGAATTCACCCTCGGCTTCATCGACACGGTTGTGCGCCCCGAAGATTTACGCGTCGCCGGTCGCAACCTTGAGCGACTCACCCACATCATCCCGGCGTTCCTGCCGTGGTACCTTCGCTTTGCAATTCTTGTCGGTGGAGGCTTTGCTCCACTGCTGCCCTGGGTAATCGTTCCGATCGCACGTCGGGTACTCCGCGGCATGGTGGGTCACCTCATCATCGATGCGACCCCGGCCAAGCTCGACAAAGCCCTCGTTCACCTGCGACGTGAGGGTGTGAACCTCAACCTCAACCTGCTCGGCGAAGCCGTGCTTGGTGATAACGAGGCAGACAACCGCCTTGCCGGCACGCGCGCACTGTTGCAGCGGGATGACGTTGACTACGTCTCCATCAAGGTGTCGTCGGTTGTGTCTCAGCTTTCCATGTGGGCCTTCGACGAGACCGTCGACCGTGTTGTCGACCGCCTCACCCCGCTCTACCTTCTCGCACTGAACGGTCCAGAGAAGAAGTTCATCAACCTCGACATGGAAGAGTTCAAAGACCTCCACCTCACCATCGCGGTGTTCGAGAAGCTTCTTGACCAACCAGAGCTGCTCGAACTCGAAGCTGGCATTGTTCTTCAGGCTTACCTGCCTGATGCCCTCGACGCGATCAAGGAACTCACCACCTGGTCGACGGCTCGTCGCGCTCGCGGCGGAGCCTCCATCAAGGTGCGCGTCGTTAAGGGCGCCAACCTTGCTATGGAACACGTTGACGCGGTCACCCACCACTGGCCGATGGCCACCTGGGGCACCAAGCAAGACAGCGACACCCACTACAAGCGAGTACTCGACTGGGCATTCACCCCCGAGCGCGTGGACGCCGTACGCATCGGTGTTGCCGGGCACAACCTGTTCGATATCGCCTTCGCATGGCACCTCGCTCAAGAGCGTGGCGTCACCGATGGCATTGAGTTCGAAATGCTGCTCGGAATGGCTACCGGTCAGGCCGAAGCAGTCAGGAAGGATGTCGGAAGCCTGCTGCTGTACACGCCCGTTGTTCAGCCGAGCGAGTTCGACTCGGCCATCAGCTACCTCGTGCGCCGCCTCGAAGAGAACGCCAGCACCGAGAACTTCATGTCTGGACTGTTCGAGCTTTCCAGCAACGAACACATCTTCGTGCGCGAGCAGGACCGTTTCTTGGCTTCGCTCGCGAACCTCAACACGCCAGCCCAGACCACCAATCGCGCGCAGAACCGCTCCACGCCTGCTGCGATCATCGGCGAACGGCCCTTCAACAATGTGGCAGACACCGACCCAGCCATTGGCGAAAACCGCACCTGGGGTCGTGCGATCCTGGCACGCAGCGGCGACTCCCAGCTCGGCGTTGACACCGTCAAGGCTGGCGCTGTCACCACTCCCGAGCAGATGAAGAGCATCCTCGATTCCGTCACGGCCGCCGGAGCGAACTGGGGCGGTATGCCCGCCGCAGAACGCGCCGCGATTTTGCACCGCGCCGGCGACGCGATCGAAGCCTCGCGTGCCCGCCTCATCGAGGTAATGGCTACCGAAGCCGGTAAGACAATCGCAGAAGGTGACGTAGAGGTCAGTGAAGCAATTGACTTCGCGCACTACTACGCCGAGCGCTCTCTCGACCTTGAGGCGATCGACGACGCTACGTTCGTGCCGTCAAAGCTCATCATCGTTACTCCGCCGTGGAACTTCCCGGTTGCCATTCCCGCTGGCAGCGTACTCTCGGCGCTAGCCTCGGGCAGTGGCGTCATCATCAAGCCAGCGAAGCTTTCGCAGCGCAGTGCCGCCGTAATGGTCGAAGCGCTCTGGGAAGCGGGCGTGCCGCGTGAAGTTCTCGCGTTCGTTGATCTGAAGGATCGTGAACTCGGTCGCGTCATGATTGCCGACCCCGCTGTTGACCGCGTCATCCTGACGGGGGCGTGGGAAACTGCCGCGATGTTCCGTTCCTGGCGCAATGACCTGCCGATTCTGGCGGAGACCAGTGGCAAGAACGCGATCATCGTCACGCCGAGCGCAGACCTTGACCTCGCCGTCGCTGACGTCACTAAGAGCGCCTTCGGACACGCTGGGCAAAAGTGCTCGGCGGCCTCTCTCGTGATCTTGGTCGGTTCCGTTGGCAAGAGTGAACGTTTCGAGCGTCAGCTTGTTGACTCGGTGCGCACTCTGCGCGTCGGCCTTCCACAGGACCCTCTCACCATGATGGGCCCGATCGTTGAAGCCGCCCAAGGCAAGTTGCTTAACGCCCTCACCACTCTCGCTCCCGGCGAGAGCTGGCTCGTGAAGCCGCGTCAGCTTGATGATGAAGGCAAGCAGTGGACTCCCGGAGTTCGCACCGGTGTCGTGCCTGGCAGCGAATTCCACATGACCGAATACTTCGGCCCCGTTCTCGGCGTCATGCGCGCCAAGGACCTCACCGAAGCGATCGCCATGCAGAACGCCGTGGACTACGGACTGACCGCAGGCATCCACTCGCTTGATCCAACAGAGGTCGCTCGGTGGCTCGATGAAGTTCAGGCCGGAAACGCCTACGTGAACCGCGGAATCACTGGCGCAATTGTTCGCCGCCAGCCCTTCGGCGGCTGGAAGCGTTCAGCCGTTGGCTGCCACGCCAAGGCTGGCGGACCCAACTACCTGATGACCCTCGGGCAGTGGGAAGCCGTTGAGCAGCCCGCCGCTCGCGACATTCAGGTTCGTGGCCTCAGCGATCAGGTGTCTTCGGTTATCAAGAAGGCGCAGTCGGGCATGGAATTCGACGAGTTCGACCGCGTTCGTCGTGCGGCCGAAAGCGACCAGCGTGCGTGGGAGACCGAGTTCGGTATTAGCCGTGACGTGTCAGACCTCGGCGTTGAGCGCAACGTATTCCGTTACCGCGCGGTTCCCGTCACCATCAGGCTTTCCGAGGGCGAATCCATGGGTCACCTGGTGCGGATGATCGCCGGTGCTGCTCGTGTTGGCTCGACCATTCACATCAGTTCCGCTATCCCGCTGCCGTCGCTGCTCACTGAGTTGTTCGAGTCAGGAAATGCTGCCGTCTCGGTTGCCGAAGTTCTTGTTGAATCGGATGCTCGCTGGAACGAACGCGCAGCCAAGGGTGAGCTCAACACCAACCGGGTGCGCCTCATCGGTGGTTCAGCTGTCGATCTTGCTGAAGCCGTTGAGGGAAACCCCGACGTGGCGGTGTGGTCGGGACCGGTCACCACTTCTGGTCGCGTCGAACTGTTGATCTTCGTGCAGGAGCAGTCGCTGTCGATCACGGCACACCGCTTCGGAAACCCCGACCCAGCAATGTCAGCACTCGAGGTATAACTCGCTAAAGCGAGTCCCGACGAATTATGGTGGCCGTCGTTTAGCCTAAGAAGATGATCTCTTCGATAGCGCTGAATGACGGCCACAGCATTCCCCAACTCGGTCTCGGTACGTGGCCACTGAGCGATGCTGAAGTCGCGATTGTTGTTCCGACAGCGATCGAACTCGGCTACCGCCACATCGACACAGCGGTGAAGTACGGCAACGAAGTGGGCGTTGGCGAGGGCATCCGGCGCAGCGGCATTGACCGCGACGAACTCTTCATCACGACCAAACTCGACGGCGAATTTCAGGGCGAAGACCGCGCAATCGACGGGCTGCGAGAGAGCCTCGAACGCCTCGATCTCGAATATGTGGATCTGCTGCTCATACACTGGCCGCTGCCCGAGCGTGGCGAATTTCTTTCCACCTGGCGCACCTTCGAGAAGCTGCACGCTGACGGCTTTGCCCGCTCAATCGGGGTCTCAAACTTTAAGCCAGCCCACCTTGATGTGCTCGCGGATGCTGCGACGACCGTTCCTGCGGTGAATCAGGTCGACCTGTCGCCGACCAACGCTCGCCTGGCCGAGCGCGCGTACCACGACTCCCGCGGGATCGTCACGGAAGCGTGGAGCCCGATCAAGGGCGTTCTCGACCAGCCCGTGTTGCTCGAAATTGCGGAAAAGCACGAACGTTCAGCAGCTCAGATTGCGCTGCGTTGGCACCTGCAGAATGGGCTCGTCGCGATCCCGAAGTCGATCAACCCTGAGAGGTTGGCCGACAATATTGCGATCTTCGACTTCGAACTCGATTCGCGTGACCTAGAAGCGATCGCCGCAATTGACGTTCCGGGGTCAGGCGTCGACTCCGACGTCACCGGGCACTAGCCCGCAGTAGCCCGCAGTAGCCGGCAGTAGTCGGCACCTCGCTACCCTGCGGTAACCAGCACCTCACTGCGCACGGTGGAGAGGCCACCATCGACCATGTTCACGACCGCGTGCATCCGCGGCAAGTGAACGAGATCGTGGGTGACGAGCAGCGTTGACGTGTTGCGTTCATTGGTCAGGTGCAGGATGAGATCGATGATGCTGGCACCGCGCTCCTGATCGGGAGCGCTGGTCGGTTCGTCAACGAGCAGCTCACGGGCATGTGTGGTGACGGCGGCACGCTGGCGGCGGCCATGGCGTGCGCCCAGTTCGTTCATCACGGCAAGCTGTTCGACTGCCGTCAGTGACGGAAGCAGATTGTCCTGTTGAAAGACGATACCGATGGTGTCGCGGCGCAGCACCGTGGCCTCCGTGGCTGACAGGTGGGCGGCATCCACATCATCGATCATGACGTGACCCGAGTCAGGTCGGATGAGGGTGGCGGCACTCGCGATCGTTGCACTCGGACTTCACCACGAGTGGACCATCGGGGGAGTCGTCGGCCCGCTCGTCGGCGCCGGTGTCGCGATCGTGATCGGCCTCGGCTACAAATCGCTCGCGGCCGAGGCAGCGGAACGAGAACTGTTGGTGAAGCAACTCCTTGAGACGCGCGACCAGCTAGCGCAAACGGAGCGCGAATCCGGTGTGCTGGCGGAGCGAGCGAGACTGGCGCGCGAGATACATGACACTGTGGCGCAGGGGCTGTCGAGCATCCAACTGTTGCTGCATGCGGCAGAGCGTGCTGACCCGGATGCTGCGGGCCTCGAGCATGTGCGCCTTGCCCGCGAGGCTGCCGCCGCCAATCTCGCCGAGACCCGCAATTTCATTCGGGAGTTGGCCCCGGCTGCCCTCGTGGAGCAGGGGATGGGCGCGGCGCTGCGGCGCTTGGCGGAAACTCAGTGGCAGAGCCCTGAGCGCGAAGTGTGCGTGCGTGTTGCCGATGCGCTTGACCTGCCGATGCCCGTGCAGACTGCGTTGTTGCGGATTGCGCAAGGGGCAATGGCGAATGTCGTGAAGCACTCCGAAGCGACGCAGGCCACGATCTCGATCGAGCGCGACCATTCGGATGTTCGGCTCACGATTTCTGACAATGGGCGTGGCTTTGACCCCGAGGGGGTAGAGGCTGCCTCGGCTCGCGGCTTCTCTGATTCGTTCGGGCTCACGGCGACGCGCGAACGGGTCGAACAGTTGGATGGAACGCTCACCGTAGACTCACAACTCGGTGCTGGCACCACGGTTATTGTCAACCTGACGCTGACCCCACCGGTTGAGGCTTTTGCTCTCGTGCAGTCAGCGAACCCGAGAGTCATTCTGATGGATTTGCAGTTCGGAGCGTTGGAGTCTGGGGCGGAGGTCACACGCCGCATCCGTGCGCTCGATGCGGCCCCGTATGTCTTGATTCTCACTAACTACGACACCGATGGCGACATTCTGGGTGCTGTTGAGGCCGGGGCCAGTGGGTATCTGCTGAAGGATGCACCACCCCATGAGGTGATTGCGGCAGTGCGTGCGGCGGCTGCGGGGGAGAGCGTTTTGGCTCCGGTGATTGCTGGCCGGTTGCTTGATCGTATGCGGGCACCGCAGGTCAGTCTCAGTAAGCGTGAGATTGAGGTCATGGAGTTGGTGGCTCAGGGCAAGTCGAATGCGGCGATTGCCGGGGAGATGTTTGTTTCGCAAACAACGGTGAAGTCGCACCTCGTGCACATATTCTCGAAATTGAATGTGTCGTCGCGCACTGCCGCAGTGTCGAAGGCGCGCGAGCTTGGGGTGCTGCGGTAGCTCGCTAGGCTTTGAGCCTCGTGAGCGTGGGCTGGCGCCTGCGCTCGCGCGGCGTCGCTGTTTCCCGAGCGCTACGCAGTGGATTGGTGTTCTGCCATTTTCTCAAGCGGCGGTTGGAACTTTCTAGCCCATGCGCAGTCAGCTCGGAGACTCTGTGGTGCGGGAGATCCCTTGGAGTACTTGAGCCCAACGAGGAAAAGCGTTTAGGAGAGGTCGGTAAGCGGCACGCATTTACTGACTCCGCGTTTGTGAAACTTAGCGAAGACCGCCACTTGCTCTGGTTTGAGACACCAATTATTTGCGTCTGCCCGACCAACTGAGCTATACAGGAAGTCGGCCTCTCACCTTTCTAAGGTCGGCCCATAGTGCCTTTGCCGTATCCTCCCAGTTCCAGTCCGGACTGTTCGGGACATAGGTCCACTGTTCATCGAGATAGCCGAGTATCAGCTCCGCCCTGTCGAGCCTCTGGCGGAGGTCAAAGGACTCCGCTATCCCTGGGCGGACGTGGTCATCCAGAATCGAGATGTCCACAGAAATTGCATCGATGTAAGTGAATTTTTGTATAAGGGTCTTGTAGCAGTAAGCGCCTACCGTAGTGATCCGAAAAACTTCTTCGTGCGCCGCCTTACCGTACTTTCCAGTCGAATCAATGAGGCGAAAACGAAGAGCGTACTCGAGGCATTCAGCGATTTCCAATGCTTCGAACCCGAGGCTCTGGAGATAGCGATAGACCTCGCCCGAAGCTACATAACCGTGATCGGTCTCAAGTTCACCTGCTTTCTGAATGTGCGCGAGACACAAGGGAAGGATGAAGTGTTCTTTTGGGTCTCTCCTGGTCAGGCGAAAGAGATTGGGTACCGGGGACGAATCAGGATCGTAGTACCTGTTGTCGCCGAACATGATTGATCGGAGAAACTCGTGATCCGGAATTGTATAGCGCCCGACACGCTTTTGGACTTCGATTATTTTCTGTGTATTGATATGCCCGCTACCAACAAAGTCGGTTACGAATTGAAGCGCCATACGCATATTGCCCCCCGCCAAATTATCTACGACGCGAACAAACGGGACATTCGCTCTTAGATTGTCCGACAAGGTTTGCAAGAACAACTCCAGTGTCTCGCTATCAACCTGAACGCCGTTGGGAAACGAATTCAGTCGGCCGGCGTCCCGTAATTGCTTAAGAGCGAAGTCGATTCGAAGGCTCAGCATGACGTCGGTACGTGGCGGAGATATCGTGAACACACGCGGGTGATATCCAGAGATCGCACCTTCTCTTTCTGAGGTGTAGAACGTCTCGGGACGCAGCGCGACAAAGACTGTGGCTGGCCAAGTTCGGGCCAGCTCGTTTGCGATCAAGAACACATCATTCTGATCTTGCGCGTTTCGCTGATCGACATTATCGAGAAATATCACTACCTGCCGGCGCCAGGACGACTTGATCCAGTCGAAGGCTTTGCGTAGGTAGTTCGACCGATCGGCCATTTCATTTTTGAGGAACTGAATGCGTGCGGATCGATATGCGGCCTCATCCACGTCTCTCAGTGATCCTTCGGGAGATTCGTCGAAGAGGGACAATTCTTTCTTTAGAGCGCGCTCCGCGAACTTGAGGCCGAGAATGTTGGTATCATATGTGTCGCGAAGTTGGGCTACGCAAGCATCAAGAACATGTTCTGAGAGGGATTTCAATGTTGAAGATGCGCCGAAGTCGACGTAAAGACTGATGCTTTCTCCCAATACCTCTTTGGCATCGATATGAATGAGTCGTTCGATAAACGTGCTCTTGCCCGATCCGACGTCACCCAGAAGAATTATCGGTCTGTTCGAGAGCGCGGCCTGCATTACGTCAGAGGTGAAGCCAGGCGACACTCCCTTGCGGCCGCTAGCCTCGTGCACCGAAGCACTGCCAGCGTCCGTGAGTAATTCATAACGAGTGGCCAGAATTTGTTTGCTGACTTCAGCGTATTGGGACAGCGCGCCGCTTGAGGCGTAGCACTCTCGAAGGAAGTCCTCCTGTAGCCCCTCTAGATCCTCTAGATCTCCAAGAAAGAGGTCGCTGAGGATCTGGAGTCCAGTTTGGAGTTCGTTTCGGCGTTGACTGCCCGGGTAATCATGTAGCCGAAAGGCTAACGGATCTGGAGGAAAGGGAACGGACGATTGAAGTGTCTGATGAAGAACTCGGTTTGCGATCCCGGACGGGGACAAATTATTCCAAAGAATGAGCAGGTCATCGAGAAGTGCTTTTTCACTCCCGAAGATGAGGGCACGTCCTTGGAGCGGAGCTAGCCCGTCAGTTCTGGATGCGAAAAACACGATCAACTGATGACCGTTAAAAGCGCAAGCTATAGGTACGCCTCTTTCCTGTGCGTACCGCGAAGCCTGCTCGAGAGCCTTTTGCAAGCTCTTCCCTGACGCAGAGCCCGACAAAATTGATGGGATAGAGACAACGGCGGAGGTCGCGCTATTCGGAAGCTCGAAATTTAGACCGGCCCGCTTTGCTTCTAGGACGAATTGCGCACCCGAGCTGCCAACGCAATAGTCCATATAACCGCTCTCGGTATGCAGTTCATTTTGGATCGCCCGCTGTGGCCATTGAAGGACGTCGGTAAGCAAGGTGTCAATTACTCTGAAGCGTGTGTCCGCCTCGTTCGCCTGGGATTCGCGGGCCTCTTCGATTATTGGCGCGAGTGACGTCATTGCCTGGTATGCCAAATCAAAGTTCTCCATGATCGAACGCTACCGGACGGGATAGAAGGATGGCCTCGTCAAAACGCAAGGTTCTGTGTCTTGGCCATGCTCATTTAGAGGGTGCGATCTTGAACGAGCTGTACGGGCCCTCCGCTCCGAACTATGTCTAGACAGCTGGAGCGTGCCAGACGGCGTGTGCATGGTCTCTTCTCGGTAAGCTCTAGCTCTGGTGGAGTAAGCATGCCTCGGAGTAACGCCCTTTCTCTCTGTCCGACGACGAAATCCCGCCATGACATGCGGCCCTCATTTTCTCGACGGCGCAGCATTCATGGGAAAAAGAGTGGCTGGAAGCGGTTCACGCCCCTTGCCAAAATGCAGCGAATGGGAAGCGTCCGCCATCTTAAGCCCGCGATCTAAACAACAACCGCGCTTTCCGCTTCTCTGAGTCGGTAAGCAGGATAGCTAGCTCCGCGTCGAGACTATTTCTGAAGCGCGATGGTGATGAAGCGGAGCGCTTCGTCTGCGCTGATAGCGAGTTCTGCTGCGCGGTTGGCATAGGCCTTCGCATCGAGCTGGAGCAGTGCTGCAGCATCGCCGGGTCGTGCTTTCACGACGGTGCCGTTGCGACCGCGTGACAGCAGAAAGCCGTCGGCTTCAAGTTCGCGGTAGGCACGCGCAACAGTGTTGGGGGCGATGCCGAGGTCGCTCGCGAGCTGGCGCACGGTAGCGAGCTTGGTGCCGGCAAGGAGTTCACCGTTCGCGATCTGGGCGATGGCTTGAGCCTTGATTTGCTCGAACGGCGGAATGGACGCCGAGGTATCGATCTCGAAAGTGACAGCACTTTCGGTCGGTGTGCGACGCCACGATTCAGCCATGCCCGATTCTCTCATACGCGGTTTTGGGTCAGCTCTCGGTGGAGGGCTTGTTCATTCCGAGCTCGTTCAGCGGAGAGCCGTCGAAGGGCATTGGTTTGTGCTCAACGGGGCAGTCGAGAATTGTCTCTGGCGTTGAGTGGTCAATGAAGTGCTCAGAAATCGGCCGCCCACACACGGGGCAGACCGCGTCAGCGACCTTCTCGACGACATTCTCGTAGGGTCCAAAATCTGGCGTGCCAAGAATAGGAAAGAGCTTTCGGTTTAGCCAATCTATGAAGCCGACGTAGCCTCCCGGGCCAGACGTCTCATCCTCGCCTTTAGCGTGCTCGTGTTCGCTCAGCACGAGCGACACCGCGATCTCGGGGTTGCTCAATCCTTGAGACACCAACCGTGATACCTCGAGTTCGCGGGGGGAAAGTTGACCATCGAATGGTTCGCCAGCTGCTTTAGCGAGCCGGCGTGCATGCGCCAAATCGTCATCCGCAGACAGCTCGGTCAAGACATCTGTTGCGAGCGCGAGGTGATGCTGGGTTGCAGACCTGTCACCCGTCGCGAGAAGCTCCTCCGCAAGGGAAAGCCGAGTGTGGGCTTCGTCAAAGCGGAGGCCATCAGCGAATCAGTGCGCGTCAACTCTGCGGTGAGGCGGAGCTCGTCCGCGAGAAGCTGCGCTTCCTCCACCTCGCCTGCGGCCTGCGAGGCGACTACCGCAAGGTAGAGCACGTCTGCGCGAACAACGCGGCTATTCTGCGGCAGCCGATCCAAGAGGCCCCGGATTGCTGTCCACGCGCTCGCAGAGTCGCCACCGGCCAGGTGTATCCGAGCGAGCCGGCTGATCGCCACGGGGTGGAACTCAGCCTGTGTAAAAAGAGACTCCGCCTCATCCAATCGACCCTGGCGGCGGCGTAGCTCTCCCAACTGCACCACCGCCTCGAGCCGGGAAGTGCGTTGTGACCCCGAGAGCCGTTCAATGACCCCGGTAAGTTCGCGCTCAGCTTCGCTCCATGACCCGCGGGCCACCTGGACGGATGCATATTGGATGCGGCACACGTTGAAGAGGGGCGCGAGATTGCGTTCGGCGCAGATCGCTTCGACACGGCGACACCAGTCAGCCGCTCGCGTCACGTCCCTATTGCGGTTGCACACGATGATGAGCCAACAGCACACCTTCCCCATCCACATAGGGTCGACGACATCGCCAGATGTCGCAGCCGCTACCGACGCGTCGAGCTTGGCCATGCCACCCTCGACGTTTCCTACACTCGTCATTGCGACGCCCTGGAGTGCCATACCGACTACCTCAAGGAGCGACTCGGCCCGCGTCCACCAGCCGAGTGCCACAGCCTCGCCATGGCCGAACAACAGCGAGTCCCAGGCCAGGCTGGTGGCAGCACGCGCCGCACCGAGCGAGTCGCCGAGCTCGCGGTGACGCCGGTATGCCGTCTCTCGGGAGCCGACACACGTTGCGCCTTCGTCTAGCCACCAGGCGGCCTGGGCCAAGCCCTCGTAGGCAAGGGGATCCGCAGTTTCCTCCGCCACAGCGAGAAATGCGGTTCGTGCGACCTGCCACGAACCGGCGTCTAATGCTGCTTGGGCCGACGAAAGGGACGTCATCCCTTCATTATGGCCCTCCCTCCGCCGACGCCTTCACGTCTGCGGTAGAGAGCGGGTTGCCGGCGATGCCCCAGCTGCCGCTGCGGACCTCTTCGACAACACACCACGTGACAGCACGCATGTTCTCGCCCTCGATTCCCACCATGGCATCGGTGAGCTTCTGAATCATTTCCTTCTTCTGGTCGTCACTGAAGACGTTCTCGATGACTTTGACCTGGATGAACGGCATTTCAGTCTCCCTCTGTAGCGGCTCCACGCCTTGCGGAGCGTCTACAACAACTCTGAGCCGCGCAGCAGATCCGCGCCTCGGCAGGACAGGCCATCTCTGCCTTGAGGGTCACTGGCCCGATCGGGTCACAGTCGCAAGAGTCGTGGGCGCTCGCCCGGGTCTACGGCAACACCCACTGGGTGCCATCAGAAAGCCAAAGGAAAAGGAAGTGCGCCCTAATCGTCTTTTTTGTCTTCCTTGTCTTCTTTGCTGCCCTTGTCGCCCGACTTGCCAGGGTCCTCTTCGGTCTGTGTTGGTTCCGGTTCCGGTTCCGGTTTGGGCAGGGCGGCGGTGAGGTCGGCACGAACGAGGTCGATTGACGCCTGAATCCGGGCACTGCGATCAGCGCTTATCGCGCCGGATGCGGTGTCTTCCTTCAGCTGTGCCTCGAGGGCGTCAAGAGCGGCGAGGGCGCCGGCGGGGTCGCCAGCGGCGGCTGCCTCGGTAACAAGGGAGACGGATTCCTGCATTTTCGATGCTGCAGCAGAGTCGAGCTCAGGCTCGGTCGGCGCACACCCGGTGAGTGCTGCGGTGACCAGTATCGCCGCGCATGTTACAGCGACGACTCGAGCGGCCACATGTCTCACAACGCTCATGGTGTCACGCTTTCCTGAAGCTGTTTGAGGTGTGTTCCAAGCTCGCCGGATACCTCCGGATAGGTCGGCGCGGGTGCGGCGGCCGGAGGCTGGGAGTTCGACCAAGCAATCGAACCAACTGTTGCGGCAATGACGACGATGGCAGCTATAGCGAAGCCGATGGTCTTTTTGCGGGTAGGTCCGGCCGGGCGCTTCGGTGCGATGACTTTCGGTTCCGGGCGGCCGGGCGAGGGAGTCGCAACTCGTGTTGGTGCCTGGGTCGACGCTTCTGACCGGCTCAACACCTCGGTTGCACCAGTCACTACCGCGGTATATGCCTTGGTCGCCTGAAGCGCCGTTCCACCCTCATCGCCATCGCCATCGCCATCGCCATCGCCATTGCTAGGCGAGTCGAGCGTGTCGATCGGGGCGACGAAGTTCGCATCCGTGCCCTGGTGCGAGCTGGCAAGCTCTCGCAGCGCGACGGCGACTTCCATGGGAGGCGGCCGATGTTCAACATCGAGCGCTGTCATATTTGTCAGAAGCTGGGCCCAGACCTCGCCTAAGGTGTCCGGCACGGTTGGCGTGCTGTTCAATCGCGCGCTTATCGTTTCGATGGCGCTTCCGGGGAAAGCTTTTTCGCCGGTCAGGGCTTCCAACAGCACGAGACCGAGCGAGTAAACATCGGATGCTCCTACCGTCTCACTGCCCCGCGCCTGTTCCGGGCTTAAGTAGCTCGCGCTGCCGATGATGAGGCCAGTTGAGGTCAGTCTGGTGCCGTCGACCAATCGAGCAATGCCAAAGTCGGCGAGCTTCGCGTGAAATTGGCGGCCGGGGAGTTCCGAATGCGCCAGCAGGATGTTGGCCGGCTTGACGTCCCGGTGCACGATTCCCCGGCCGTGCATGTAATGCAGGGCCTCCGCAATATCGGCGCCGAGATGCGCGACCAGCCCTGGCGGACGCGGCGCTGTCATCACCTCGCTCAGGTTCGGCCCGTCAACGAACTCCATCACGAGAAACACACGATCAGCGGTCTGTGTCTTCTCAGTACCCGCGTCGAAAAGGGTCACTAGTGCATGGTGGTTGAGCGCTGCGAGGGTGTCGATTTCGTTGTGTTGGCGGCTTATTTCGTCGGGATCGGCCATCCCCGGCAGCATCAGCTTTACGGCGACCTCACGCGGCAGCGACTGGTCGACGGCGCGGTATACCGAAGCCATGCCCCCGCGCCCGATGAGGCTGGTCACGCGGTAGCGCCCGCCGATCACGCTGTCGATGATCTCGTCATCCCTGTTCGAGGATGGTCGAGCAGATTTGCCAACCGGCACGCGAACCTCCTAAGTCCTGACCAAGCGATTGTAGACGAGTTAGCCGGGTCTGCCTCAGCTGTGCGCTCTCGGAGCTCGTAGCACAGGGTGACTCGCCTCGATTGACCTGGTCCTAGCGGACCCAGTTATTTAGGCACGACTGGCCGATGCCCAACGTGCGGGTGATTTCGCGTCCAGGGAGCCTTGGGCGTCGAGGCATCTGATATTTTCTTGAACGGACATGGGCGCCGTCATCTGCTTTCTAGCCCTTTCGACAAGAATCTAACCACTAACCCGGCAGAAAATCTTCGCTAAAACGGCCGACAACTAGTCGACCACACACAACTCCGCGGCCAATTTGTGATCGCGAGCCTCGCGTCGGCGCAGTGACTCGAAGCGGAGCGCTCCCGAAAGACCCTCGCGGGCCGGGGTGCGGGCCGCTTAGCAATCTTCTGGCGCTTTCGTGCAGGCAGCACACTTTCACGACCTATTCGGTCCCTCCACGAGTGACGCGCGCGACCTTTAGTCACGCTCACATAACTGTGGCGGAGAGCCTTTCGGCATCAGAACTCTTTCCCTGTGCAATAAGGCGATGATGTGTGTCCGGAACGTCGGGGAGATCAAGTATCCTGACGTCATCGACAAAGGAGTTGACAATGCCGAAATTATATTACGCTGGCCACACATTTGAACTCGCCCCAACCTATCCCGGGGAGAACATCGCAAACCGAATCGACCAGGGCCTAACCGACGGGCGAAACCTGGTGGCGAACACGAAGGTTCCTACGAACATGATCCTCGCCGTCACCCGTCTGGCCAACGGCAACGACCTCATCTTCGGATTCAGCGGATCCCTGCCCATCGCTATCGAAAGCGACTCCGGCCAGAAGGATGCATGACTGCGGCAGCCCAACCACCGGTCCGTTGGTGAGTGAACGACCGCCGGGTATGTCGGCGTTGTCCCCAGCCTGCTGAACAGTGCACGCAGCGCCGGCTGCTCGCTTCCATCCGGATCGCAGTCATAGGGATGCCACGGAAGGCCACGAGTCCGACCTGCAGCGTGCTGCGGCGGCCAAACGTGTCGGCCAACTGCGATCCGGACAACAGACGGCCCCAGGACCGTGCCGTACAAAGTGACGACATTGGGCAGGTTGACCTCCGGTCTCCCGGACCGAGAAACACCTCGACCAGGTCCTCGGCAACCGCAGCGCCTACGACTCCGTCGGCTGGCGCGCTTACACACGCGACCCGACCCGGTTGATGGAGGCGATCGAGGGATCGCATTTTGTGGTCACGACGCGATTAGAGAGCGGAACGCTCGTGGGGCTCACTCGCACCGTTTCCGAGGGACAGACCATCGCCTACATCCAAGATGTCCTACTGTCACCAGCGTCCCAACGCTTGGGTGTCGGCAGTGCACTGCTCGATCAAGTCATCCGCAAGTGTGAGCCCATCAGGCAACTCGTACTTGTTGCTGACGCCGAGCCAGTGCAGCGGGCTTTCTATGATTCACAGGATTTGTGGAAGCGCACGATGCACGTCCTAACGAGCTACGCGCGTTCGTCAGGAGGAGCTAGCTCGGGTCAGATCCCACGACATCGGTGCGGTGCCGTAAGTTCGAGGTGTGATCACGGAACAGCGAACGGGTGCACGACCGCGGGTATCGACCGAAGGTCCTCAGGGCCAGCTGACTCAGCAGTCATCGCCGGAACTTTGGGGCCAACTCGTCGCGCGCACTTTTGGTCTGCACTCGGTTATCGAGGGGCACAGCCAAGTTTCACCGGCATCCTCACGGGCGGTCTTCTTGCTCGACAAAGTGGATGAGCGCGCTCCTGAGACGTCGCTTGCGCCAGGGCAGCGCCTTGAACCGGTGCACCTACACGGCGTATTCGACACGAGTCTGCACCTCTGCCTTTCCGCCAACCGCGGTCAGCAGCTGACGGAACTGGGCTGGGGCGAGCCACACCAGTACGAAGATTTCGGCTCCGCGTTCATGATCTACGGTCCGCGAACGATCGCAGAGCTCGACATTGTTGTCTCGTTCATCGAGGAAAGCATTTCCTTCGCTCGTGGCAGTGTCTCGTAAAGTTGTCGCGTGATTCGATTCGATCAGGCCCAAGAGCTTGCAGAACTTGACCGTCAGTCAGTGGAAGTAGTGACCGTATGACCGCAACCGCAACCTCGGTGCAACTGAAGGCTGCTGGCGTCGCGACGTTCATCGTGTTCGGCATTAACGGGCTCGTGTTTGCCAGTTGGGCGGCCCGCATCCCTGCGGTCACCGAGACCTTGAACATCACTCCTGGGCAAATGGGAACCTTGCTTCTTTGCGTGGCGGCGGGTTCTCTCATCGCTTTGCCCACTGCCGGTTACGTAACAGGCAGAATCGGCACGGCCAACACTGTTCGCGCTGCAGGCCTGGTGGCGGCCCTCGCTGGAGTCGGCATTTCGTTATCGCTCGCCGCCGAGTCTGTACCGGCAACCGCGATCTCCCTCTTCTTCTTCGGCATTGGGGTCGGGCTGTGGGATGTCGCCCAAAACATTGAGGGCGCCGACGTTGAGCACAAACTCGGGCGCACCATCATGCCGCAGCTCCATGCAGCCTTTAGCGGTGGGGCATTCGTTGGCGCACTGATTGGCGCCGGGCTATCCATCCTAGGAATCGGGCTTCCCGCCCACCTCCTCGTCATCGCTGTCGTAGTGGCGGCAACGACCTTCGTGATTCCGAAGTACTTCCTGGCACGCATCCCGGCAGCTCCGCAGTCATCTGGAGAAGCTACAACTCCGACGGCTCGCAGTGCCTGGAGCGATCGCCGCACCCTGTTGATCGGCGTCGTGGTGCTCGGAGCCACTCTCACGGAAGGTGCCGGAAACGACTGGATCGCTAAAGCCGCCGTCGACGGACTCGATGTCACAGAATCCAATGGCGCCCTCATGTTCGCCGTCTTCGTCTTGGCGATGACCGTCATGCGTTTCTTCGGAGGCAAAGCTATTGACGCCTACGGCCGGGTTCCCGTTCTTCGGGCCAGCATGGCGGCAGCAGCAATCGGCCTGACCCTCTTCGTGCTGGCAGGAAACATCTGGCTCGCCATGGTCGGTGTTGCGCTGTGGGGTATCGGTGCGGCGCTCGCGTTCCCGATGGGGATGTCAGCAGCGGCGGATGATCCGAAGCGCGCCGCCGCCAGGGTTTCGGTGGTCTCCACGCTCGGCTACATTGCCTTCCTCGCTGGCCCGCCACTGCTGGGGTTCCTCGGTGACGTGATCGGGATCAGAATGGCGCTTCTGGTGATCGGAATCCCAATTCTGGTTGCCCTAGTGCTGGCCGGTGCGGCGAAGCCGCTGCGCGACCGGTAGGCGAGTCGGGCGGAGAACCCGGCGCTGCGTGCCTTGCTGCGAGACTGGAGTCATGAGCCAGCGACCCAATACTGACGCCGCCGACACAGACGCGGCCACGATGACCGCCGTCGTCACCACGGGTGTTGGTGACTACGACCGGCTCGTCGTGAGCGAGGTCGTAAGACCAGTAGCCGGGCCTGGAGAGGTGCTCGTTCAGGTGCTCGCGGCTGGCGTGAACAACACCGACATCAATACGCGACTCGGCTGGTACTCGTCGAGCGTGTCGACTGCCACCGACGAATCCTCTGATGGGATCGAGGATCTGGGGGTGGGCCGTGCAGACGGTGGCTGGAACGGGGCAACGCCGTTTCCGCTCATCCAGGGCGCAGACTGCTGTGGCCGTGTTGTCGCAGTAGGTGCCGGAGTCGATCGGAGCATCGTCGGTGCCCGCGTGCTCATTCGGGCGTGCATGCCTCTCGACCAGGAAGGGTCAGACGAGACAGATGGGTCAGACGAGACAGAGTGGCTTGGTTCAGATCGTGACGGCGCATTTGCCCAGCTCACCGTTGTGCGGGCGTGCGACGTGTTCGCCGTCGATAGCACCTGGAGTGATGCCGAGCTCGCCACGATTCCCTGCGCCTACGGAACCGCGGAGAACATGGTGAGCCGAGCCGGCATCACCGCGGGCATGCGGGTGCTGGTTCCCGGAGCATCCGGAGGCGTGGGGTCGGCCGTAGTGCAGCTCGCGAAACGACGGGGCGCCTACGTCATCGGTATCGCGAGCGTCGCAAAACACGACCGGGTCATCGAGATTGGTGCCGACGAGGTGCTCGAACGCGGGCACGACCATATGGCGCAGCTTGGTGCGAAGAGTATCGACGTCGTGATCGATAACGTCGCAGGCGCAGAGTTTGGCAACATGCTCGCACTGTTGCGCCACGGTGGCGCCTATGTAACATCGGGCGCGATTGCCGGCCCCATCGTTGAACTCGACCTTCGGATGCTCTACCTCGGCGATTTGCGGCTCATTGGCTGCACCGCGTGGGACGATCACGTGTTCGCCGATGTTGTGTCGTACGTCGAGCGCGGCGAGATCCGCCCACTTCTCGAGCGCACTTACCCACTGCATGAAATTGTTACCGCACAGCGCGACTTTCTCGACAAGGGCCACGTCGGAAATCTCGTTCTGATTCCGCCAGAATCGAGCGGCGGACCCGCGACGGAACATGCTCCGTAAACGGTCGTGAACGTAGCGGCAACTCGGAAATCGCGCTGCTAGCGTTAGCCCATGTCAACCGCCGCATCCAGTCTCATCACTGCCCTTGCCACCGTCACCGAGCATTGGCAGCCTCACCGCGTGGCGAGCGTTAACGATCACGACGTCAAGATCGTGAAGCTTCAGGGCGAGTTCGTGTGGCACAGCCACACCGAGACTGATGAGCTGTTCTTGGTCGTGGAGGGGGAGCTCACCATCCAACTGCGGGACCGCGACATAGTGCTCGGCCCGAATGAACTCTTTGTTATCCCCAAGGGCGTCGAGCATTGCCCGAAGGCTGAGCACCAGGTATCCGCCGTCATTATTGAACTCGGCGGAACCATAAACACAGGAGATGTCGGCGGCGACCGAACTTCGCCGCTGCGCGAACTCGGCTAGCGGATGTCGGCGCAGTTCGTGGACCGTTCGGCCACCGTGACTGCAGGCCGACGGAGAAAGCTGTCTCGCTATGGCTTCTCGTCGACGATTCCCACGAAGCGACTACCGATTCCGTCGATCTCCGAACGGTACATACCGTCAGCGGCCGGTGGCAGTTCATCGGCTGCGTGCCAGTCGCACGTGAGATAGGTGAAGGCAGGCCACCACTTCTTCGGCCGAGCTGCTTCAGTGAAACCGCAGACCGTGCAGGTGAGCTGAGCCCAGACAGGGCGCTTGCCCGTGCGGTTGGCGCGCGACTGCACAAGCCAGGCTGGCGGGTTGGTCTCGAGCTCAGTGAACTGAGCCTCAGACATGCGGGTCGGGATGTCGTGCCGTCTGGCCATCTCCAAGGGGATGTCTAAGCGAAGCGCGGCTTCCCGTCGTGTGATCATGCTCCTACGCTACGCGACCCCAGCGGGCCGCCGAACTAGCTGACGTAAATCTTGCGCAGCGTTTCGGTGACCGTCCAGGTGGTCTGCATGCCGGCGGTGAGCCGCACAACATCACCCGGCCCGACAATGATCGTGTGATCATCCGCAGCGAAGTGGATGCTGGCACGCCCGCTCATCGACCAGGTATCTCCATGAGGCGCATGTGAGACTTACGCGGCAACGGGGGCAGGAGAGCACGGCTGGGCCCATAGGCCTCCTCGGGGTGGACGCTCGAGGCCGTTCCTGAGTCACAACGGAAGCACGACGGCATGGGTCAGGTTGGGGCTCGATGCTAAAAATAGAATCACCGCCGAAATCACGCCGCTCGAAATGGTCGTCGGGAATCGGAGAATCATTCGCAGAATAACGCTACGCCGGGCGGCAGCACCTCATGGGTCGATCATGCCAGCGAAAAGGTATATTGTTCTATGAGTGATGCAAACAATAGATTTGATGAATCACTTTCGCTGCGAAGGTAGCGGATCATTCGAATCGTCCTAGACGGAGTGCAAACAGATGCTGATTTTGGTTGACGCCAGTTCTTCGGTGTCTTTGGCTGGACAGATCGGGGCTCAGGTGCGCGCGGGAATCGTGACTGGCGCGTTGCGGCAAAGTGAACGGCTCCCTCCTGCGCGGGATCTAGCCGAGTCCTTGGGTGTGAATATGCATACCGTGCTGCGCGCGTATGGGGCTTTGAGGGACGAGGGTCTCATTGAAATGAGACAGGGTCGAGGGGCTTGGGTTGCTTCCGACGCCAGCCCGGCGCTGGTCCGTGTGACCGAACTCGCAAACGAACTCATGGTCGAAGCGCAGAAGCTTGGGATGTCGCGGCTGGAAATTCTTGGCCTAATCGAGGGGAAGTAGCTAATGGCACAACGTCAGCAATCCGATGTTCAACGCGATGCAGTGGCGGCCGCAGTATCCTGGTTGCCATTGATCGCCGTAGTTGCCACTTGGCTGTTCTGGCGATCGCTCTTGCCTGCTGAGGTCGCAAGCCGGTTCGGGAGCAACGGGGAAGTAACCTCAACTCTGCCTACTCTTCTTCTCGTAGGTGTCGCAGCTGCCGTGTGTTTCATTGCAGCGTCTGTGGGCACCGCATCCGCAAATCGGGAGATGCCCGCAAGCGAGCGCCGACGGACGTTCCTTATTGCGGGAGTGAGTTCGGGTTTGACGGCGGCGATTTGGATAGTACTTGCCGCTATAGCTGTTGCTGCCCCAGCAGGTGCTGAACCGACGATGGGTGGGTGGGGTTTGTTCGCTCCGTTGGCAGGGATCTTCGGGCTCGTCCCTTATTTCATCGCGGCGAAGACCCGAGTAGACCTTTCGGGCCCCAGTCGCCCGGAGATGCAGCTGACCGAGCATCAGTCCGGAGTGTGGATTGAGACAGTCGATGTCAGTCTGTTTGCCTGGATGGCTGTCGCGGCGTTGGCGGCCATCGTGACCTTGGTTGTTGTTGTGCCGATAGATCAGGGAGGGCTCGAGAGTAGGGTGACCTTGGGTGTGTTTCTCGTGATATTTCTAGGTTCGGTTGCGTTGGCTCGCTTGCGGGTGCGGATAGATAGTCGAGGGCTACGCATAGTGTCCGCGCTAATGCCGCTCCTCCGAAAAAGCATTCCACTTGGAACCATTCGAGAGGCGCGAACTGAGGTTTTGGAGCCAGCGAACTGGGGAGGCTGGGGATACCGGGTCGCGCCTGGGCGGAGTGCTCTTCTTCTCTTCGCCGGCCCCGGACTCACTGTTGATTTGATGAACGGGAAGATCTTTTCCCTTAGCCTTCGCGACCCAGAGACGCCCGCGGCGCTTATCAATGGGATAAAGACCACCTCGCTCGGTCCGAACGCTCGATAAAGTCACAAAGAAGTTTTCCACATTGTTCCTAGAGCATTGTGCACTTTAGCTGTCGTATGTATTGTGAGAGAACGTCACGATGGTTCAATCTTTACAGAAGATATCCCGGGGATTGTCGCAATAGATTGGTCATATTGTGCGCAAGAATTACTTCGCTACGTTGGGTCTCACTCTCAGCACAGCCTTACTGGTCGCAGCAGTCGCGACTCCCGCAATTGCTGCGGGCACCGAAGAAACAACAATCTCCAGCCAGACAACATCAGAGCCGTCGTATACCGGTGAAGCTCTATTCGAGGCGATTGTCTTTGGTGTTGGCCCGGCAGCCGTAGAGGTTACCGACCTTGCAACGCCGGTCGAGCAAACTCCCGAAGCGCTTGAAGCCATAGCGGTCATCGTCGCGGAGATAGAGGTCACTGAACCCGGCTACTTCGAGCGGCTCGAGGTTGGTCTACAAAGCGGCAATATTAAGGTGGTAGATAGGACGCTGCAAGAGACTAGTTCGGTATTTGCCAACGCGCTCCAGTCGCTTGGTTATCTGACTAAGGAAGATATTGCGGCGGGACCTTCGTGCATCCAGGTCGTATTGTTCGCGGTAGCGGCGCTCGTGGTCGCGGCCGCAGGGGTGCTTGTCGTGGCAGCCGTTTCCGTGACCAACGTCTTCTGGGGACCGGCGTCGGCAGCGGATTCTCAATCTTCGCTGCGCTACGAGAAGCTGGTATCCCAAATCGCATCGGACTTCACCAAGTAAGCGAATCGGCATCGAAGTAGGTAGTTAAAAGTGGGTAACGATCCCGAACAGGACGCATCCCGATCCGAAATCGATCCGAGTAGCGAACTATCGGAGCCCCCTTCCATTGCTCTTTTCTTTCTACTCTTGGTTGGGTTCTGGGCGGTGGTCGGATCATTTGTGTTCCTCACTAATCAAGAAGAGAACGTGCTCACGTCGTCGTGGCAGAGATCTGTGCGCCCCATTGCCCAGACCATCGCGCCCGAGCAGTGGGGGTTCTTTACCAAGTCTCCGCGCGACGAAAATTTGGTGCCCTGCGCCTATGACGCAACCACCGGTTGGAAGAAAGACGCGTTGTTTCCACACAGCCAACCCCAGTACCTCTTTGGCCTCAACCGAGTCTCCAGGGCGCAAGGGCTTGAGCTTGGAATTCTGTATACGGCAATTGTTGACAAAAACTGGATCACGTGTGGCGAGTTAAGTTCCGCGAGCCTTGACTGCCTCGCAAAACTGACGACTGATGGCAACGAGTCTTGGATAAGAATCCGCAATCCATCGCCAGCGCCAACGATCTGTGGTCAAGGTGCACTCGCTCGCGAGGTCCCAGCACCATGGGCGTACGCGCGCATTGGCCAAACAGGAACCGAGCCACTCGTGATTCTGATCGACGTCTCATGCTGACACGGCTGTCTCGTTGGGTCATTCTCTGGATCGATACGCCTATGTGGACACAAAACCTCGGGATAGCGAGGACGCTAATTGCGGTGACTGGGCTCGCCACACTCGCATTCAACTCGATGGACACGCTCATACGGCCTGGGGCCGGCATCGACGTCGTTCCCAACTGTGCTGGGCCGGCGCGGATTAGCGCTTGGTGCGTTGTAGATCCTGTGGATAACAGCTGGATGCAGATTCTGTGCATCCTCATCCTCGCCCTCGCCGCCTCGGGCTGGAGACCGCGATTGACTGCCATTCCCATGTGGTGGGTGTTATTCAGCAATCAAGCGTCATTCACTACTGTCGACGGAGGAGATCAGGTTGCAGCGGTGTTGGCCCTTCTCTTGATACCGGTATCGCTCACGGACTCGCGTCGTTTTCACTGGAGACATCTGTCGGCCGCTGGGCTCGTGGGCTCAGGCATCTACGCTGGAATACTTGCCCGCGTAACCCTTGTGGTCATAAAGGTGCAGGTTTCGTTTATCTACATCAACGCCTGCCTCAGCAAGCTTTCGGTTGCGGAGTGGCTCGATGGTACTTCGATCTACTGCTGGCTCCGGGACCCCCTATTCGGACCGGTTGGTCCATTGCGGCAAGCAACAGATGCCATGATGTTGGATCCCGTTTTGGTCGCGTCCGTCACATGGGGCACTTTAATGCTGGAATTTCTTCTGGGGATATCGCTGTTCCTGCCTCAGCGAACTAAGTACGTGCTGCTTCCGCTTGGGGTGGCATTCCACCTCGGCATCGCTGTGACGATGGGGCTCTGGACATTCGCGTTTGCTATGTGGGGGGCGCTCTTGTTGTCGCTGTGGCCTCAAGGACGCTTGCTCTACGCGATGATAATGACTGCTCGGAGGATCGTAGAGGCCTTTCCCCGCTCTGCCTCAGGCTTACACGATCTGAGCAGGCCGGCGGGGCCGCCGAACTAGCTGACGTAAATCTTGCGCAGCGTTTCGGTGACCGTCCAGGTGGTGTGCATGCCGGCGGTGAGCCGCACAACATCACCCGGCCCGACAATGATCGTGCGATCATCCGCAGCGAAGTGGATGCTGGCACGCCCGCTCACGACAATGAAGACTTCATCTTCTTCTGTGTCGGTTGCGGTGCCAACGCTCATCTCCCAGATGCCGATCTCGGTGTCGCCGAGGGTGTCGAGCACGGTGTAGCCCGCGGTCGGGAGTCCCTCCGCAACGCTCGCGGCATCGAGTGCTTCGCGCGTGACGGTCACTGCGCTTGAGGCGTGAGGCTGGCCAGGGGTGAGCATAGTTCTCCTAGGAGTCGAAGCCGAGACCGAGCGCATCCAAGGTCTTGAGGATGACGTTGCGGCGGCCCTGATTGTGGTCGGCCTGATTCAGCGACCACCGGGTTGCGTTGATGCCTATCGATGCAATTGGCTCGGGTGGGAAGGGCAGCGGCATCTTCTTCACCATCTGCAATTCGGTGCGCTCGGTGGTGAGTCCGTCGAGTTTGTCGAGCATCACTTGGGCGGCGAAACGCGTCGCGCCAACACCGAGTCCGGTGAAGCCGGCCGAGTATGCCACGCGACCGTTGCGGGCTGTGCCGAAGAAGGCGCTGAACTGGGTTGACGCGTCAATAGCGCCAGCCCAGCGGTGGCTGAACTTGAGGCCCTCCAGCTGCGGGAAGGTCGTAAAGAAGTGACTTGCGAGCCGCTCGAAGCTCTCGGGACGTTTCTCGTACTTGTCGCGAACCTTGCGACCATAGTGGTAGATCGCGTCATATCCCCCAAAGAGAATACGGTTGTCGGCGCTGAGGCGATAGTAGTGAAACTGGTTCGCCATATCGGCGAGACCCTGACGGTTCGACCAGCCTATAGACGCCAGTTGGGCGGGGCTCAAGGGTTCCGTCATGAGCACATAGTCATAAACGGGAACCGTCTGCAGGCGTGCACGCTTGAGCAGCGACGGGAAGGCGTTAGTCGCGAGCGCAACTCTGGCGGCACGCACCGTACCTTTTCGGGTGTGCACGACTGCGGCATCCGTTGGACCACCGGATGTTTCGACCTCGCGCACGGGGGAGTTCTCAAAGATCTCGACGCCGAGTTCGCTCGCGACTCGGGCCAATTCGCGCACGAGCTTGGCAGGGTGCACGAGGGCGTTGATGCGCTTGTTCCACACCGCGGCGAGGTAGGTGGGCGAGTTCACTTCGGCACGCACTGCCGCTTCGTCGAGAAAGACGGTGTCATCATCGGTCTTGGCTTCTTTGAGCCAGGCAATCTCGTGCGGTTCAATGGCGAGATCGAGTGAGCCGGTGCGCTCGAAGTCGCAGTCGAGGCCCAGCGAAGCAACGCTCGCCTCTATTTCGTCGAGGTTCTGCATGCCGAGGCGGTCGAGCTGGTCGTACTCATTGGGCCAGCGGCTCATGCCGTTTTCTTCACCGTGGGTGAGGCTGGCTTCGCAGAATCCGCCGTTGCGCCCGGAGGCAGCCCAACCGAGCTCGCGGCCCTCAAGCAGCACGACCTTCGCGTCGGGGTTGCGTTGCTTGGCGAGCACCGCGGTCCACAGGCCGAGGTAGCCGCCGCCCACGATTGCGAGGTCGGCGGTGATCTCTCCGCGCAGCGCCGAAAATTCTTGGGGATCCTTGACATCGTCGATCCAGAACGGCTTATGAACCGAACCATGAAGCGAATGACTGATGACGGATGCTGCTGGTGGGTTTCTTTCAAAAACTACTTTGCCCACGGGGCACGTTCCCTTCTCGCGCAGGTAGTGGCGAGTTTCATGATTGCGCGGGCGCGAGGTACACGCGCTCGCCTTCGACGAAGGTTTGTTCTGTTCTGGTGATCCCAATTTCGGCCAATGGCCGAGCGAAAGGATTGCGATCGAGCACAACCAGGTCGGCGAGCTTGCCGACTTCGATCGTTCCGGTCGCATCGAGGTGGTTCGCAAAAGCCGAACCAGCCGTGTACGCGGTCATTGCGGTCAGCAGGTCGAGGCTCTGCTCAGGCAAAAACGCCTCATACTCGCCCTCTTCGTGGCCGGGAGCCGCAATGCGGTTCACGGCAACGTGGATCGCGGCCATCGGGTCAGGACTCGACACCGACCAGTCGCTGCCGGAAGCCAAATGGGTTCCGGCCCGGTAGAGGTCGCCCCACGGGTACTGCCACGAACTGCGCGGGTCGCCCAAGAATGGCAGGGTCAGGTCGACCATTTGTGGCTCGAGGGCAGCCCAGTACGACTGCATGTTGGCCGTCACTCCGAGGGTCGCGAAACGGGGAACGTCATCCGGATGCACCACTTGCAAGTGCGCAATGTGATGGCGGTTGTCGTTGGGCCCGTTGATCGCTCGGGCTGCTTCCACTGCATCGAGACATTCGCGCACCGCGCGGTCACCGATGGCGTGAAAGTGCACTTGGAATCCGAGAGCGTCGAGTTCGGTGACGTTCGAGATGAGTTGGGCGGCGTCAACAAATGAGATGCCCGAGTTGTCGGTGTGGTGTCCGCAACCATCGAGGTAGGGCTCAAGCATTGCGGCGGTGAAGTTTTCGGCCACGCCATCTTGCATGATCTTGACGGTGGTCGCAGCAAAGCGCCCGGCGGCATTGTTTTTGCGCCGCAGAACGAGCTCGGGAATCTGCTCGGGGCCGCGCGTGCGATCCCACCACAGGGCGCCAACCACGCGAGCAGTCAATGCTCCGGACGTCGCCGCTTCCATGTACGCCGGGGTGGCATCGCCGGCATCACCGTAACCACCGAGGATGGCGTCTTGCCAGGCGGTGACGCCGAGCGAGTGCAAATACTCTTGGCCGATCGTCAACGCCCGCGCATAATCTTCGGGCGAAGTCTCGGGCAGCAGTTGGTTCACGAGTGACATCGCACCCTCGTGAAGCGTGCCGGTGGGGTTGCCGTGGGCGTCGCGTTCGATGCGACCATCAGCCGGATCGGGGGTCTCGCTCGTGACGCCGGCGAGCTCGAGCGCGCGCGAGTTCACCCACGCACCGTGACCGTCACGGTTCGGGATGAACGCGGGCCGGTCGGCGACTGCGGTGTCGAGATCGGATGCTGTGGGCGTTCCTCCGGGAAAGGCTGACATGTTCCAGCCACCGCCCAAGATCCACTCAAGCTCAGGGTTGGCCGTCGCGTAGTTGCGGATCCGGGTCAGGTACTGCTCGCGGGTGGAGTCCTCAGCAAGATCGCAGCGGATGAGGTCGAGACCTCCCCAGACAGCGTGAACATGAGCATCCTGAAAGCCGGGAATCAGCAGCTTGCCGGCGAGATCGATGACTTCGGTGTCAGGGCCGATGAGCGCTTGGATGTCGGCGTCGGTTTTCGGCGAGCCGTCCGCACCAACATTGGTGGCAGCATCCGCAACAGCTGTGTTGCCCATAGCAGTGCTCACTGCCACGATTCGGCCACCGGTCACGGCCACACTGCCCGCGGTCGGTTCAGTGCCGGTCGCCGTGAAGACGGCACCGCCAGTAAAGACAAGATCAGCGAATGACATGGTTTCGTGCACTTCCCTTGAGCGGTTTTGCGGCCTAGCGGCCTAGCGGTCTGGAGGTCTAGCAGTCGGGCGGTCCAACAGGCTGAGGGCCTAGCCGCCGCCGACGGTCTTGGCGATATCAGTCGGAGAGTCGCCGGCCCGACGCAAGACGTAGGCAACGAGGCCAAGCGCGGCCAGCGTGAGCAGCAGCATGATTGTTGAGACGGAGGCGATTTCTGGCCGCAACCCGCTGCGCACAGCACTGAGTACATAAACGGGCCACGGGGTAGTGCCCGACACCTGCACGAACGCCGAAACGATTGTGTTATCGAGGCTCAAGGTGAACGAGAGCAGTCCACCAGCGAGTACCGCAGGCATCACCAACGGGAGCGTGATCTGGGTGAAGCGCTTAAACGGAGGCGCATAAAGATCGGATGCGGCCTCCTCCAAGCTTTCATCGATTCCGATCAGTCGAGAACGCACGATGTAGGCCACGACTGCAGTGGAGAACAGTGAGTGACCGACAACCAGTCGCACGATGCCATTGTCAAACATGCTGAGACCAACATCCTGACCGAGGAAAACCATCCACGGCAAGAGAGAAACGGCATCCACAATTTCGGGGGTGACGGTGACAAGAATGAGCAGAATCAAAAACCAGGGAGCCCACTTGCCCGCTCGCCGTGCCAGCGCTACGCCGGCCATGGTGCCGAGTGCTGTCGCAATCAGTGAAGCGATGAAGCCCGTCTGTATCGACACCATCACTGCGGCGGTGATCGCGGGCTTTGTCACGATTGTCGCGAACGAGCCGAAACCGAATTCGTTCCACGCGACGAGCAGCCTGCCCTCGTTGAAGGAGTAGATGATGATGACGGCGATGGGCGCAAACAGGAAGATGAAGACGAGTACTGCCCAGACTTTGAGCGAGATATCAGTGAACGATAACCGGTTCATGACTTGCCTCCCAACACCAGTCGCTGGCGGGCTCTCAGAGGCCATGACGCCAACCACGAAATGAGGGCAGCGATGAGCACGGTGGTCAGAATCGTGAGAACCAGAACTACCGCCATCGCCGAGCCCAAGGCCCAGTTTTGTGCGGTCTGGAACTGGTTGGCAACCATCTGGCCCGCCATGTTGCCCTTCGCCCCACCCAACACTGTGGCGGTGATGTAGTCACCCATCAGCGGGATGTAGACGAGAAGGATGCCAACGATGATGCCCGGCTTCGCCAAGGGAAGCGTCACATTGAGGAAGGTCGACCATCGCCCAGCGCCGAGGTCTTTGCTCGCCTCGCGCATCGGCAACGACACCCGGTCGAAGGCCACAAACATCGGCAGAATCATCAGGGGGATGTAGTTGTAGACCACACCGATCAGCACTGCCGTGCGAGTAAACAGGATCTCCAATGGCTGGTCAAGCACTCCAATTGACTGGAGGGCGGTAGAGAGCAGTCCGGTTGGGGCGAGGATGATCTGCCACCCGATGGTGCGCACCAGAAAGTTTGTCCAGAACGGAATCATGACCATCGCCAGCAGCATGCCGCGGCGCGAGACGGGAGCCTTGAACGCGAGCCAATACGAGAATGGAATGGAAATCGCCAAGCAGATAAGCGTGCCGACAACTCCCACCCAGAGTGTGTTTTGGAAGGTGGAGAAGAACGTCGGAGACAGGGCTTCGGCGTAGCGATCGAGCGACAGAACATCATTGGCGTGGGTGCCAAAGATGCCGGGCTTGTACCCGAAGCTGAACCAGACAACGAGCGCAACAGGCGCGACAAAGAAGGCGAACAGCCAGGCCCAGGCAGGAATTGCGAGGGCGTAGCCGGGCAGTTTCAGGCGGCGGCGTTGGCGCGTGGGAGCCGCGCGTGCCCCAACCTCTGGGGCAGCGCGGTCCTCAACGGTGACGGTCATTCAGTACTCCCGACTTGCTGCAACGGTTAGGCGCCGGCAGCAGCCTTGGTCTTGTCCCAGATCTCTACGATGCGCTGTTGCGCTTCGCTGAGTGTCTGGGTGTGCATCGTCTTGATCTGTGTCTCATCGAAGAACACCAGGTCGAGCATTTCGAGGTCGGCAGCGCGCGCCGCATCCTCGATGCCGGTACCGCCGGTGTGGTAACCGATGTAGTCGAGCTCGCGCAGGGATGCCTCTGGGGTGAGCACGTAGTTGATGAAGGCATGGGCGGCCTCAGGGTTTGTTGCGCCCTCGGCGATAGCCCAGTTGTCCATCCACAGTTCGGTGTCAGGGGAGCCGAGCACCCACTGCCAGCGGTCGGGGTCGTCGCTCTCCATAATTCCGATGCGCGCGTCGCCGTTCCAGGACTGCATGAGAATCTGCTGCGCCTGCGGGATCGCTGCGCCACCAGGGTAGGAGTCGAATGCCGAAAGGTGTGGGGCAAGCTGCGTGGTGAGAAACTCTTCCGCCGCCGCAAGATCGGCCTCGTCAGTGGTGTTCCAATCAATGCCATTGGCCCAGTAGTAGATGCCGAGCAGCGGTGCTGGGTCATCGAGCACGGATGTTCTGCCGCTTGCCTCGTTCTGTGCAGCATCGATGAAGTCGGCCCAGGTGGTGAGTTCGCGACTGATCTTGGTCTTGTCGTAAACATACCCGGTGGTGCCCCAGGCCTTGCAGATGGAGTATTCGTTGTTGGGATCCCAGTCGCGACCCAGGAAGTCCGGGTCCATGTCGGCAATGTTGGGGATTAGATCAAGGTTGAGCTTGCTGAGGAGACCGTTCTCGATCATCTGCGGGATGAACGGTCCGGTGGGCACCACGATGTCGTAGCCACTCGTTCCGCGAGCGGCGACGAGCTTGGAGATCAGTTCCTCATTGGAGGCGAAAGAGTCGAAGGTGATTGTTGGGCCAAGTTCGCTCGAGAACTCAGCGACCAGATCGGGGTCGTCGTAGTCGCCCCAGCTGTAGATCGACAGGCCACCCTCGAGTGCGCCTCCGGTGGCTTGGGGGGACGAGCCGGCACCAGACTCCGGACTGCAGGCGGCGAGCAGTGCAACACCGGCTGCTGTGCCGGAGAGCGCAAGAAAGCGGCGTCGGTTCAACTCCGACTTGATGATCTTTGTCGCCGAAGTTGAGGCGAGAATGCGAAGTGGCTTTTCGTGTGACATCAGGCTGCTCCTTTTAGAGGGCGATTGAACTGGTTGGTGGGGCTGGATTGGAGACGGCGCGGGCAATGTCGGCCCGAGCCTGGGTTGCCTGCTCGCTTGGGAAGAGGTGAACGTTCACGGCATCCCAGGAACAGACGACGGATTCGCCAACAGCAAGACGAGGTGCATTGGGGCGAGGAGACCGAGACAGGAGGGTCTGATCGTTGCCGATCGACACCAGAAACTGCAGTGTCTCGCCTTGGTGGGAGACGCCGATCACTTCGCCCGGAATCTCATTCTCGGCAGTGGCGGCGACTGTGGCGCTCGCCGCAGTGCTTGCCGAGACCCTGACGGCCTCAGGTCGCACCGCTGCTTGGGCATCCGCACCGGCGTCGAGTTCTGCGTGGGGTCCCGCTGCGCGGACCACACCGAAACGTGATTCCATGACCGAGGTGTTCGCAGATACCGTGCCGGGGATGAAGTTTTGCTGGCCAATGAATCCGGCAACGTAGGCGCTCGCCGGGTTGTCATAGATCGAATCCGCATCATCCAACTGTTCGATGCGGCCGCTGCGCATGATGGCGATGCGATCACTCATGGAGAGGGCCTCGCCCTGATCGTGAGTAACAAAGATGAACGTGATGCCGAGTCGTGATTGCAGCAGCTTGAGCTCAATCTGCATTTCTTCACGCAACTGGCGGTCAAGTGCACCGAGGGGCTCATCGAGCAGCAGTACCGATGGACGGTTGATTAGTGCGCGGGCGAGCGCGATGCGCTGCTGCTGACCACCAGACAACTGGGTAGGCTTGCGATCGGCAAACGAGACCATTTGCACCATATCGAGTGCATCGGTGACGCGCTCACGAATTTCTGACTTCGGTGTGCCCTTCTGGCGCAGACCGTAGGCGACGTTCTCGGCGACACTCATGTGTGGGAACAGCGCGTACGCCTGGAATACCGTGTTGACGTCACGTTTGTGGGGAGGAATTCCGACGACATCTTTGCCTGAAATACGGATGCTGCCCGAGGTTGGTTCCTCGAAACCGGCAAGCATTCTCAGGGTGGTCGTCTTGCCGCAGCCGGAAGGGCCAAGCAGCGAGAGAAACTCGCCGGGGCGCACGTGCAGGCTGATGTTGTCTACCGCGGTTGCGCTACCAAACTTCTTCGTTATTCCCTCAAGAACGACGCTGCCCTCCAGCTCGATCGCGCTCGCCGTTTTGACGTTCGAGTCTGCCGCGCTTGAGTCTGGGGAGCTTGTCTTCTGAGTTGAAACCGTCACGTTGTTACGCACCTCCGAGTTCACGAAAACTGATTCGCGAGTGTCTGGGTAGTCAATCGGAAATCGGAGACAGACGCAACGGTATACATGGTTAAGTTCGTGTTACAAAACGGAATTAGTCGTCAAAATCCGGTTCTACTGTGGAAAACCGCACGCGGCACGAAGGTGGCTAAAATGCGTAATCGAACCGATTGCTTACTCGTAGCGACGGTGAATCAAGCGCGACAAGACAATCGAACTGCGCGTGTTGTCGATGTTGGTTGCGGTGCGCAAACGTTCGAGAGCGATTTCAAGCGAGTGGATGTCACGGGAGCGCATATGGACGACAGCGTCGGCAGATCCACTGACTGTTCCGGCATCCACCACTTCGGGGATGGCGCTCAAAATTCGCTTGAGTTCGTGAGGCGCCACGTTGCCGCGGCAGAACAGCTCCACGTAGGCTTCGGTGCCCATGCCGTCGACGGCTGGATCAACCTGGATGGTGAAGCTGCGGATCACTCCGCTGGCCACAAGTCGATCGACGCGACGTTTGACTGCGGAGGCGGAGAGGCCCACTGCGTCACCGATATCGCCGTACCCGGCGCGAGCATTGAGGCGGAGCATGTCGATGATTCCTGCGTCCAGCTTGTCCATTACCCCACCCTACGGCGAAATATTGTGCACTGACTAGCCTTTGCGCCGAATAAATGCGCATATTGCCGAGACATTGCGGATAGATGCGTGAAACACTGGGGCTATGACGATCACTGACACCGAATCGACCACACCTGCTCGCCAGGCAACCGCGAAGACCGTGCTGATGTGCCGTCCCGACTTCTTTACGGTCAGCTACAGCATCAACCCGTGGATGAACCCCAACGACCCTACAGACACCAGCCTCGCTGTAAAGCAGTGGCAGACACTGTATGACACCTACATCGAGCTCGGTTTTGAGGTCGAGCTCATCGACCCCATCGATGGATTGCCCGACATGGTCTACGCCGCAAACGGCGGATTCGTGATCGACGGCAAGGCTTATGGCGCACTCTTCACCTATGACGAGCGCAAAGCAGAAGGCCCCGCTTACATGGACTGGTTCGGAGCGAACGGTTTCACCGTCGCCGACCCCGTCAACGTCAATGAGGGCGAAGGCGACTTCCTGCTCGTCGGCGACAACATCCTTGCGGGCATGGGCTTCCGCACTTCGGTAGAAAGTCACCGCGAGCTCGCGGAAATCTCGGGCCGCAATGTTGTCTCCCTCAACCTCATCAACCCCAGTTTTTACCACGTTGATACTGCCATCGCGAAGCTCGATGACACCAACATCGCCTACTTGGAGAGCGCCTTCGATGAGCCCTCTCTCGAAAAACTCCGTGCGCTGTATCCCGACGCCATCCTTGCTACTGAAGAGGATGCGGCAGTGCTCGGACTCAACTCCTACAGCGATGGCTACAACATCGTCATCGCCGCCCGCGCTAAAGACTTCGAGCGCCAACTCAAGGAGCGCGGCTACAACCCCATCGGCGTCGACCTCTCTGAGCTGCTGCTCGGTGGCGGCGGCGTGAAGTGCTGCACCCTGGAACTGCGCCGCTAGGCAGCGCTTCTCAAAGCTCCCCCTAGATCACACCCCTGATCGCACGAATGGCCTGCGCTAGTTGCGCGGGCCATTCGTGTTTTTGGTGGAGCGCGCTTAGCGCTCGTCGCAGATGACTACGGGGATGTCGCGCGTGGTCTTGGTCTGGTACTCGGCGTAGCGAGAGTTCGCAGCCACGATCTGCGGCCACAGTTCTGCCTTCTCTGCCGTGTCTGCGGTGTGGGCGTGCACGTTCAGGGTGCGCCCGCGAACGGTGATCGCGGCATCCGGGTGCGCTACGAGGTTGCGGTACCAGAGGGGGTCGCGATCGTCGCCGCCCTTCGACGCGACGAACACCCAGCGGCCGTTGCCGTGCACTGGGGCGGTCAACATAGTGGATCGTCGGATGCCCGACACCCGGCCCGTGGTGTGGAGCTCAACTGACGGCATGCCTCCGAGCGTCCAGCCGAGGCGACCGCCAGAGATGGCGAGCACCGCGCGGTGCACGCCATTCATCAGTTTCATTCCGGCATCGTTGAGTTGTCGGCGTCGGCTCATTGCCCCATTATCTCGCGATGCGAGCTGCTCGTTCAATTCACGGCGTGACGACGGGGAGTTCGAACGAAGACAGCCAGTATCGCGACGGCGAGGGGGAGGATGGCGAACGTGACAGCGGGACCGGTGAAACTCCCCGTGATGTCAACGCCCACCGACAGGGCAATGGGACCGAGAGCCGTCGAGGCGAGCCCGATGGCCGTAGCGAATCCACGAATCGAGCCGATGTGGGCCGTGCCGTAGTAGCGAACGTAAGCCGCGGCTTCCATGCCACGCAGGCTGCCGCTGGCCGCGCCAAGCGCAAGCCCGTACAGCACCGCGGTCCAGCCGGCGGAGACCACCGGCAAGAGAAGCAGCGAACCGGCCAGGGTGAGCATCGAGAAGACGACGAACAATTTCGGGCTAACACGGTCGATGAACACTCCGACGAGTAACGTCGCAGCGATTCCTGTCACCGTTTGGGGAAGGAAGTTGGCCGCAGCCTCGAACGGAGTGAGCCCGCGCTCCCTGAGAAGCGCAATCTGATGAAAGGCCAGTGCCGTACTGAGCATCCCCGACACGGCGAGCGACGCTGCGATCACCCAGAACATCCCGGTGCGCACCGCTTCGCGCAGCATCCACGATTCCCGATGAATCACAATCTGTGCCGTCGACAGCTCTTCGAACTGGTGGGCCGGTCGGCTTCGGCCCGGCAGAATCAGGGCAAGCGGAATTACCACCGCCGCCACGGCCAGCGCCTCCCAGCGCCAGGCTGCCTCGATACCTACGGCGGAGATGAGACGCTCTAATCCGACCGGCGCAAGCGAGATGCCTGCGGAACCAATCGCGCTCGTCACGCCCAGAGCTAGCCCTCGATGCCGGGTGATCGTCCTTGCCACAGCGGTCGTTGCTGCCAAGCTGAGCGCACCCTGGCCGAGCATCCGAACCCCAATGAATCCGGCAGTCAACTCGCCAATGTTGCCCACAAAACTCAGGGTGAACAAGACACCGGCAAACAGGACCCCGATGGCGATGGTCACAGAGCGCGCACCGAATCGGTCCAGTGCGCGGCCGACGAATGGTTGCGCCGCAGCCCCGATAATCGTGCCGACAAAGTAGCTTGCCGAGATGCCGGTCCGAGAGATATCGAGTTGCGAGATGAGGGGGTCGGTGAACACTGACAGTCCCGCAGTCTGGCCCGGTGCAGTCATTACCGAGAGCACGCCCGCGGCTGCAACAAGTGTTGCCCACGGTAGCCATCTCATCGGTGCGCGATGGTTCTTTCCAGAAGAACCGGCGTCAGAGGAAGACAAGCTCATTACGTCCTTCCGGTACCGACTGTCGAGCCTCTAACCTATCCGTCTCGTCGAGAGCCGTAGACGACGGGTCACGTGAGTACAGTCAAGTCATAGTGGTTTTGTGAGGAGCAGCAATGACTATGGACACGGCGCTGTCGTACACAGCAGGTGCAGCCTACGTTGGTGGTCAGATTGTGCCGATCGCGCAGGCGGCTATCCCGATCCTCGATCTCGGGTTTCTGCATTCTGACGCCACCTACGACGTGGTGCACGTGTGGAATGGGCGCTTTTTCCGTCTCGACGCCCACCTCGATCGCTTCGAGCGGGGCATGGCAAAGCTGCGGATGTCGTTGCCGATTGACCGTGACGGCATCCGAGAAATTTTGCACGAGTGTGTTCGGGCATCCGGTCTCGATAACGCCTATGTCGAACTGATCTGCACGCGCGGGATGGCGGCGCCAGGATCGCGGGACCCTCGCGATTGTGTGAACCAGTTTTATGCGTTCGCGGTGCCCTTTGCTTGGGTTGCGACCCCTGAGCACCAAAAACGCGGCCTGTCGGTGCACGTGAGCAGCGTGCAACGGATCGCCCCAGAGTCAGTCGACCCCACTGTGAAGAACTACCACTGGCTCGATCTAGTTCAGGGGCTCTACGACGCTTACGACCATGATGCCGAAACTGCTTTGCTGTCGGATGCCGAGGGGAATGTTGTCGAGGGCCCCGGCTTCAACGTGTTTGCGGTCACTGCTGGCGTGTTAGTGACGCCGAAATCAGGCGTTCTCGAGGGGATCACCCGTAAAACTGCCTTAGAAATTGGGGCACAGCTGGGTGTGGAGCTCGGCTTGCGGGTCGAGGAGCGGGCACTGCCGTATGGCGAGCTGACGAGCGCGAGCGAGGTGTTCGTGACTAGTACGGCGGGCGGGATTATGCCGGTCACCACTATCGACGGCCGTGCGATCGGCGCCGGGGTTCCCGGGCCAGTGACGCAGAAAATTGGGGCCCAATATTGGGCGATGCACGAAGATCCTCGGTATTCCGAGCCCGTTGACTGACTAAAGTCATTTCATGAACTCTGTGAGTTCGCGGGTGACCGCTCGCGACATCGACGAACCGCATCGCAAAACAACGCCTCTTGAACTGCTCTTTGACCTCACGTTTGTTGTCGCGGTTGCCTCGGTGGTGAATCAACTCGTTCACGCCATCGAGGTTGGTGAAACTGCGGACGCGGTCGGCCCATTCCTCACAGTGTTCTTCACCATCTGGTGGGCGTGGAATCAGTTCACTTGGCTGGCCTCCGCCTACGACACCGATGATGTGCCCTACCGACTGTTCACTATGCTGCAGATGGGGGGCATCCTTGTGCTCGCCGCGGGCGTGCCGATGGCGTTCGATAGTGGCAACTTCGCCGCCGTCACCATCGGATACCTCATTCTGAGACTGGGGCTCATCGCAACTCTGCTGAGGGCGATCAAGGACGACCCCGAAACTCGTGCGACTTCCCAGCGCTACGCTCTGGGAATTGGCATCGTACAAGTGGGATGGCTCGTGCGGCTGCTGCTGCCGGCCGAGCTTGCCATCCCCGCCTTCGTGGTGCTCGTGCTGCTCTTCGCGCTGTGGTGGCTCTACTTCTCCGAGCCTGCAGCTGAAGGTCTCAAGAACAAGCCCGAACGCTACCTGTTCTGGAACTATGGGCATTATTTTTTGCTCGCTGCGCTCGCTGCGCTCGCTGCGCTCGCTGCGCTCGCTGCGCTCGCTGCGCTCGCTGCGGTTGCCATTCTTGCGTCACCGTTCGCCGCGTCGATGGTGGGCACGATTGGGGTGGCCTCGGCCATCACGGTGGGGCTGCTGGTCATAGCAATTCTCGCGGAGAAGCGTCGTTCCGTCGACATGATGTCGTGAGTGTGCGGATGCTCGCGGCGCGTGCTCGGCGCGTGCTCGGCGCGGGATCATTGCTTAGGCCGGGCTCAGCCAGCGCAGCACCTCGTCGTCGGTGGTTTGCGTGAAGTCGGTGTACCACTGGCCGATTGCCATGAAGCGTGCGGGTCGCTCCAGACAGACGAATTCGTCGATGTTGTCACCGGGCGTGAAGCTGCGCGGTGCGATCGGCACCGCCAGTACCACTCTGTTGGCGCCGAGCGCGCGCACCACTTGGCACGCGGCCATTGCAGTGGATCCGGTCGCGATTCCGTCATCGACCACGACTGCGGTGCGGCCGTGTAGGTCGAGTGGCGGACGACCCGCGCGGAACCTCTCCAACCGCCGCGCCAGTTCTTTCTGCTCACGGGCTCGAACCCGCTGTAGTTGATCGTGAGTCACCCCTAGATGAGTGAGTCCTAATGGTCGTAGGCGATGAGGGATCGTTTGTGTGATGCTCCGATGAGCCAGTTGTGCCAGATTCCTGTGGCGAGGGCGAGTAGGCGGG